>JAUNSV010000051.1 GCA_030539055.1 Eubacteriales bacterium | reverse complement strand
ATTAAATTACATTTTGGTTTATCTATATAAAATATTGAATGAAAAATAAAAAATTAAATATATCGTTATTTTTATGTATTCTGTTATTTCTTTCTGTAAAAACTTTTTCAGTCGGAGTAAACGATGCGTCCAGTTATATTACTAAATCAGAATTTGATGTCACAATATCAAATTTAAATGGGAAAATTGCGAACCTAGAAGCTTCAATAAATAGTAAAATAACTGACTATATAACGAAATTACCTATGAATTTTGAAGGAGGCAACCGGATCGAACTTATACATAATAACGTTAACAACAAGTGGACCATAAATTACGTATCGGGTGCCATCGAAATTATATTCACGCCGCGGGAGATATCAGGATGGGTCACTGGCGAGACATTATCAGGTTTGTATAACGCTGACGCCCAAACAATAACCATCAACCAAGCTACTTCTACATGTACAAACCCAACGACCCAATTTAACAGACCAAGGGTGGGATGGACCCACTCACGAGACCTCGGATTACCAGCGGTGACAAACAAAATTATAAATACAATCACTATGGACGGGGAATCTTGTGTTTGGTTGTACACCTATCCAGACCTAACCATAATGACAAACAACAATATAAATTATACAGGGGGTACAACATGCACGTTCAGATATACAGATGCGGTCCTCAATTTCAACTAAACTCACTACACAAGGCCTAATATCCCCCAGTCAAGCACAAAATCTGATACATACTACTACATTATCCAAGACATGAACACACAAAATAGTGGGAACACTAATTTGTAAATATAGCAAAACGAGCAGTGACATCGCGCCGTAAGAACCACGGAAAACTGTATACATTATAAAAAAAAAAGATGATTTCATAATAAAATGAATTCATCTATTTTTTTCTTTATGTGATATATATGTTAAATTCAATGAAAAAATGTAAGTTTCTGATAAAATAATCATATAGATTATGACTAATTCCATATAGGTACAGTTTAGATAAAAAATTTCATATAGATTTTTAGTAAATTAATATAAAATTATAAAAGTACCTTTTGTATAATTATTTATAAAAATAAAAAATCTCTAACCCTACACTTTAAATACCTTAATTTGCATTTTATAAACTGGGGATGGGCGGGTGTCAAAAAGAATAATTTTTTTTTAAAAATAAAAATATTAATAAGTATAAATACATTTTGGTTATTAAAATTTAAAATATTGAATGAAAAATAAAAAAGTAAATATAGTTTTGTTGGTATTTTCACTGTTATTGCTTTTTTCAATAAAAACTTTGACCATTGGTGTAAATGATTCTACTTCCTTTGTATCTAGACAGGAATTTGAATCTCGACTAAATTACTTAGAAACTGAACTGCTTGCTCTTGAACGCTCTCTACCAGCGTTGATCGTAGACTATTTTACCTCAACTCCAGTAATGTTTGAAGCTGGTAATAAAATTAATATTACTCTAAATCCGCATAATAATAAATATACAATTTCTTATTATGCTCCCTCGGTAGCAGTCAACCTAACAACAGATAATACAAGTCTCTGGAACACGATAGTATTAACTGGCACCGTCACTGATAACACTCTGAAAATAGATGATAACACTAATTTGATAACACTTAAATCAACAGCAACAAACCCATTATTACAACTAACAGTCACGCCATCCCCAAACTTCGCTGCAGGCACAACTACAAGCTCCGGGTGCAGTATAAGCGTACGGGGCCAGGGGTCCTTCACACCAGTAATAAAACTATCTGGAGGTAACATTTTTAACATTACAATCCCCGCTGGTAGCCTGGCGGCGGGTACAAATATTGACCTAACCTTTATCTCATATACATGCACATGGTAATTTGCCTTCTTGCTCGAGGCCTTAAAATTAAAAGTTTGCATATTGCGATTGCTATTCTTAACAAGTGTGATGTAATAATATCTTGGAATTTTAAACACTTAGTTAATATTAAAACAGTAAGAGGTACCAGAGCGATTACATATATTAAGGGGTATAAAGGAATATAAATAATGTCACTTGAAACATTATTATTGAATGAGGTATAATTATGTATGATTAAAATGAATGTGATTTGTCTGTGGATGATATCCATAATATTAGAATTGAAACTTCAAAAAAGTTAGATAAAATGTCAAATGAAGAAATTTTATATTATTTTAATGATGCTGAAAAAAAAATTCTAAAATTGGCAGAAACAAATTTACAATAATATATTTTTTATTTGTTTTTAACATAATAAATATTTAATGACCATATCACTCTCGTACAATTCTAAATGTGATGATTGATAACATTTATGAAAACTTAAACTTTTATAAAAAAAATCACTCACATTTATAAAAATAAGTAGAGTGATTTTTTTTATAAAAAATACATCAATCAACAATGTTCAGATAACAAAGTATATAGGTTTAATAAAATAATACAATATCATACTAAAGGGATTTCAGAGTCTATGAATATATATATAGAATAGCATCTTGACTTTAACATCAGGGAAGGTATTCACTATAATATTAACTTATACTAGTATAATTTAGTGAATTTTAGATTAGTATTATGATGAATGATGATTTTTTTATAATTCAATAGTATATGGATTAATGCTAAAATAAGTGTGTAGTTTTGTGCTAATAAAATAATGTAAGTTTTCATTATAATTTATAGCCTCTCCAACAATCAGTAAATATCTCAAGTAAGGGAATTCGAGGGACGGTTGGAGTAGTAAAATACAATAAATAATCTGTATTAAAAGATATTTAAAGTTGTTCACAAAAAGCTAAATTATGAATTCATTCTTCAGTTTACATTTTTTTTTCAATTTAATTATATATAATTTTTTTTACTATAACCTATAATCAATTTCAGCCAAAAATACATATTATTTTTGTATTTCGTGTTAAATTGTTATAAAAGTACTTAGTTTTGCGCTTAAAAAACTTCAGCAAGTGTTAAAGGTCGTACTACTTACTATGTTTAGTTTTGATGAAGTTTGAGTTTTCCCGTACCTGGTCTGCCAGTACCTAAATCTTTAATTATCTACCACATATACCTTTATTATATATTTTTCGTATCCCCATTTTAGGTTATAAGTTGCATTTTTAAGTTAGATTAAACCAAAAGTCGCTAAGAGTAAATGTGTACGCGCGGGTGACTACGTCGTATTGCGAAGTTGTCCTTAGTTGGAATGCCGTATCGGTGACCGAGTACACGCAGCTCCGCCCTTCCTGTGTTACTTGAGTTGTTGTGTTATTATTGCGATTCGTGTGTTGTGGAAAATTACCAGGTAGATTGAAAGACGCCCTAATGACGGTTGCGGTGGCAGGGCCCGAGCAGTCTACCGACACGATGCTATTTTGGCATGTCATAGTGTTATTTATCGGGTCATATTGCAGGACTATGCTATGTGTTGGTGTGAAATTTCCATGTGTATAAGGGATGAGTTCGTATGTGCTTTTGTCGTATTTGATTGTCCATTTGTTATTTGTAGTGTTTTTTTCTATTTTCATTGGGGCCTCGGCCTCAAGTGTTAATGGCATTGCATTCAGATGGGCAGAAATACGAGCATCGATTGAATCCTCTAAAGCAGTAATCCTACTCCCCAAGTTGTTGATCATTTGGGAAAACTCTGATTTTGTTACATATGTTGTACTGTCGTTAACCCCTATTGAAAAAGAACATATATAAGAAAAAAGAGTTAGTATACCACAACATATAGATAAAAATATAATTTTATTTATTTTTTTATTTTCATTCAATATTTTTTACTTTTTAATCCAAAATGTATTTAGGTGTAAAATACAGGTTACTATAAAAAACTATAATCTCATAGCAATCCGCCCATCCCCAG
>JAUNSV010000050.1:511-3977 GCA_030539055.1 Eubacteriales bacterium | reverse complement strand
CAAATTTAAGAAAGAAAAATTATCTTTCACAAGAAGAATTGGCAGAAAAAATTGGTGTAACAAGACAAACAATATCAAAATGGGAACTTGAAGAAACAACACCAGATATTAAACAGGCCAAAGAAATGTCAAAAATATTTAATGTTAGTTTAGATGAATTAACAAATAATGATATAAATAATATTTTAATTGAAAAAGTAAACAATACTGAAAAACTTGCTGGAATAACGGTTAAAACTCTAAGGGTTATTGGGGCTTCTTTAATAGTAATGTTTATTGTTGGAATAATAGGATTTGTTTTATTAAATTCTAATCCATCAAAAGATAGAAAAATTATAGGAAAGTATTCTTTTATTTGTAATTTAGATAATGAAGAATATACATATGAAATTCAATATAATAAAAACCGTCAAATTATAAATGCTGGAGGAAATGCTTACATTGCTAATCATACAGATATAGAGAAATATGATGATGCAGATATAGCAAAAGCTCATATTGAAGATTGGTTTAAAGAACATAATGGTTCATGTGTAACAAAATAATACAAAATTACAATTTGAAAGGGAGATAAAATATGAAAACATTAGATTTAAAAAAAGATTTAAAGCATTTATATGCTAGTACAAAAAAAACACCTATACTTGTAGAAGTACCTAAAATGAAATTTATTATGTTTGATGGAAAAGGACACCCTAACGATCCAGATTTTCAATTAGCAGCAGAAGCAATTTATACAATTTCCTATTTACTAAAATTTGAAATTGCAAGAAAAAAGCATAATATTGATTATAAAGTTATGCCAATGGAAGTTATCTGGAATTTAGATAGAACTAGCAAAATATCGTTTACTTGGACTATGATGATAATGCAACCATCTTTTATTACTGATGAAATGTTTAAAGAAGCAATTGAGATATCCATTCAGAAAGAAAAAAATATTGAGTATAAAAGATTAAGATTTGAAGAATATGAAGAAGGTTTATGTGTTCAAAATTTCCATTTAGGTGATTATAACAAAATGAATGATACTTTAGACAGTATGATTTCATTTGCAAAAGAAAAATCTCTTGAATATGCAATTGATACACATGACATTTACTTAAATGATGTTAGAAAAACTAAAACAGAAAATTTAAAAACAATTATGCGTATAAAAGTAAATAAAAAATAATATTTTTTCATTACGATAAATTACAATTTAGGAGTGCGATAATTATGAGTGAAAGACCTGATTTAGACAATAATTTAGATAGTAAAATCTTTAAAGAATATTATTATTTAAAGGAAGAATTAATTGATTTTTGCAGAAAAAATGATTTGCAAACAACTGGTGGAAAGTTAGAACTAACCGAAAGAATTGCTAACTTTTTAGATACGGGTAAAAGAATTTATAAAACTCATACTACTAGGGAAAGTAAAATTATTGATGGAATAACACTTGATACAATTATCGAAAAAAACTTTGTGTGTTCTGAAAAACACAGAGCATTCTATAAAGAACAAATGGGAAGTGGTTTTTCATTTAATGTGGCATTTCAAAAGTGGTTAAAAAGTAATGAAGGAAAAACTTATCAGAACTCAATAGATGCTTATTATCAAATATTAGAAGATAAAAAGAAGAATAAAACAACCATTGATAAACAATTTGAATATAATACCTATATTAGAGATTTCTTTAATGATAACAAAGATAAAAATTTAGAACAGGCAATTAAATGTTGGAAATACAAAAAGAGTCTAAAAGGTCATAATAAATATGAAAAAGGTGATTTAAAAATATTGGGTAGTTAATTATAAATTATTATTTATTAATGAAGGGAGAAAGACTATGAAAAAAGAAAATTATTATAAATTTATGTATGCTATAGCTATACTTTTACTAATAGGATTTGCTATTAGATTAGGTGCGGATTATTTTAAATATGATTCAATTACTTCATCAGCTCCATTCTATGTTTTTATATTAGAAAGAGCATTAGAATTTATATTACCAAGTATTATAATTTTTATAGTTGGAATTGTTTGTAAAAAGAAGTTTGCAAAATAAAAAATTACAATTTGAAAGTGAGGTAATTTATACTAATGACGGTAAGAAAAGCAAAAGAAACTGATAGAATGGATATTGCATTATGTATTTCAGAAGCATTTGAAAAAGACTTTTCAGTTTTATGTAAAGATCCTAGTATTGTTGCTAAAGCAATTAATAGTGGAATAATAATAGATAAATTTTATGTAGCAGAATTAGATAATGAAATTGTTGGTGTAATTGCTATTTCAAATTGTAATGGTCGAGCAGTGATAACTGATAGTTCATCTTACAAAAAATATTTTGGATTTGTTAAGGGTTTAATT
Organism: Eubacteriales bacterium; assembly: GCA_030539055.1. Classification (GTDB taxonomy): domain Bacteria; phylum Bacillota; class Clostridia; order Lachnospirales; family Lachnospiraceae; genus UBA3633. The sequence goes on along the minus strand of JAUNSV010000050.1, from coordinate 1,622 downwards.
GCAAAGATGGTCTTAAAAGAGGAATTTGAAACACCTATTGATTATCCATCAACAACTGGATATATAGAATTTGTATCCGTAAGAAAAAGTCATAGAAGAAAAGGAATTGCTACAACCCTTATAAATGAAAGCTTAAAATTAAGTGAGTATAGTGAATATGTATTAGATGTCACTGATATAAATACATCTGCAATAAATTGTTATAGTAATTTTGGATTTGAAGAATTTAATAGAATCAAAGAAAAACATAGTAAACAAAAAGGATTTAATGAAAAGATTTATATGAAATATAAAAAATGATTTGTGAGGAGATAGTTTATGAATAATAAACAACTATTACTTAATAATATAGACAAAGTTCATACTACAGATATGGGTATTGATCGAATTAAAAAAAATTTAAAATTAGATAACTATGATGTTGTAGAATATTGTAAGAAAAAAGTTTTAGATGAAAATTGCAATATATATAAGCAAGGAAAGAATTGGTATTGTGAAATTGATAATATGAAAATTACAATTAATTCATATAGTTATACAATTATAACGGCACATAAACTAAAAGGAATAAATAAATGAATTATGAAATAATAGAATTAGAAGAATTTAATGTAATTGGAATAAGATATGAATTGTCAAAGTCATTAAGCAATAATATTAAATTAGCACAAAATCATTGGAAAGATTTCAATAATAAATTAAGACAAAATAAGTTATATTTAGGGAGTAATTGGTGCAAGTACGCATTTACTTTAAAATTTGAAAACAATATTTATTATTATATATCTATTTCTAAAAAAAGTTACATTCCAGATGGTTTTACCGAAAAATTAATTTTAAAAGGAAAATATTTAAAGGTAAATCATATTGGTAATATGAATAAATTAAAAGATACAGTTAATTATATTTATAAAGAAATAATACCTAAAAACAATATTTTAGTAGAAAATGAGCAGTTTATTTATTTTGAAAAATATGATTATAAATTTCATTGGAATAGAGAAGATTCCATTATTGAGATTTATGTACCTATTAAATAATTTTATTATTTTAAGTCAGATGTATAACTATAAAATATAGCAAGTAAATCAGAAATGATGATGATATAATA
>JAUNSV010000050.1:0-501 GCA_030539055.1 Eubacteriales bacterium | reverse complement strand
TACATGCTCATGATGCATGGGATCAAGATGGTCCTATAAAATATAATAAATAAATCAGAATTATTGATGATATAATAGAAGTGGTTATTAACTGATTTTTAGGAGTGGAAATATGATTAGAGCAAATATAAAAAAAGAGTTCAATTGTGATATTGAAAAACTTTGGGATATTATTACAGATAATACAAGTTATAGTTGGAGAAGTGATTTATCTAAAATTGTTGTAATAGATGACAAGCATTTTATTGAGTATACTAAAAATAATTATCCAACATATTTTGAGATTACTTCAAAGAAAAAATTAGATAGTTATTCATTCAATATGGAGAACACTAATATGAGAGGTAAATGGATTGGGATATTTAAAAAATTAGAAAATGGTAATATATTATTGGATTTTACTGAAGAAATAGAAACTGATAAATTGATGATGAAACTTTTGGCAAAATTATATTTAAAAAAGCAGCAAAAAACTTATATGAAAGATTTAGAAAGGCAAAT
>JAUNSV010000025.1 GCA_030539055.1 Eubacteriales bacterium | reverse complement strand
CCTACATTAATTTTTTAGACAAAACCTACATTTTTTTGACTTTAACAATTATTTAACAAAGAGTAAAATTATATTAAAAAAATTTAAAAATATTCAATTTATATTCCTGCTTTCTTGACTTAGAACCACTTTCATTGTATAATATTAAATATGGAAATTGATATAATAATTGATATTATAACAAGTTGTTTAATAAACAGAGTTAATGGGAAAGAATATGATACTGAGTATAAGCTTTCTGATATAATAACTGAAAGTAAGGATAGGGAACTTAAAAATAAAGGGTGGAAATTTGATTGGTCTGCACCATATAATGTAGGAAAGGATGGAATATACTTAGGAGTAGGAGCACACCTTTTCGCTATAGCGTGTAAAGAAAGCTGGGATAATGAAAATGAAGGCTATGTTCAATTCACAGCAAAAAATAATTTAATAGAACATAATAAAGAGACTTTGAGAGCAAAACAAATTGACTGGCATAATATGTATATTGATAGTTATGGGGCTATAGCACTAATACATAAATATTTTAAGGAGATATAATATGATAGAAAAAAAAGAAAATAGTAATATAAAAAATAATGTTTCCAATTATATCAAATTCGGTACAGAAATGTCTGATGGGCGTATGACTAAAGCTTCTGATGGTCGCACATTTAGATTACGAGAAGCAATAATGCGATCTAAATTTCTTGGTCGAGAACTAACAAGTGATGAAATGATTGAATTTGAGTGTTAACGTTTATTTAAATACAAATTGAAGATTAACCGTACACCGCATTGCTGCCGACACACTTGCATATCAATGCTAGCTGAAGCTGGTATTGACCAGACGATTATCAAGAAGATTGTGGGGCAGTCTGGAGCAATGACTCTGACAGAGAAGGTCTATACCCACTTTGATATTAAGGAGCTTGTAGATACGATTAATAAGATATAAAAAGAAAGGACATTCCCCAGTATTTCTACTGAAAAATGTCCTATACATATCATTGATATATTTGTTGCATACTTGTTGCATATGTGTTGCATTCCATTGAAATTCCAGCACATCTGACGACTTTCCACAATCTCTGTAACCCTTGTAAAATGGGCTTTTCCTGATATTCTCGTAAGAGAAATATTATCTCTTTGAGAACTGTGGTGCTCTTCTAGCACCTTTAAGTCCGTATTTCTTTCTTTCTTTCATTCTTGGGTCTCTTGTAAGCAAGCCCTCTTTTTTTAACAAAGGTCTATACTCGCTATCTACTTTTAATAATGCTCTTGATATACCATGCCGTATAGCTCCTGCCTGCCCTGTTGCTCCACCACCATACACATTTACTAAAACATCAAATTTGTTCTCTGTATTTGTTACATGGAATGGTTGATTAATTAATAATTTTAATGTTTCAAGACCTACATATTCATCTAGTGGTCTTTTATTTATAGTAATTTCACCTTTCCCAGGCATAATATATACTCTTGCAATTGATTTTTTTCTTCTGCCAGTTCCATAATATCTTTCTTTTGACTTTGCCATATTTTATCTCCTCACACTTTTAATAATTTTGGTTGTTGTGCTTGATGTGGATGCTCTTCTCCACTATACACAAATAGTTTCTTGAACATTTTTCGCCCTAATGGACCTTTTGGAAGCATACCTCTTATTGCATCTTCAATTACTTTTTCGGATCTTTTTTCCATTTGATTTCGTAAAGTAATATACTTGTCTCCACCTATCCAACCTGTGTGATGAAAATAAACTTTTTGATCAAGTTTCTTTCCTGTGAATTTTACTTTATCTGAATTAATTACTATAACATAATCTCCAAGATCTAAATGTGGTGTATACATTGGCTTATGTTTGCCTCGAAGAATAGTTGCAACTTTTGTACATAGTCTTCCAAGAATTATATCTTTTGCATCAACTATGTACCAGTCTTTAGTTACTTCAGATGCTTTTGGTACAAATGACTTTCTCATAACAACCTCCTAAAATTTAGGCTACTTACTCTGGTGTATTAAGGATAATTTTCTTAATACTGTCATTTTCAGTATTTAATGTAGCCTTGCAATATCTTATCACTTCTTTTATGTGACAGCCTTGTAAATATAACAAAAATATATACTTTTGTCAATAGCTTTATAAATTGACAAACATATAAAGCCATTGTATAATTGAATAAAAAATAAGGGAGGGTTCAAATGATAGATATTAATATTCAAAAAGCATATTCTTCTATTTTGAAAGCAGAACTTGTTCCAGCAATGGGGTGTACTGAGCCTATTTCTATAGCTTATGCATCTAGTGTCGCAAAAAAATATTTAAATCAAAAACCTGATTCAATAGAAGTTGGTGCTTCTGGCTCTCTTATAAAAAATGTAAAAAGCGTTATTGTGCCAAATTCAAATGGTTTAAAAGGTATTAAAGCAAGTGTAGCTATGGGTTATGTTGCTGGTGATTCTTCAAAAGAATTGGAAGTAATATCTGATGTAAAAAAAGAATAATTAATTGAAGTAATAGACTTTATTGATACTGTTCCTATAACAATTAAGCATATAGATTATGGAGAAATTTTTGATTTAACTATTTTAGCAAAAAAAAAATAATGATTATGTTTTAATTAGGATATGTAAATATCATACTAATATAGTATTAATAGAGCAAAATGGAAAAATCATTCAAGGATTGAGCATAAAAGATTACTCTGATAAAATTAAAAATGATGGAGAAGTATTGAGTGATATTGATAATTATAAAAAACTACTAGACATAAAAAACATTTATGATTATACAAAAAATTGTGATTTAAGTGATGTTTATCCTACAATAGAAAGACAAATAGATTATAATTACACAATTGCTCTTGAGGGTATCAAAAATAATTATGGTTCTAATATAGGAAAACTACTGTTAGAAAACAATCCAGATGATGAAGATACAAAATTAAAAGCATATGCTGCTGCAGGGAGTGATGCCAGAATGAATGGTTGCGACATGCCTGTAGTTATTAATTCAGGCTCTGGAAACCAAGGTATTACAGTATCTGTTCCTATAATACAATATGCAAAAGATAATAATATTTCTAAAGAACAAACTATTAGAGCATTAGTTCTTGCAAACTTGATTGCTATTCACGAAAAAACACCTATAGGTACTTTATCTGCTTTTTGTGGAGCTGTGTGTGCTGGTGCTGCAAGTGGTGCTGGTATTGCTTTTTTGAATGGAGCTTCTCTAGAAGAAGTAAGCCAAACTGTTTCTAATGCTCTTGGTATTGCTTCTGGAATTATTTGTGATGGTGCTAAAGCATCTTGTGCAAGTAAAATTGCTTTATCTGTAGAAGCAGGTTTACTTGGCAACAAAATGTATAAAACAAAAAATTCATTTTTGTATGGCGATGGTATTATAGAAAAAAATATTGAAGAAACAATTAATTCAGTTGGTAAAATTGCTAAAGAGGGTATGCAAAAAACTAATGATACTATAATTGATATTATGATAAATAATAAATAATTATCTTTTTATAGTTTCTGGCTCAGGGTAGGTGACACCTTTTGTATCTATAGTGATTGTTTTAATTTTTTGTTCTACTAATGGTTTATCATTTGCATCTTTTTCTACTGAAGCTATTTTATCTACTTCTTCTATACCTGATTTTACTATTCCAAATGCTGCATAATCTCCATTTAAAAAATCTCCATCTGCATGCATTATAAAAAATTGTGAACCAGCAGAGTCCATTTCATTTGTTCTTGCCATTGAAATTACTCCTCTTGTGTGTGATACATTATTGTTTGTATATCCATTATTTGCAAATTCGCCTTTTATAGAATAATTTGGTCCACCCGTTCCCTCTCCAAAAGGATCTCCTCCTTGAATCATAAATCCACTTATTACTCTATGAAATATTAATCCATCATAAAAACCACTTGTAGCTAAAGAAATAAAATTATTTACTGTATTTGGTGCTTTTTCTGGAAATAATTCTATGACTATTTTTTCTCCATCTTCCATTTCTATAGTTGCCTCTGGGTTATTTTTCTCTTCCATTTCTTTCTCCTTTTTGTTTTTTATATCACAAGCTGTAAATATTATTGCTATAACTAGGACTGCTACTATAGACAGTATTCTTTCAATTTTCATTTTTTTCTCCTATTTTTTTGTTTTATTTTTTAGTCTTTTATTCATAATACAAACTTGGTACTATTTTTTGGCACTCTACTTGCACTAAGCCCAATGTAGTGAGTTTTAAATTTGGTATGACTGGTAATGCCATAAAAGCTAATGTCATAAATGGATCTATACTTCTATTTACTCCTAAGCTATATGCTTTCTCTTTTAAATCTTCCAAAATTTTATCTACTTCTTCCACATCTATATCGCTCATTATTCCAGCTATTGGTAGTGGTAATTCTCCTAAAACTACTCCATTTTTTACTACACAAAGCCCACCCTTATTTTTTCTTATAGTATTTGCAGCAAAAACAATATCTTTGTCATTTGTACCAACTATAATTAAATTATGAGAATCATGAGCTATTGTAGATGCTATTGCTCCATCTTTAAGCCCATATCCTTTTATAAATCCATGACCTATATGGTGAGTGTTCAAATGCCTTTCAAAATTAACTAATTTGATAATATCTTTTTTTGTATCTACTCCTATTGCTTCTTTATTTATTTCATTTATATCAAAAATCAATTCGTTTGTTAAAACTCCACCTGGAATTATTTCAATTACTCTTTGTTTTAATTTTTTATTTTCTTCTTTCTTAATATTAAATGTAATATCATTTATATTTATTTCATCCATATGGAAAGAATTATATACTTTATCCAATATGTTTTTATCTACTTCTTCTTTCTTCTCTTCAAATAAACAAATATTATCTTTTACAACCAACTCACCCTTATAATATACTTCTTTTATATTTAAGTTTTGCAAATCATCACATATAAAGAAGTTAGCTAGGTATGATGGTGCTATAGCACCTCTTCTTTTTAAATTGTAAAAAATGCATGGATTAAGAGTACCCATTTTAATTGCTTTTATAGGATCTTTTCCATTTTTAATAGCTCTTCTTACAATATAATCAATATGACCAAGGCGTATTAAGTCTCCTGGGTGTATGTCATCGCAAGCTAGTAATGCTCTTTGATATAAGGGTTCTTCGAACATTGGTAGCAAAGCATCTAGATTTTTGCAAGCTGTCCCCTCTCTTACTTGAATATACATTCCTCTTTCGAGTTTTTCTATTGCTTCTTCCATATTGGCACATTCGTGATCATTTTGTACTCCAGATGCAATATAAGCATTAAGCCCCTTGCCACTTAAATTAGGTGAATGACCATCTATACATTTATTTGCATTAATAGCATCATTCTCTTTTTTCATTATTTCATCATCAGCATTTACAGTTCCTAAAAAGTTCATTAATTCTGCTAATCCGAGTACTCTTTCATTATCATAATATTGTTTAATATTATTTGCAAGAAGAATATCTCCCGATTCATCTAAGGGAGTTGATGGTACACAAGATGGAATATTAATAAAAACATCTAGTATTAAATTGCTTGTTGATTGAATAATATAATCTATTCCTTTTGTACCTAAAACATTTGTAATTTCGTGTGGATCGCAAATAATAGCTTGTGTTCCATGAGGCAAAACTGCTTTTTCAAAATTTCTTGGGCTTACCATTCCAGACTCTAAATGAATATGTGAGTCTATAAATGATGGAACTATAATATCTCCATTCAAGTCTATCTCTTTTTCTGCTTCATATTCATTATCATTTCCAATAGCAACTATTGTGTCATCTTCTACAAGTATAGTCCCCTTTTCTACTTTTTCTGTAAATAAATTTACATAATATCCATTTTTAAATAGAATTTTAGATTTCTTTTTGCCACTTGCTGCATTTACTATGTTTTTTAATTTATCCACATTCATATTTTACCTCTCTTTTAATTTTTAAAAAAAATCCGTGTTTTAAAACACGGATTTATAATCATAAAAAATATATTATATTAATATATATTTTAAGCAAAATAATATTGCACAAATATACATAATAGGATGTACTTTGTTTGCTTTTTTTGTTAATACTTTTAATAACACATAAGATATAATACCAAATGCTATTCCCTCAGATATACTATAGAAAAATGGCATTGCTATAGCAGCAAGAAATGCAGGTATAACTTCTGTAGCATCTTGCAAATTTAATTTTCCTACATTTGTAAACATCATATATCCAACTACAATAAGTGCTGGAGCTGTAGCAAATGATGGTATAGTAAGGAATAATGGAGCAAAAAATACAGATAAAGCAAAAAGAATTGCTGCTGTCATTGCTGTAAGGCCTGTTCTTCCACCCTCAGCTACACCTGATGCTGATTCAATAAATGTAGTAACTGTTGATGTTCCTAATAATGCACCTGCTGTTGTTCCTATAGCATCTGCAAGCAAGGCACCTTTAATTTTTGGAAGTTTTCCATTTGCATCTAGCATATCTGCTTTTGTTGCTACTCCAATAACTGTTCCTAGTGTATCAAATAAATCTACAAACAAGAAAGCAAATACAACAATAACAAAATCCAATATTTTTCCATTAAATATTGGGCTAAAATCAAGTTTTCCAAAAGTTAATGGTAAATTTGTAATTGCATCTACAGATAAAATTTGTGATGGTATAGTGCTATAAAATCCAAGATCTGGATTTGGCACATAAATATGAAAAATCTCACTAATAATTCCCAAAACCCATGTTGCTATAATACCAATAAGTATTGAGCCTTTAACATCTTTAGCAACAAGTACTCCTGTAATAATTACTCCGATTAAACAAATCAACACTGTAATTCCTATAGTATTGAAAGATCCTGAATCTAGTGCACTCTTGAATGAATAAAATGCTACTAATGTTGAATCATTATTTACAACAACATGAGCATTTTGTAATCCTATAAATGCAATATACAAACCAATTCCAATAGAAACTCCTGTTTTTAAATTTAAGGGAATAGAATTAAAAATAGCCTCTCTAACATTTGTCAAAGACAAAATAATAAAAATAATTCCCTCTGTAAATACTGCTGCAAGTGCTACTTGCCAAGAATAACCCATTCCTATACATACAGTGTATGCAAAGTAAGCATTAAGACCCATTCCAGGAGCTAAAACAAATGGATAATTAGCAAAAAATGCCATACATACTGTGGCAATAAATGCACCAATTGCTGTTGCTCCCATAACAGCATTTCTGTCCATGCCAGATGCAGATAGAATATTAGGATTTACAGCTAATATATAAGCCATAGTCATAAAAGTTGTAATACCAGCCATTACTTCAGTTTTAACATCAGTATTATTAGCCTTTAATTTAAACAATTTTTCAAACATATACCTCTCCTTGTAAAAAAATTTTCATATTATTGTAACTCTTTTTAACCAACAATGTCAAGAGTGAAATTATACTATTATATATTTTTGAAAGTATTTTTAATATTAAAAAATTTATAATGTATATAAATAAACTTAATTGACTTATTCATTTTATAATGATAAAATTAGTTATTAAATACATTTATAAAAGGAAAAAATATGAAAAAAAAAGTTGATATAATTATTGCAAATCCTGCTGGTAATATTACTACTTTTGTTTTTACTCCTTTTGAAAGAGATAAATACCAAATAGTAGCAAAACAACTTCTTTCTATTGAGAAATATAAATCTGAACAAGTTTCTTTTATAAAATCAATAGGTAGTAAAAATAAAATGGAGATGTGTGGATTAGAATTTTGTGGCAATGCTTCTCGTTCTTTTGCTTTAATATGTTGTAAAGAACAAAATTTAATGGATAAACAAATTGTAGAAATTAATGTTTCTGGCTCAAATGATATTTTGAATGTTGAAATAGATCCAAACAAAAATTATACAAAAATAAAAATGCCTAACCCTATAAATATTTTTAAATTGCATGATACTAACATTGACTTTTTAGAAAATCAAACTACAATAGACCTTGGTGGAATAATGCATACAATTCTTTATGATGTAGATGGTAGCAAAGATAATTTTGATTTAGTAAAAAATTATATTAATTCGATATTTAACCCTGAAGCTATGGGTGTAATGTTTTATAATACTAAAACAAAAGATTTAACTCCAGTTGTATATGTAAGAGATGTTGATACTACTTATTTTGAGGGTTCTTGTGGCTCTGGTTCTACAGCTTGTGCTATAGCTTTCTCTTTAGATAAAAAAGATGGTTCATATACTTACTCTTTAAGACAACCTGCAGGAGTTATTGATGCAAGTGTAGATGTAGAAAATGGACAAATTAAAAATGTATATATTGAGGGAGTTGTTACTCTTTCTGATCATATTATAGAAGAAATAGAATTAGGAGAATAAATATGAGTTATGCTGATAATATTTTTATAAATATGTGCAAAGATATACTAGAAAATGGTATTGATACAAAAGGTGAAATTGTACGCCCCACTTGGGAAGATGGCACTAAAGCATATACTATAAAAAAATTTGGTGTAGTAAATAGATATGATTTGAGAAAAGAGTTTCCCGCTCTTACACTTAGGAAAACAAGCCTAAAATCAGCTTTTGATGAAATATTATGGATTTGGCAAAAAAAGTCAAATAATATTCACGACTTAAATTCTCATATTTGGGATGAGTGGGCCGATGAAAATGGTTCTATAGGGAAAGCTTACGGTTATCAAATGAGTATAAAACATAAATATAAAGAGGGTCTCTTTGACCAAGTTGATAGAGTCCTATTTGATTTAAAAAATAGCCCTTACTCAAGAAGAATTTTGACTAATATTTATGTTCATAATGACTTAAATGAAATGAATTTGTACCCTTGTGCTTATTCTATGACTTTTAATGTTACAAAAGATAAAAAAAGTGATGAATTAATTTTAAATGGTATTTTGAATCAAAGGTCTAATGATGTTTTAACTGCAAACAATTGGAATGTATGCCAATATTCACTTTTGCTTATGATGTTTGCAAAAGTAAGTGGAATGATAGCTGGAGAGTTATTGCATGTTATTGCTGATGCACATATATATGATAGACATATTCCATTGATTGAAGAATTGATAAAAAGAGAACCACTCCCTGCACCAAAAGTGTATTTGAATCCAGATATTAAAGATTTTTATCAATTTACTACTCAAGATTTAATAGTAGAAAATTATGAAGCATATGAACAAATAAAAAATATACCAATAGCTATATAGGAGCATAATGATTGCAATTGCAAATGTGGATAAAAATTGGGGTATAGGAAAAAACAATAATCTTCTACTTCATTTTAAAGAGGATATGGATTTTTTTAAAGAAAAAACAATTGGCAATATTTGTATTATGGGTAGAAAAACTTTATTCTCTTTTCCAAATAATGAACCACTAAAGGATAGAATAAATATTGTTCTTACAAAAAACAAAAATATTATCGAGAAAGAATACAAAAAATATGATAATATTTATTTTTTTGAAGATAAAGCAAGTGTAATTACATTCTTAAAAAAATTTAATAATAAAAAATTTTTTGTAATAGGTGGTGCTTCAATTTATAATTTATTTTTAGATGATACAAAGGTAGCTTTTATTACAAAAATGAAAAAAAACTTTGATGCAGATACTTTTTTCCCTAATTTAGATTTAAATAAAGATTTTTCAATAACAAATATTTCAAAAAATAAATATAATATTAAAAATGACTTATACTATAATTTTATAACATATAAAAGGAGTTCTATAAATGAATAACAACGAAAAATTAAAAAAAATTGTTTCACTAATTTTAGCAATATGCGGTTCAATATTTTATGCTATTAATGTAAATACATTTATATATAGTGCAGATATAGTCCCTGGTGGTTTATCTGTTTTCTCACTTTTAATACAAAATTTAATTATAAAATTTTTTAATATCTCTATATCTTTTACATTGCTTAATGTTATATTTAATTTACCTCCTGCTATACTTGCTTTTAAGTGGGTAGGAAAAAAATTTACTATAATTTCTTTTATTTTAATGTTTATTTCTGCATTTTTGGTTGATTTGATTCCTAAATATCATCTTACAAATGATCCTCTCCTAGCTAGTGTATTTGGTGGTATAATAACAGGTTTTTCTCTTGGTTTAATGCTTAACCAAGGAGTATCTGGTGGTGGAACAGATTTTATCTCTATGTCTTTAAGTGCAAAATATCATATTAGTGCTTTTAATTATATGCTTATTTTTAATATAGTAATAATTTGTATTCACGGATATAATTTTGGTGTAAACACTGCATTGTATTCTATAATATATCAATTTTGTTCAACTCAAGTAGTGAATTTCATGTATAAAAGATTTCAAAAAAGAACTATTCTTATAGTTACAGAGCATCCAGATGATATAGTCAAAGCTTTAATATCAATGACAAAACATACAGCTACAAAAATTTCTGGTGTTGGATGCTTCTCTGGCAAAGAAAAAACTGTTATTTATACTATTTTAACTCAACCACAAGTAAAAAAAATATCTTTGTCTCTTAAAGCGATAGACAAAAATATTTTTATTAATATAATAGAAACGGAGAAAATTGAGGGTAATTATTATTATGCTCCTGTAGGCAATTTATAAGCCTTATTCGTTTTTTACATTTTTCATAGAGAGTGAAATTCTTTTTCTTTCTATATCTACACTAATAACCATTACATCTACTATATCACCAACTTTTACAGCATCTAGTGGGTGCTTAATGAAACTATCTCTTATTTGTGATATATGTACTAAACCATCTTGGTGTACTCCTATATCTACAAACACACCAAAATCTATAACATTTCTTACTGTTCCTTTTAAAACCATACCTTCTTTTAAGTCTTCTATAGAAAGAACATCTGATCTTAAAATTGGCTTAGGTGAATCTTCTCTTGGGTCTCTTCCTGGTTTTTCTAATTCTTTAATTATATCTTTTAAAGTTATCTCTCCTATATTTAATTCATTTGCCAAAGCATTATAATCATTTATTTCTTTAGAGATATTATTCATATTTCTTTGCCTTATATCCTTGGTTGTGAATTTTAATTTTTTTAATAATTTTTTTGTAGCAGTATATGATTCTGGATGCACAGATGTTTCATCTAAGGGTTCTTCTCCACCTATAATTCTCATAAATCCTGCACATTGTTCATACACTTTTTTACCTAATTTTGATACAGATAAAAGTTCCTCTCTATTTTTGAATTTACCATTATTCTCTCTATATTTTACTATCTCTTTTGATAAAACATTACTAATGCCAGAAATATAAGATAAAAGTGAAGCAGATGCTGTGTTTAAATCTACTCCTACATTATTTACGCAAGTTTCTACAACTCCACTTAAAGTATTCCCAAGTTTTTTTTGATTCATATCGTGTTGGTATTGACCAACTCCAATTGATTTTGGGTCAATTTTTACTAGTTCTGAAAGTGGATCTTGTAATCTTCTTGCTATAGATGTAGCTGATCTTTGCCCTACATCAAAATTTGGAAATTCTTCTGTAGCTAATTTTGAAGCAGAGTATACAGAAGCTCCTGCTTCATTTACTATTACATACTTTACTTTTTTTAATTTATACTCTTTAAGAAAATCTACAATAAATATTTCTGATTCTCTTGATGCTGTACCATTGCCTATAGAAATTAAATCGATGTCATACTCATCTATTAATTTTTTTAGTACTTTTTTTGCACTCTCCATTTTTTCTTTTGTAGTAGGTTCTGTTGGATAAATTACTGTTGTATCTAATACTTTTCCCGTTTCATCTACTATAGATAATTTGCATCCTGTTCTAAACGCAGGGTCCCAACCTAATACTCTCTTTCCTACTATAGGTGATTGCATAAGTAATTGAGTAAGATTTTTTGAAAAAACATCTATTGCTTGTTCTTCTGCTTTGTCGCTTAATATAGTTCTTACTTCATTTTCTATAGATGGCCATATAAGCCTTTCAAAAGAATCAATTATTACTTTTTGTAAATATGGCTTTGTGAATTCATTATCATTTATAATTATTTTTTCTTGCAAATAATTTATTATTATTTCTTTATCTATTTCAATATTTACTTTTAATTTTTTTTCTTTTTCACCTCTATCTATTGCTAAAATTCTATGTGGTACTATTTTTTTAATGCTCTCATTATAATTATAATATTGTTCATATACATTTTTTTCTGTTTCATCTTTTGCTTTTGATACAATAAGACCACTTTCTAGTGTGTAATTTCTTATATATGCTCTATAGTCTGCTATGTCTGAAATGTTCTCAGCTATAATATCTAGCGCACCATCTATAGCATCTTGTTCATTTAATACATTCTTTTCTTCACTCACATATTTTTTTGCATATCTTTCTAATTTTTGTTTAGCATCTTGCAACATTATTTTATCTGCTAATGGTTCTAATCCTTTTTCTTTTGCTATTGTTGCTTTTGTTCTCTTTTTTGGTTTGTATGGTCTATACAAATCTTCTAGCATTACTAATGTATTACACTCTTCTATTTGATTTTTTAATTCTGGTGTAAGTTTATCTTGTTTAATTATGGAATCAAGCACAGTATGTTTTCTTTCTTCTAGGGAGCGTAAATACTCTAATCTGTCATTTAAATTTCTTAATTGTTCATCATTCAACGAGCCTGTTGCTTCTTTCCTATAACGAGAAATAAATGGAACGGTGCAGCCCTCATCTAATAGTTTTATTGCACTTTCTACTTGAGAAATTTTTATATCCAATTCTTTTGCTATTTGTTTATATATATTCATTCATTTACTCCATACATAAGGCGGACCTAAGCCCGCCTATTTTTAATGCATATTTTAAATTTTTAAAATTATACTTTTCTAGTATTCTTCTCGCAAATTACACCAACTATCATAAATATTGCAAGTACAACAAAGAAGTATCCCATTGCAGATCCATGTGCTACAAATGCAGCAATTACCATGAATAAAGCACCACATATAGATAAGAAAGGTGCAAAATATCTTTTCATAAAAGGTAAGTCTTTTTCTTTTTTCATAAATAATATAAATAAAGGTATATAAGCAGCATAAAGTGCTACTATAGGTATTTCTGAAGAGTCAAATCTAAATGGTGCAAACCAATTTGTTAAATTGGCTCCATAAAAATATACTAACCAAAATTCTGCAAGTAGTAAGCCTATAACACATGAGTTAAGTGGCATATTTGTATATTTATCTACAGATGCAAGTGTTTTAGGTGCAAGCCCTAAGTCTCTTGTAGCTATAGAGTATGGTCCACGAACACAGCCTAGCATAAGACCATTCAATGTACCAAGACAAGAAATTACAACAAATACCATTAATATAGTTCCACCAGCATTTCCTAAAAGAGTAGTAAATGCTAATTTAGCTCCTGCTTCACCAGATGCCATTAGGTCTGCATTTTTTACAACTCCTGAAAGACCAACATAATAAATAATATAAATTAATGCAACAATAATTGTTCCTATAACAAGAGCTTTTGGTAGATCTCTTTTGCTATCTTTTAATTCACTATTTATTGTAGTAGCTATTACCCAGCCCTCATAAGCAAAAGCAGTACCTACAACAGCAGTCAAAAGACCATTTGAATTAATTCCACTTGAAATAAAATCTGTAGTTGTAGTAGTAAAATTCTCAATAGTTAATCCACTTGTTAGTCCAATAATTGTACCTACTATACCCATAATTGCAAGTGGCACTAACTTTATTATGGTTGTAGATATTTGAAATACTCCTGCAATTTTAGGAGATAAACAATTTAATCCAAAATTGAATACTAAGAAAAATCCTGCTATAATCATACACTCTGCACCTGTAATATCATATCCTATGATAACACATAAATATCTAGCACTAACCCAGGCTAAAACAGAAGTGAGTGTTGGATAATAAATTGTTGACATAAACCATGCAAGTAAATATGCATACTTTGAGCCTACAATGTATTGGGCATAATCAACTACGCCATTGACGAAGCTGTACTTTTGTGCCATTAGTGAAAAAGTATATGCACAAACAACCATTATACAGCCACCTATAGCCCAAGCTAAAATACCAATTTTTAAATTGCCGTTAGTTGCTGTAAGCACTTTTTCTGCTTTAAAGAAAACTCCTGAACCTATTACTATGCCAATAACCATACATATTGCCATAGGAAGTCCATATCTTTTGTTTAATTTTTGAGTTTCGTCCATTGTAATTTTCTCCTTTTTATTTAAATTTTTTTGGTTCAACACCCTTAGTAACGCACTTCTCATCTACAAATACTTTTTTTATAGATCTGTCTGATGGTATTTCGTACATAGTATTTCTTAGTATATTTTCTATTATTGACCTAAGTCCTCTTGCACCTGTTTTTTTAAGTAAAGCTTTTTTTGCTATTTCTACTACAGCTTCATTTGAAAATTCTAATTCTACATTGTCTATTTCAAATAATTTTTGATATTGTTTTATTATTGCATTCTTTGGCTTTGTTAAAATATCTACTAAGGCTTTTTCACTTAATGATGTTAATGGAATTACTACAGGCACTCTTCCTACAAATTCTGGTATCAAACCATATTTTATTAAATCTTCTGGCTCACATAATTCCATAGCTTTATCAAAATTATCTACTTCTTTATCTTCTAATGATACATTAAATCCTATTCTAGTAGTATTTACTCTTTTTTGTATTATACGGTCTAATCCATCAAATGCTCCACCACATATAAATAAAATATCCTTAGTTTCTATAGGTATTAATTCTTGCTGTGGATGCTTTCTACCACCTTGTGGCGGCACATGAGCAAGTGTGCCCTCAATTATTTTTAATAATGCTTGTTGAACTCCCTCTCCAGATACATCCCTAGTGATAGAAACATTTTCACTCTTTTTTGTAATCTTATCTATTTCATCTATATATATAATTCCTTTTTGTGCTCTTTCGATATCATAATCTGCATCAATAATTAATTTTAAAATTATATTTTCTACATCTTCTCCTACATATCCAGCTTCTGTAAGTGTAGTTGCATCTGCAATAGCAAAAGGTACTCCCAATAATTTTGCTAAAGTTTGTGCCATATAAGTTTTTCCTGAACCAGTTGGACCAATAAATAGTAAATTAGATTTTTGTATTTCTAAATCAATATCATTTAATACAATTCTTTTGTAATGATTATATACAGCAACAGCTAATGATTTTTTTGCATTGTCTTGACCTATTACATATTCATCCAAAAATTTTTTTATGCTCTTTGGTGGTAGGAATCCATATGTTTTTTGAAAATCTATATTATTTTTCTTTCCCATATTAGTGGCTTTCTATTACATTATCTATAATACCATAATCTAGTGCTTCTTTTGCTGTCATCCAATTATCTCTTTCTGTATCTTTACATACTTTATCATAAGGTTGCCCTGTGTTTTGTGCTAACATTTCATTCATTTTTTTCTTTGTTTTAAGTATTTGCTCTGCCATAATTTGTATTTCTGTTGCTTGACCTTGTGCTCCACCAAGTGGTTGATGAATTAATATTTCTGCATTAGGTAGTGCTATTCTTTTTCCTTTAGTACCACCAGCTAGTAAAAATGCTCCCATACTTGCAGCAAGACCAACACAAATTGTTGATACATCACATTTTATATATTTCATTGTATCATAAATCGCCATCCCAGCTGTAATTGCTCCACCTGGAGAATTTATATAAAAAAATATATCTTTATTTTTATCCTCAGACTCTAAAAATAATAATTGTGCAACCACTAGAGAAGCTGTAACATCATTCACTTCCTCTGATAAAAAAATAATTCTGTCATTTAATAATCTTGAAAAAATATCATAAGATCTCTCGCCTCTATCTGTTTGCTCAATAACCATTGGCACTAAGGATTGTCTTATAGATTTTATTTTATTTTCCATTTTATTTCACCTTTGCATTTTCGTATAAATAATTTATTACTGCTTGATATAATAATTCATTTCTTACATTTTCTTTTTCATCATCGTCAATTTTATCTTTTACTTTATCAAATTCTAAACCATAATTTTCAGCCATCTTTTTGAATTCTTGTATAACCATTTCATCACTTGCTTTAATATTTTCATCTTTGGCTATTTTTTCTAAAACTAATCTTACTCTTAAATTTTTTGTAGCATCCTTATAAAGCATTTTTCTAAATTCATCTTCGTTCTTTTTTAGCATACTAAAATATTGTTCTATAGATATTCCTTGGCTTTCTAATTTGTCTGCTATATTATGTAACATCAAATCTACTTCAGTATCAATTGCTTCCTTAGGTAAATCCATTTCTGAGCCTTCTACTATTTTATTGATTAATTCATCTTGTGCTTTTTTCTTAATGCCCTCTTCTTTTTCTTTAGCAATTTTTTCTTTATAATCATTCTTTAAATCATTAAGTGTTTCAAATTCAGATATTTCAGATGCAAATTCATCATTTAACTCTGGTAATTCTTTTTCATTAACATCTTTAATTACTACTTTAAATAATGCTTTTTTATTTGCTAATTCTTTATGATAGTTCTTTGGAAATGTAACATTTACTTCAACTTTATCGCCTTTTTTATGGCCTATTAATTGCTCTTCAAAATTATCTATAAAAGAATGAGAACCAATAGTAAGATTATAATCCATACCAGCACCACCATCAAATGCTTTACCATCTACAAAACCCTCATAATCAATAACAGCAATATCATTATTATTTATTTCTCTATCTACACTTTTAATGATTGCATTTTTTTCTAATTCTTGTTGTAATTTGTTTTGTATTTCTTCTTCTGTTACTTCATTCTTTTCTTTTGTTACTTCTACTCCTTTGTATTTTTTTACTTTAATTTCAGGAGTAACAGCTACTGTAGCTTCGTATATTAAATTGTCTTTTTTTCCTATTTTAACTATATTGAATTTGGGTTTTGATATTACATCTAATTTTGATTCATCTACTGCATCTGGGTAAGTTTTATCGATACAATTATTAACTGCATCTTCAAAAAATACTCCCTCACCATATACTTTTTCAATTACTTCTTTTGTTGCATGTCCTTTTCTGAATCCAGGAATATCATATTTTGATTTTGTTTGATTGTATGCATTTACACATTCCTTTAAGAAAAAATCATTATCTATTTCAATAATTAATTTTACTAAACCTTTTTCCAATTTTTCACTATTTACTTTCACTTTGAAAAACCTCCACTTTATTGTTTCATAAAAATTACATAAAATCTTATTATAGTATAATACTTAAAAAAAATCAAGAAAAAAAAACGCCCCTAAATATTTAGAAACGTTTTTTCTATGGAAGCTCGGGGACTCGAACCCGGGACCGATCGGTTATGAGCCGATTGCTCTAACCAGCTGAGCTAAGCTTCCCTACATTATTTTTTACTATCACTTTGATAATAAAAAGCTGGTATGCGGACTTGAACCGTAAACCTACTGATTACAAATCAGTTGCTCTACCGATTGAGCTATACCAGCAAGTATTTTTAATATAATAAAATGTAACTTTCGCTCCCCGAGTAGGACTTGAACCTACGACCTACCGGTTAACAGCCGGTCGCTCTAACCAACTGAGCTATCGAGGAATAATAAATTGTACCATAAAAACCACATACCAAATAGATAATGAAAAGGAAAACATAAGCGAACAA
>JAUNSV010000024.1 GCA_030539055.1 Eubacteriales bacterium | reverse complement strand
ATAATTCTTGTTTTAATAATATTTTTTTAATAAATTATAAATTAATATTTTCCAAAACGCTGATTAGGTTTCATTTGCTGGTTTTTATTGTTTGCACATTTTTTTCTTTTGCTTCCATATTACTCCTTTCATTCTAATTTATATACATATTTTATTTTATAATTATTAAAAAAATATGAACATATATATAAATTCATGTGAAATTTATCTTTTTTAAAGCTAAAGCTCTATGACTGTATTTATTTTTATACTCTTCTCCTAAGAGAGCAACACTTTTTGTTTCTCCATTTGGAATAAATATCGGGTCATAACCAAATCCATCTACTCCTTTAATATCATTTGATATATGACCACAAAATAAGCCATCATAATATTCTATAATATTTTTATTTTTTATTAAGCATATAACACAAATAAAATGAGCTTTTCTTTTATCATATGCTAAGCCTTTCATTAATTCTATTATTGATTCATTCTTTTTTTGTTGGCTTGTATCATGCCCTAAATACCTTGCACTAAAAATACCTGGTTTACCATCCAAATAATCTATACAAAGACCTGTATCATCTGCTAATATTATATCATTTTCTTTTATAATATTATGATTAGTCATATAATCATATAATGCTTTTGCTTTTAAATATGCATTTTCTTTGAATGTTTTTCCATTCTCTTCTATCTCTAAATTTATATTCAAATCTTTCATAAAAAAAATATTGTTTTTATATTTATACAATATCTTTTTTATCTCTTTTAACTTATGTTCATTATTGCTTGCAAATATTATTCTCATTTTATTCCATACATATATATATATGATTTTATCATTCCATTATATACTTTTCTATTTTTATCTTCTTTTCCCAAATATTTTCTTGCATCTTCAAACCCACTTATAACATACATCATCCAATTTGGTAATTTTTTAAAATTATCTCCTAAACTCTTATATAAATGTAAAATTGAATTTATATCTTCTAATCTCTCGCCATATGGTGGATTAGTAATTATTATACCCCTAATTCTTTTTGATGACAAATCTTTTACATCTCTTTTTTCAAAATGAATCAATTTTTCTACGCCTGCTCTAATAGCATTTTCTCTTGCAATTGGTATTATATCATTATCTATATCATAAGCTCCTATATTAATACCTTTATTATTTAAAAAATCGTAATCCACATTTTCTTTTGCTTCTATGAAAGCTTCTTTCCATATTTTTTTGTTTACTATATTTTCAAATTCTTCTGCTTTAAAATGTCTATTCATTCCTGGTGCTATATTTGCACTTATCAGAGCTGCTTCAATTGGTATAGTGCCAGAGCCACAAAATGGATCAATTAAAAATTTATCCTTACCAAATTTTTTATAATTTGATAAAAGAATTATAGCTGCTGCTAAGTTTTCTGCTATGGGTGCAAGCCCTTGTTTTAGCCTATATCCTCTTTTGTGCAATGAATCTCCAGATGTATCAAGAAGTATTTCTGCTTCATCATTCAAAAAATTAATTCTGAATTTATACTCTTTTTCATTCTCTGGTAATACATCAACGCAAAAAGCACTCATCAAATTATCTACAAATGCTTTTTTTGTTATTGATTGAATATCTCTTGTGGAAAATAATTTTGATCTAATAGATGTTGCTTTAGATATAGTGAATTTACTATTTTTATTTAAAAATTTTTTTAAATCTATTAATTTAACACATTGAAATAGTTCTTCAAAAGTAGTTGCCTTAAATCTAGCTACTTCAAGTAACACTCTTTCTATAGTTCTTGAATTTATATTTACTCTTGCTATTGCTTCTGCATCGCCATTAAAATAAACTTTACCATCTTTAACTTCTGTTATTTCATATCCCAAATCATATATTTCATTTTTTGTAATACTCTCTAATCCAAAGTGGCAAGGGCATACTAATTTATAAATTTCGTTCAATCCTACCTCCTGCGAAAGAATATATTATATATAATTACAAAAATAATTATCCATCCCAAGAATGGTCCAAATATTCCAAGTATGCCACCTACAAAAAAACTACCAACTCCAAAAAATAAACGAAGTAAAAATGAAAAAACTATAGATAAAACAATAGATGTAATCAAACAACCTAAAGGATTTGCATTTGTATAAAAGGCTCTATTAGAAGAAGTATTATTTTCTTCTCCATTATAACCGTTATTTGAGTATTCTTCATTATTTAAATTATGAACTTCTTCACTTTCTTCAGAAAAATTTTTTTCACTAGGATGCACTTGAATAATTGTTTTAGCAATAAGCTTAGGGTCTCCTAATTCATTTAATACATCTTTTTCTTCTTTCCCACTTGCAACTTCTGTTGTAATATAATCTCTATAATAATTTATTTGCTCTCTTAATGTGTACTCAGATACATTACCTTTTAGTGAGTTTTCTAATTCTTTTAAAAAATCATTTTTTGTCATTTTTAATCCTTCTTGTTTTCTACTATTTTTATACAAAGCTCTTCTAATTGTTTTTCTTCTACTATATCAGGTGTATTTACCATTAAACAAGTAGCATCTTTATTTTTTGGAAAAGCAATTACATCTCTTATAGATTTTGCGTGTAACATAAGCATTACAACTCTATCTAGTCCATATGCTATGCCACCATGGGGTGGTACTCCATACTTAAATGCTTTTAATAAATATCCAAATTGTCTACTTGCTACATCTTTTGGTATTCCTATAACATCAAACATTCTCTCTTGAATTTTTGGATCATGTATTCTTATAGACCCACCACCTATTTCTGTACCGTTTAATACTATATCATATGCTTTAGCTCTAGATAACCCAGGATCATTTGAAAAAAATATATCCAAGTCCTCATCCATAACATTTGTAAAAGGATGATGCATAGCAACATATCTATTCTCTTCTTCATTCCATTCAAGAAGTGGAAACTCTGTTACCCACAAAAAATTAAATTTATTTTCATCTATTAAATTTAAATCGTGAGCTAAAAATAATCTAAGTGCTCCTAATGCTTGCCATACTATTTTTTTCTTATCTGCTGCAAACAAAAGTAAATCACCATTTTGTGCATTCATTTTTTTCTTAAGTAATTCTATTTCTTCATCTTTAAGAAATTTTGTAAAAGAAGATTTGATATTTCCATCCTCTTCTATAGCCATATAGCATAGCCCTTTTAATCCATACTCTTTTGCATATTCAATAATCGAGTCTATTTTTTTTCTAGGCATTGTAGAAGCATTTTTTACATTTAAGCCTTTAATGCACCCTTTGTTATATCCCTTATTGTCTTCGTTATTCATATTTAAAACATTTTTAAATACATTAAATTCTATTCCAGAACACTCTTTTGTTACATCAATAAGCTTCATATCAAATCTTGTATCTGGTTTATCAACACCATAATTTTCCATTGCATCTATCCATTTCATTCTTTGAATAGGTAGCTTCACTTCTTCATTACATATTTCTTTAAATAAAAATTTTATTAATCTCTCATTTACATCAATCACATCATCAATATCTACAAAAGACATTTCCATATCTATTTGTGTAAATTCTGGTTGTCTATCTGCTCTTAAATCTTCATCTCTATAACATCTAGCTAATTGAAAATATCTATCCATACCAGAGACCATAAGTAATTGCTTATATAATTGTGGAGATTGAGGGAGTGCATAAAATGTGCCAGGCTTCACTCTAGATGGAACTAAATAATCTCTTGCTCCCTCTGGAGTAGACTTGCATAATGTAGGTGTTTCTATCTCCAAAAAGCCCTCATCTGCAAGGAATTTTCTTGTTAATATAGAAGCTTTTGATCTAATCATTAAATTTTTTTGTAAATCTTGTCTTCTCAAATCTAAGAATCTATACTCAAGTCGTAGTTCTTCTCTCACAATTGCATTTTGATCTAGTTGAAAAGGTAAAACTTCTGATTCGCATAATATCCTTAATTCACTTGGTATTACTTCTATTGTACCTGTTGGAATTTTTTCATTTATTTCACCTTTTCTTAAATTCACTTCACCAACTACAGCAAGTACATACTCTTGTTTGCACTTTTGTGCTTTTTGTATCAATTCACTAGTGCATGTTGTGTCATCAAGAACTATTTGTATAATGCCTGTTCTATCTCTTAAATCAATAAAACACAAAGATCCTTTATTTCTTATCTTTTGCACCCAGCCTGTTATTGTTACTATTTTTCCTACATCATCTTTTGTAAATTCAGCACATCTTTTTGTTCTATGTAGCCCCTTGAACGATTCTGCCATTAAAAAATCTCCTTATCCAAATTCTTTAAATTCGTTGAAGCCCTCTTTTGATAATGCTTCTTTTTGAAATTTAATATTTTTATTTTTTGGAGATGTATATACTACATGCCCTTTTTGTCTTAACTCCAAAGCTTCTTTGAATGCTTCTTTTTTTATTTCTTCATTTACATCTTTATTAAATAAAAATGCAATTTTCTTTGTTTCTGATGGTATTTCATAATTATTTTCCATAAGTATAGTGATTAATCTTTCAAAACCTATTGATAAACCTGTAGCTGGCACATTTGTTCCTATAAAATCGCCAACCATTTTGTCATATCTTCCACCACCACCAAATGAAGATGATAATTTGTCTGATTGTATTTCAAATATTGGTCCAGTATAATATCCCATTCCTCTAACTAGTGTTGGAGCAAAATCTATTTTTACATTATTTAATTCGCTTACTGTTGAAATTATTTCTACTAAACTATTTAATACATCTATTTCTAAATACTCTTTTAATTCATCACCTAGTTTTTTTAATGAAGATAGGGAACCATCATTATTATCAATTAGTTTTAAATATTTTTCTACTTTTACTTTATCATATCCATATTGAAGTAGTTCTTCTTTTACACCACTAAAACCAATTTTGTCAAATTTATCTAATGTGATACATACTTTTTCAAAATCTTCTTCTGAAAAACCTGCATAATTTTGTGCTGCTTTCAATATTCTTCTGTCATTAATTGCAAATTTAAAACCGTATTGATCAAATCCAATTCTTTTCAAAAAAGTTGATGTAGCAAGTAGTATATCTATTTCTGCAATATTTGTGCCATCACCAAGTTCATCTATATCACATTGCAAAAAAGATCTAAACCTTCCTTTTTGAGGTTTATCTGCTCTAAACACATTGCCAATTTGCATAGCTTTAAATGGCTGTGGTAAATCATTTCTGTGCTCTGCATAATATCTACAGAGTGGCACAGTTAAATCAAACCTTAGTGCTTCATCACAAATGTTTTCATATTTTTTTTCATCAAAAGCTTCTTTTAATTTTTCGCCTCTTTTTAATATTTTAAATATTAATTTTTCATTCTCCCAACCCTGATCTGATGTCAAATTTTTTAAATGCTCTATGTGTGGTGTTTCCATCCCCATAAATCCAAACTCTGTATAAGTTTTTCTGAGTATTGTT
This sequence comes from Eubacteriales bacterium, assembly GCA_030539055.1. Lineage (GTDB taxonomy): Bacteria > Bacillota > Clostridia > Lachnospirales > Lachnospiraceae > UBA3633. The sequence continues at coordinate 12,841 of JAUNSV010000024.1, read as the reverse complement.
AAAAGGTATTGCCTAAGTTCTTCCTCCTTTGGCATTATATCTTTCATTCCTGTTACTGTTTTTGTGATTAGCATATTCTTACCTCCAATCTTTTATTTTTTGTTTTATATAATTATTTTTCATATCCCAAAGCTTTTGTGAAAGATCTACATGTGGTTCATGTGGAAATGTAAGTCTTAATGTCCCCTCCCACAAAGTAGATAACTCTTTTTTTGTATACTCTTGAATTTCGATTACTTTTTTATTTTCATATACTTTTTTCCCATTTTCAAATAAAGGGTGCATCACTTTTTTAATTTTATATGTTCCTTTTTTGAATGTTGTTCTTTTCCAAGTTTCTATTGGGTCAAACAATTCTAAATCATCATTTTCACTTATTTGTTCTTCTTTCAATTTTATTAAATCTGCAAATATTTTTTCGTTGTTATCATATATTCTTAGTACTTCCTTGTCGCCTGGGTTTGTAATTTTTTCTGTTGAATCAGATAATTTTATTTTAGGTACTAATTCACCTTTTTCATCTTCTATAGCCACCAATTTATATACTCCGCCAAAGGAAGCTTGGTTAGATGATGTAATTAATTTCGTTCCCACTCCCCATAAAGTAATTTTTGCATTTTGCATTTTTAATGATTGAATCAAATCTTCATCTAAATCATTTGATGCACATATTATTGCATTTGTAAATCCAGCTTCATCAAGCATTTTTCTTGCTTCTATAGATAAGTATGCCAAATCTCCAGAGTCAAGCCTTATGCCATATTTTGTTAGTGGTATATTTTTTTCTTCCATATATTGAAATGTTTTTATTGCATTAGGTATTCCACTTTTTAATGTATCATATGTATCTACAAGTAATATAGCATTATTTGGATAATAATCTACAAATTTTTTGAAAGCTTCCTCTTCATTACTAAAAGCCATAATCCATGAATGTGCCATTGTTCCCATAATATCAACATCAAACATCTTGCCTGTTAACACATTCGAAGTGCCTACACAACCGCCTATAATAGCTGCTCTTGCTCCAAAAATACCAGCATCTGGACCTTGTGCTCTTCTTAATCCAAACTCCATAACTTTGTCGCCATTTGCTGCCTTACATACTCTATATGCTTTTGTAGCAATAAGAGATTCATGATTAATTATATTAAGCAAGGCTGATTCTATTAGCTGTGTTTGTATAAGAGGTGCTACTACTTTTACTAATGGTTCTCTTGGAAATATTACAGAGCCCTCTAAGAATGAGTAAATAGAACCACTAAATTTAAAATCTTTCAAATAATTCAAAAATTCTTCTTTAAATATATTTTGTTTTCTTAAATAATCAATATCTTCTTTTTCAAAATGCAAATTTTCTATATAATCTACTAATTGCTCCACTCCAGCAAAAATTGAAAAGCCATTGTTGTTGGGGTTTTGTCTATAAAACATATCAAAAATTGCTTTTCTGTCATAAGTACTTTTGCCCTCAAGAAAAATTCCTTGCATCATAAGAAGTTCATAATAATCTGTAAGTAAACTCAAATTTCTCATATCCTTTTGCCTTTTTATATTATTTCTCCGCCACCAAGTATTACATCTTCCTTGTAAAAAACTGCCGCTTGACCTGGAGTAATAGCTCTTACATCCTTAGAGAATTTTACATATATTAATTCATTTTTCTTTTCTAATGTACAATATTCTCCCTTGTCTTTATATCTAATTTTGCATATACAATTTTCTATTTTTTCATTTTCTTTAATTTTTTCTATTGCTTGTAAGTTGATATTTTTTACGAACAATTCATTTTTATATAAATCTTTATCCTCTCCCAAAGTAATATTCAAATTGTCTTTATTTATATTTATTACATAAGCTCTGTTTGATAAAGAAATATTTAATCCTTTTCTTTGACCAATAGTATAATTTATTATACCTTTATGGATTCCAAGCACCTTGCCATTCTTATTTATAAAAAAACCTTGTTTTAAATATTTTGCTTTTTCTATCTCTTCTATTAATTTTATATTGTTATTTTTTTCTCCTAAAGCAATTCTTTCTTTATAATCTTTTCCAAAATCATTTTGTTTAATAAATTCATTATACTTAATATCTTTTATAAAACATACATCTAGTGAATCCTTTTTATTATATATTTTTAAATTTAAAAACTTAGCTATTTTTCTTACTTCTTCTTTTTTTAAATATGAAAGTGGAAATAAAGTGTGCTTTATTTGATTTTGGTCTAAATTGTATAATACATAAGCTTGATCTTTGTCGTTATCATTTGCTATTTTAATAGCGTATCTTTTTTTATTATTATATTCTACAACACACTTCCTTGCATAATGACCTGTAGCTATATAATCAAATTTCATTTTATTACAAGTGTCAAATAAATATTTAAATTTGATTTCTCTATTACATTTGCAACAAGGGTTTGGAGTCCTTGCATTTTTATATTCGTTTACAAAATAATCTACTACTTCTTTTTTAAATTCTTTTCTAACATCTAGTGTATGATGTTTTATATTAAAAAATTTACATATTTTTTTTGCATCAAGTAAATCTAATTCGAAATTTTTAGTATCGCACATATGCAAAGTTAGAGCTTCAACTTCGTACCCTGCTCTCTTCAATACATATATACTTATTGCAGAATCTATGCCTCCAGATAAACCTAATAAGACTTTTTTCATAAGCATAAATTATATCATTTATTTAAATATATTGCAATTAAGGAATTCTTGTGCTTTAGAAAAATGCTTGCAACCAAAGAATCCTCTAGAAGCAGATAAGGGGCTTGGATGAGGAGATTCCAATATCAAAAAATTTTTATTTGTTATTAAATTCTTATACTCTTTTGCATTATTGCCCCAAAGCATAAAAACAATTTTTTTATTTAATTTATTTATTTCTACTAAAATTCTTTTTGTAAAAATTTCCCAACCGATATTTTTATGTGAGAGTGGTATTCCCTCTCTTACCGTTAAAATTGTATTCATTAATAAGACACCATTTTTTGCCCATTCTTCTAAAAATCCATCTTCCATATTAATATTTAAATCATTTTTTAATTCTTTAAAAATATTTTTTAATGATGGTGGAATTTTTTCACCTTTTAAAACAGAAAAAGCGAGGCCATGAGCCTCATCTCTTTCATGATAGGGGTCTTGCCCCAATATTACAATTTTTATATTATTTAAAGGAGTTAATTCAAATGCTCTAAATATTTCTTCTCTTTTTGGAAATATTGTATTTGTTTTATACTCAATATCCAAGAATTTTTGTAAGTTTTTAAAATATTCTTTTTCTTTTTCTTCATTTATTATATCTATAAATTCCATTATTTTATTTTGGCCCTTTAGTGTTTCCTTGCACAAGATTACCATATTCATCAACTGTAACATATGTTTCTGGAGATATTATACTTGAATTTTGATTAGTAGTTGTAGTAGTTGTATTAGATGTAACACTCCCTGGTTTTTCTCCAATTACTATTACTTCACTGTTGTTTTGTATACTATTTGCATTTTGCAAAACGCTTACATTTTGAGCTTCATTAGCACTCAATTCTGTTTTACTTGTTACTTTGCCATCGCTTCCAAATACATATGTAACATTTGATATAGTCCTTGTAGTATTCCGTAATAATACTCCTGTATCTAAATCCAAATAGTAACTGTATCCATCTTTATCTGTTACCCAGCCTGTTACCATTTCTCCATTTGTTGTATTTAAAAAATAATAATTATCGCCATTTGTATACCAACCTGTAGTCATTTGAGCATCGCTTCCAAAATGATACCACTTATTATTTATTTTTGCCCATTCATTTATTATAGCACCACCTGTATTTAAAAAATAATACCAAGATGAATCTATTTGTTTCCAGCCTTTTGTCATTTTGCCATTTGTACCAAAATAGTAATATGTAACTACTTGGTCTAAAGTTTGTTTAAGCCAACCTGTGGTCATTATGCCATCTGATTTTAAATAATAAGTGTCGCCATTAAGTTCCAACCAAGCAACACACATTATTCCCTGTGCATTAAAATAACGCCAATTATTATCTATTTCTTTCCAGCCAATAGTTACATATCCCTCACTATCTAAATAATAATATCCTGCATTTGATTGAAGCCATTGATTTTTTACTACTTGATTTGTTGTATCATCCACATATTGGACTTTGCTTCCTACATTCACAAATCCAGCAAAAGAGTTGAATGAAAAAATATTTAAAAAGAAAATTACACCTATTATTATAATTCTAATATTTTTTCTCATTTGATTTACCTCCCAAATATTTCATTTACATTCTAAAAAATTTTTTTTCTCTCAAATATTTATATGAATTTTTAAAATACCTATAATTTTTAAGTGAGTATTCACCAAAATCTTGCCCTTGTATATTTTTGTACAAGGCCCATATGGACCACACAAAACCACCAAGCCCCATATATGCAATAATCAACATTTTTGCTTTTTCATAAGATATATTTTCCATTGCTATATTAGGAGAAAAAGCATCTTCATTATAAAAATCAAGTAATCTATCTACATCATCAAAATTTAAAAAAGAATAAATTGCACACATTGCTATATCTATAAGAGGATCCTGCATAGAAGCATATTCCCAATCTATTAATTTTATACCCTCATTTGTAAATAATATATTATCTACATTACTATCAATATGGCAAAGAGTGATGGGTCTATCAAATGATTTAATTTTTCTTAATACTTCAAAAGCTTCTCTTTTTATATCTAAATAATCATAAAATAATATTTCTTTTCCCTCTGATGTAATTAAATTTTCATAATATTCTATAGTTTTTTCTATATCAAAATCAAAATCTACTTTTATTTCTTGATTGTGGAGTTTTCTTAGTATACGCATAACATTTCTCATATCTTCATTCGATGTTGTGGCTGTTCTTGCGTTCTCATAACAAGTAGAAATTTTTACTCCACTTTCTTCATCAAAATATTTTACATCCTCTATCAACTTTTTGTTTACTATTGAAAGAGTATCGTATATTATTTTTTCTTGATGTCTATTGATTAATTTTTGTGTACCATCCCCAGGTACACGGCAAATAAATCTATTTGTTTCTCCATTCTTCTTTTTTATAGAAAAACGCCAAGAGCGATTTGTCATGCCTTTTTTTATGCACTCAATATCTATTATCGACTTTTCTTTTACTCCAAATGTTTTTGCTACTAAATTCATCGACATTGAGCCTGATTCATTTTCATAACTTTTGTCAAATTGTCGAAGCTCCTCCAATGATTCAAATTCATATACTATATCCTTTGGCATAATATAAGCATACATTGGTGGCAGATATTTTATGCATCTCATAAATATATCTTCCCAAAAAAAATTTTCTGTGCCAGGTATATTATAATATTTTTTTACATAAGCTGAAAACTGTATTGAAAAATCTTTATTAAAAAATGTAGGTCCATACATTACATTACAATTTTCGCCACCTATTATTACTTCTGTTATTTCTTTTTTGGAGTTTGTAATCAATTGCCACTCTTTTGTTTTTCCCTCCATATATACAGAAGCATACCAGGGTTCACACTCGTATTCATGAAAAATATTCTCACTCATATAATTATCGGAAGCTAAAATATATACATTAGAATCAACATAAAAGTCATTAGCATAAAACATTGAAGAAATATTGTTTTTAATATTATACTCTGGATTATATACAATTTTTACATCATATTCATCAATTAAATAATCAAATTTTTCTTTTAAATATCCTACTACTATAGTTATATCTTTTATATGCCTTTTGTGTAATTGTTTGATTTGTCTTTCTATCATTCTCTCACCATGCACTTTTAGTAATCCTTTGGGTGTATCATATGTAAGTGGTACTAATCTTGATCCTATGCCAGCCGCAAGAATAATTGCTTTATCTACTTTATATTTTTTTAAATATGATTTTCCTTTTTCTGTTACTTTATACCTTTCTTTTTTTTCCAAATATCCATCTAGCAAAAGTTCTTGCAAAAGCAAATTAACCTTTCCAAGAGAACAATCATATTTCCTAGAAAGATCCCTTTGAGATAATATTTCATCTTCATATATTGATCTTATTATTAAAAATTTATAGTTCATTATTTTTATTTATCCTAAGCTCATCCCACCATCAATTGGGATTGTAGCACCTGTAATATAAGATGCTTCATCAGATACAAGAAATAATACTAAGTTAGCAATATCTTTTGCATTTGCTATTCTTCCTATAGGTATTTTTTCCTCAAAACGAGAAAAATCTTTATTTGTATAAATATTTGTATCCACAATGCCAGGTGCTATACAATTTACTCTAACATCACTGGATACATTTTTCGCTAAAATATTTGAAAATTGAATTAAAGCTGCTTTTGATGATGCATAAATATATGATGCTTTACCATCAACAAAAGAATTTAAGCCAGCAATAGATGCATTATTAATTATTACTCCCTTACTTGATTTTAATAAAGGAAGAAAATATTTGCAAATAAGTATAGGAGCTTTTACATTTATATTATAAGTATCATAAAAATCTTTTTCTTCTATATTTTGCAAGTCTTTACTAATATATACGCCAGCATTATTTATTAAAATGTCTAAAGTGCCATAATCATTTTTTATTTTTTCAAATAAAGATTTTATATTATCCTCATTTGTAATATCATAATCTTTTCTTCCTATTGCTATTACTTTTGCACCCTCTTCTATAAATTTATTTTTTATTTCTAAACCTATACCAGAGGTTCCACCTGTAATTAAAGCGATTTTATTCAATAATTTTTTCATAAAAAATATTATATCACAAAAAATTAATATTGTAAATTCTAACAGTTTTTGATTTATATACATTTATTTTTTTACATTGAGATTTACATATAACATATTGTATTCCTTGACTTTTTGAAATATTAATATTATACTTTTTTTATAAATAATAATAAAAAAGGAAAGCACAATGTATTCTAAAAAATTTTTAATAAAATATGCAGAAATAGGTATCAAAGGAAAAAACAGATACCGTTTTGAAGATGCTCTATGCCACCAAATTAAAAGAAAATTAAAAACACTTTTTGGTGAATTTAAAGTATATAAAGAACAAGAGCGAATTTATGTAGAAGTAATCGATAAAAATAATGATTCATACAATGAATTTTCTTATAACGAAATAATTTCTTCTTTAAAAGAAGTTTTTGGTATAAGCTCAATTTCTCCCATTTATCAATTTGAAAAAACAAATTCAATTTATGATTTAGCTAGCAATATTTTGAATTATATTGAAAATACTTTTGATGAAAAAAATTTCACTTTTAAAGTGCATACAAAAAGATTAGATAAATATTATCCTCTAACTTCTAATGAAATTAATTGCGAGCTTGGTGGGGTTATATTAGATAATTACCCAAATACAAAAGTAGATGTTCATACTCCTATGGTTTTCTTTTATGTAGAAATAAGAAATAAAATTAATATTTATTCTGAAAATATTAAAGGTCTAGGTGGTATGCCACTAGGTACCAATGGAAAAGCTATGCTTCTATTGTCTGGGGGCATAGATTCACCATTAGCTGGATATATGATAGCAAAGCGAGGTGTAAAAATAGATGCCATATATTTTGATGCACCACCTTATACATCCGATAGAGCAAAACAAAAAGTTATAGATTTAGCTATTATACTGTCTAAGTACACAGGAGCAATCCCACTCAATATAATAAATTTTACACAAATACAACTAGCTATTTATGACAAATGCCCACACGATGAGCTTACTATTATAATGAGAAGATTTATGATGAAAATAGCACAAAAAATAGCTATAGAGAATGAATGCCTTGGTTTAATTACAGGAGAGTCCATAGGGCAGGTTGCATCTCAAACAATGCACTCTCTTATGGCTACTAATGAAGTATGCACTATTCCCGTATATAGACCACTAATAGGTTTTGATAAGCAAGAAATAATAGAAAAAGCTATAAGTATAGGTACATATGAAACTTCTATACAGCCATTTGAGGATTGTTGCACTATATTTGTAGCTAAACACCCAGTTACAAAACCATCTACTAAAATAATTAAAAGATCAGAAGAAATGCTTAATGAATTAAATATTGATGAAATGATACAAAAAGCAATTGATGAAAAACAAGTTATTTGGTGTAAATAAAATGAAAGTAAGCATAAAAAATATCTTTAAATATAAAAAAGTTATTATTTATTTTTTTTAATTTTAATGTATTTTCAAATGATTATATAATATCCAATAAAAAAAAATCTACTTCTTCAGATTCTTTTTCTTACACATCTCACATACATAATCATTATACTCAAGATAAAGCAAGCTATTCAGAAATTAAATATCAAGGTTTAACTATAGGTCCATACGGTTGTATGATTGTATGTGAATGCCTACTTTATAATTTTTATTTTGGTACTAATTATAATCCTTATGAGTATATTGAGTTTTTAAAAGAACATAAATTATATAATAATGATTTGTATGGAAGACTTAAAAAGTATAATATTGAATATCAATTTCAAGGTAAAAATAATTTTGATCTAATGAATAATGATTACTTTTTAAATAAAAATAACATAGCATTGTGCTATGTCAAAAATGGAAAAGGTCATATGATTATTGTTTCTGGTAAAAATAAAGATGGTTTGTTTTTTATTAATGATCCATCAAGTAGTAGCCCTCTTACACCATTTGTAGCTCATACATTAGATGAAATAAAAGAATATGCAAGTGGTAATTTTCATTTGATAAAGTTGACTAAAAAATAATATTACTTATTTCATTTCTTTTGTTTTATATGTATTATATCCCTCATAATTGTAGCTTGCATCTATTCCTTTCAAATATACATCACGGTCATTAATATTATCTGTTAAAGCATTTTTTAATAAAGTTTTTATTTCTACATATTTTTCTATAATTTCATCAAAAGTTGATTGAGGCATTTTTTGAATCTTTTCAAGAGAAGCTTCTAAGTATATGAAACTAGCAAATCTAAAATTTCCTTTTGCAACACTTACTGTTCTTATTTTACCAGCAAATTCATAAATATCTTCAAATAAGTATTTATGAATTTTTGTAAGACAATCAAAAGTACCAACTTCAAAAGTATCTAGTAAACCCCTTTCATACGACTTTTATCAAAACTTATAGTGTGTCCATAAACTGATAATTTTAACAATCTTTTCTTCTTCCAAAATTTCATAGACAAGTCGGTGCTTGATATTGATACGCCTTGAATAAGCACCCTGCAAATCACCTTGTAATTTCTCATATGGTGGCGGTGTTTGATAAGGGTTTTCGCGGATAACCTCTAATAGGGCCTTTGCTTTTTTTTCTAAATTTACTGCCTTAAGGTTTGATATATCATTGGTTGCTTTCTTAGTATAAACAATCGAATACACTACCAATGCACCTCATTTTCATGCAAACACTCTTCAATCGGAGTATGCAAGCCCTCTATGATTTTTTCTTTCATTGTCGGAATAGAGGAAAGATACAGCGTTTCCATAAGTCCGTTATAATCCTCTTCACTAATAATTACAGCATTTCCGGCTTTAGTGCTAATATTAACTGGCTCATTAAATTTGATTGTTTGCTCCAACATTCCAAAAATATTTTTTCTGAAATTAGTAATGTTAGTATTAAGCATATTACCACCTCCTGCATGTACATTATAGTGTACACTTTTGAATTTGTCAATATCTTGTTAAAGCTGGAGAATCTGCTTGAGTGTTTTTCGAGATTTTTAAAAAATCATATTTATAATCATACCAGATATCAAAGCAAAAATCATAATAAAAATTAAATAGTATATAAAATGCTTAATGCCCATACTTATTTTTAAAGCACCAAGATTTGTTATTTTTGTTGCTGGTCCTGTAATCATAAAAGCAGCAGCACTTCCAATACTCATTCCATCAACTAACCACGCTTGCAATAGTGGAATCGTTCCTCCTCCACAAGCATAGAGTGGCACTCCAATAGTTGCACTCATTAATAAACCAAAACCTTCATTCTTTTTTCCAAAAAGGCTTGCAAAAGCTTCTTTTGGTATATATCTTTGAAACAAAGCACTAAGCAAAATTCCTATAAAGAAATATATACCCGTAGCTTTGATATTTCTACCTATATTTTTAAAAAGTTTTATTATAATATTTGGGTCTGTATCATTATTTTTTATTTCTTCAAAATTTTTAAAATCAAAAAATTTTTTATGTTTAAAAAATATTAATACAAGTAAGCCAGCTACAATACCACAAATAAAGCAAGTTATTAAACGAATACACATAACTAAATTTCCTAGTGCAAAACTATACATCAAAAGCTGTGGATTTAATAGAATAGAACTCATCATAAATGCAGATAATACATCTTCTCTCATTCCTTTTTTTGCTAATGATGCAGCAATTGGAACTGTCCCATACATACATAAAGGTGATAATATACCTAAAAAACTAGCAAATAATATTTTCAAAATTATTTGTTTATCTCCATTAATAGAAGAAAATAAATTATGAATTTTGTCTTTTGCAAATATTGAAACTATAGAGCCAATTACGATTCCTAGTATCCAATACCAAAAAATTTGTCTTAACTGAATATCAAAATAATACCAAATATAAATTAATTCTCTATATATAATTTCAATCATTTATGTGCCTTTTTACTTCTTAGTCAAATCTTTTAATTGGTAATTTCTATTTCCTAAACCTATTTTTTGTGCATTTTCTAATGTATGAATACCATTTTTTGATTCAATTCTTCTTTGTAAAGATGCACTATCACTAGATGCATATACTAAATCAATACAAGCTTGGTCTAAAGCAACAGGGTCTTTTGATGCAAGGATTCCTATATCATGCATATCTGGAGCAGCTGGATTTCCATCACAATCACAATCTACAGACAACTTGTTCATTACATTTATATATACTATATTTTTACCATTATTAAGATAATCTGATACAGATTTTCCTGCATCACCCATAGCTTCTAAAAAACTATCTTGATCAGCACTCCACATACTTCCACCTTTTCCTCCACTGTGAATATGACCTTTTCCTTTTTCTCCTGATCCAAACCCTATAGAAATATTTTTGATTGCACCACCAAAACCTGCCATAGCATGTCCTTTGAAATGAGATAATATGATATAAGAATTATAATTTGAAAAATCACTGCCTACATAATTTTCTTTTAATTTTGTACCACCTACTACTGGAAGAGTCATAGAACCATTTTCATCTAGTAATTTAAAATTCGCTATTTGTGTGAATCCATGATCTTTTGCTACTTGATAATGTGCCAATGTACTTGCTCTACTACCACCATATGCTGTATTACATTCTACTATTGTACCATTTACTTTTTGCACAAGGTCTTTGATTAAATTTGGATCTAAATAATTTGATGCAGGAGGCTCTCCTGTAGATAACTTTATTCCTACATTATCTGTTTTAGTCCACTCCATTTCCTCATATATTTCAACAAGTGATTCTTTTGTAATACTTGATATAAAAAATACTTCTGGATATTTTGCATCATTCGTACAATAATTTAATTTTGATAATTGAATTTTATTACCACCATTTGTAGTAATACTATCATCACTAATACTTTTACTCATCTCTTCATTCTTTTTACTTTCGCTTGTTGTTTCTTTTATATTAGATAATAATATTTCACTTTCTTTAAAATTTTCATTACTCTCTGATTGCATATCATTTTTACTACAAGCTGACAAAATAAGCATAATTATAATAGTAAAAAAAATATTGATTTTCTTTTTATTCATTTTGCATCTCCTATTTAATACCAATCACGTTTTTCATTTCTTTCCAAAAGTTCTATTTTTTTCTTCTTTTACAAGTTCTATAACAAGTGAAGTATCATTTCCGCTAAGTATATTTTTTAATGAATCAATATTTTCATCTACTACTTTTCCAAGTCTTGTATAAGCCCAAGTATTAGTGCCATAGAAAAAAACAATTTGATTATTATTATAAAGCATTATATCTCCTGCTTCAGCTTTAATTTGTGTATCTTTACTACTTATGCTTTTTGGCAACTTGCATACTTTTTCAAAACCACCATAATTAGATGCAGATAAAGTAATAGCACCCTCTTCTAAAATATTCAATAATTCTTTAGTTGAATTATTGTCATATAAGTTTGCTATAATTTCATTTTTCCCTATGGTTTTTTTATGTATTTTCATTTTTTTGTATATTTATACTACTCATTTTATAAAAAGCACTACTCCATTTTTTATCATTTGAAATATTTAATATTATATTTGTTTTTTCATTATAATTTAAATTGTTTGTAAAAATAAAAGAATTTGCATATGTAATTATATTAATAAATAAAAAAAATAATATACTTATATAAATTTTTATTTGTCTTTTTCTCATTTTTATTTAAATAGACTCCCCCATTTTATAAGCTTCTTTTAATTTATCATTTTGTTCTATATCTCCTGGTTCATTTACACCACCGCAAAATACATATCCTTTTAATTTAGCTTTTTCATAGCAATCTATCCAACCACCTAAACCATCAATTGCTCTTTTTGGTACAAAATCTGCATCATTTCCTGCATTCAAAGCACCTAATTCAAACTGTTTTGCTAATTTTTCCGAATTACTATTTTTTCGTAGACTAGTTGATATTATGACTACTTTCTTCTTCCCCATTTTTTTCTCCTTTAGTATATCAATTATTGTGTTAATTTGTAATTTAAATTAAATTTATTTATATTTTTTAATAATTTGACTTTTGCTTTTGCTTTTGCT
>JAUNSV010000049.1 GCA_030539055.1 Eubacteriales bacterium | reverse complement strand
GCCCCCAACCCCTAAATCTCATAATTTGCATTTCATAAACTGGGGATGGGCGGGACTAAAAAAAATCAAATTTTAATAATCACATAAATTTTACTTTAAATTACATTTTGGTTTTTTCTCATAAATTATTGAATGAAAAATAAAAAAATAAATATAGTTCTATTTATATGTTTGATATTATTTCTTTCTATAAATAGTATGGGTATCGGTGTTAATGATACATCGCTTTATGTAACAAAAACAGAATTTGACAGGGAAATATCAAATATCAATAATAAAATAAGTAGTATAGCCCCTTTAGTGGAGAACAGAATAGTTGATTATTTAACAAACCAACCAGCACAGTACGAAGCTGGGGGCGGGGTTAACCTAACATTAAATACAACAAATAATAAGTGGACAATATCATTAAAACTTACGACACAACGGGTACAATTCCCAGCCACCAACATCGTCTCCACCACAGCCGCTCAGACCCTAACAACATACACTTTTACCGGGGACGCGATATACTCATTATTTCTAACTCAAGACGGCAGCAGTCAAACAACAGGCACGAACCTTTTTTCCGTGATACACGACGGTATGCGAATGTACGATATTATAGTGGGCAACAAACCATTCAGCTTGTCAGGAAATATTTACTCTGCTACCATACCGGCGACTTACGCTGCTCGAGGTACGAATTTATTGATAACTTGGGGACAGAATCACACCGTAGCAATGACATGCAGAGTGAACAGCTGCTGGCTGAATGTCATATATCTCAACTAGTAATGAAGAGCTACGCATAACCTAAATCACTTTAATGAATTTTTTACTTGAAGAAACTTGATTGAACGAATCCTGGCTTTGTGAATATCAGGGAATTGAAAGGGCGCCCCAACATCAAATAATACATTATACATACCAGGGAATGCACCAAAAACATTATGTTAATTATACTTATAAAATATAAACGGGTTCTAATCATGTAGCTTAGTACACTTTGACATTATTAAAATATGAAATCTTACATTTTTATTAACTTAAACGATCAAAATCTGAGCTTTTTCCCCTAGTTTTCATGAGTAATGCAACTCACTCTAAATTCCTCATACTTATTATACTATGGACTTTATATATTTAAGATATATAAAATGAATGTATCTTTATTCAATATTTTAATGTTGGTTTTCCTACATTAATTTATTAGCATAAAACTACATTCTTATTTTAGCATTAATAGCATCGCATATTTTTATCAAGTTTTTCAAAAATAATAATTATTTTAAGATTAAGTCAACTTCTTTCCTTAATTTTTCTTTATCAATAATTTTACCTGCTTCCACATATGCTTTGATAGCCATTAGGATTTTTTCATCAGTAGTAAAATTATCTGAGCCATCTATCCACACTCCATTCTTAAAATCTTCTTTTGTATAATTATCTTTAAACCCTACTTTATGTTTTTTTATATTCTTTTGATTTTTTTCTTCATCCCACTCGAGCTTCATTTATATTTCCTCAATATTTTATTAATATTTTAGCATATTTTCAATATTTATAAAAGCAAAACTTATACTCTTGTTTTTTATTAATGCTATTATTATTTTATATACAAAAACCAGCATAAAGTGGTACAATTTTTTTATTGTCTTCAAAGCCAAAATTTTTTGAAGATAGTTTAATTGCATAAACTGGCTTATAATTTTCCATATACACTTTTAAACTCTTTGCTTTGGTGTTGTCTGCACTTTTTACCTCTATAGGAATAATCTGACCTAAGCGTTGAATTACAAAATCTATTTCTGCTCCTCTATCAGATTCCCAATAATAAGTCGTGTATCCATTTGCAATAAGTTGCATATTGACATAGTTTTCAGTCATTCCACCCTTAAAATCATTTAGTTCATCTACCATATAAAGAATATCATTTGCTAAAATGTTTTTTTTAGCACATAGTAATCCTAAATCTGAAACATATATTTTAAATGAATCTATATCTCGGTAATTCTCAAGTGGTTTCTTTATTTTTTCTGCCTTGTAAACTTGTGATACAATACCAGATAAACAAAGCCATTCTATAGCATTTTCAAATTCAGAAGCTCTTCCACCTTTTTTAATAAGTTTGTATATAAAACGAGTGTTTTTCTTAGAAAGTTGTACAGTAATATTGCCATAAGCAAGCCTTGTTTTCTTGATTTCATTTAAGCTATTATATTTACTCATATCATTAAAATAGCTTGCTAGAATTGTATCTTGAGTATGTCGAACGAGTGTATAATTCTTTGTTTGATTAAATTGCATCACAGGCTCTGGCATACCTCCTATAATAAGATATTGGCGATAAAGCTTCATTGCTTTATCGTGCAAAGCAGATGGCATCGGAGAATTTTTTGAAAAGCAATCCTTGATTTTTTTTACCAACTCATCTTCTCCAAGAGCCAACATAAAATCAATTACTTTTATTCAATTTTTTACATTATATTACACTAATAAAATAACAAATTTATCACTTTTTAACACTAATATCACAAAATTATCTTTGCTCTTACTAATAACTCTATTGTTATCATCTAATATACCAAATTAAATACTACCTAAAAAACGATCCCAATAACCCTCTACCTAATGTAGCACCTATATTTCCAGCAATACGAGCAGTGTCAGCATCATTAATACCTGCCGCCTTTAGTGCTTTTTGGACTACAGTTCTACCTACTGATGTGCCTGTAGTAGATAAAACAGATTTTACTAATCTTCCACCATCGCTATTCATAAAACTTTTTTCTTTTTTATTTTTCTTCTCTATTTCTATTTCTTCTTTTTCTTTTTTTTCATCTCGTTTGCTTAAAACTTCATATGCTGATTCTCTGTCTATTAATTTATCATATTTTGTATACAATAAATCCGCTTTAATTATTTCTTCCCTATCCGAATCATTTATTGTACCCATCAAAGAATGTGGTGGACATATTTTTGTTCTCTCAACTATAGACGGTGTGCCATCTTCTTTTAAAAATGAAACTAATGCCTCTCCCGTAGCTAGTTCTTGAACTTCTTTTTCTATATTTATATTTGGGTTAGCTCTAAAACTTTGTGATATAGATTTAATTGCTTTTTGTTCTTTTGG
The DNA here is from genome assembly GCA_030539055.1 of Eubacteriales bacterium. GTDB lineage: Bacteria > Bacillota > Clostridia > Lachnospirales > Lachnospiraceae > UBA3633. The sequence continues at coordinate 1,125 of JAUNSV010000049.1, read as the reverse complement.
AGTGTATGCTCTCAATGCATGTTGTATTTTTAATCCTAATTGTGATATCACTGAGTCTGGTATATCTAGTGGTGATTGAGTAATAAAAAATACTCCAACTCCTTTAGATCTTATTAATTTTACTAATTGTTCTATCTTATTTAATAATGCTTTCGGAGCTTTTGAAAAAAGAAGATGTGCTTCATCAAAGAAAAATACCATTTTTGGTTTTTCTAAATCTCCTACTTCTGGCATTACTTCAAATAATTCAGATAGAAGCCAAAGCATAAAAATACTATATAATTCACTATCTTGTACTAATGATGAAGAATCTAATATATTTATATATCCTTTTCCATTTGCATTTACTCTAAATAAATCATTTATATCTAGCGATGGTTCATTGAAAAGAATATGTGCATTATTTTGTTCTAATGCAACTATAGCTCTTAATACAGAATTAAGTGATTGTTTATTTAACATTCCATACTCTTTAGAAAGCTCTTTGGAATTATCTGAGCAAAAATTTATCATTTTTTTCAAATCTTTTATATCTATTAATAAAAGCTCTGCATCATCTGCAATCTTAAATAATATTGTGAGTACATCTGATTGCACATCATTCAAATCCAATATTCTAGAAAGAAGTATAGGTCCCATTTCAGATATTGTTGTTCTAATTTGTATACCACCTTTTCCATATATATCAAAAAAAGCACTTGGGCATTTTGAATAAGTAAAGTTTTTTTCTTTTAAATTAAAAAAAGAAATCCTATTTTGCATGTTTTCATTATCTATTCCATCTTTACACATGCCTGCTAAATCGCCTTTTATATCAGATAAAAAAACAGGTACTCCCATATCAGATAAGTCTTCTGCTAATACTTTTAATGTTATAGTTTTACCTGTTCCTGTTGCTCCGCATATAAGCCCATGCCTATTTACCATTTTAGGATTAATAAATATTTCTTTCTCTTCACTTTTTCCTATATAAATTTGATTATTATAATACATAATATTCTCCAATTTTTTATTTTTTATTATTATATAAAAATTATTACACAAAATCAATATAAATAGTAAGACAAAAAATCACTAAATGAAAAATCAAAAAGCACACATAAATATATGTGTGCTTTAATCTGT
>JAUNSV010000005.1:18642-91067 GCA_030539055.1 Eubacteriales bacterium | reverse complement strand
TAATTATTTTATTATATTATTTTTTTTCATTTATTTTACATTTTGTTTTTTCATCATATTTAGATAAAACTAAAAAAATAACTCCAAGGATTTTTGTTTTTATTTTAACTCTTATTAATTCTATTTTATTAATTTTTTTATATTTTTTAAAAATAAAATTTATTATATCTATTTTTTTTATATCCCTTGCTTCTTTATTTATTACATTACAAGGGATAATAAATGCAATTTGTTTTCAATATGAAAGAGATGGTTTAAATATAAATTATACTATAGCAAGAGCACTAGGTTCTATATCTTTTGCATTCGCATCACTTTTTATAGGTCAAATAATCAATTTATTCAAAGTAAGAAGCATTCCACTTATTTCTTTTTGTTTGATGCTTCTTTTTTTGATTTTAATTTATTTATTTAAAATAAAAAGTGAAAAAAATGCAAATTATTATTCTGATAATATCACAGAAGAAAAAAGCAATATAGAAAAAAACATCAAGAATAATGATGCTCTTAATTTATTTGATTTTTTTAAAAAATACAAAGGCTTATTATTATTTAGTGTAGGTCTTACATTCATTTTATCATCTCATCAATCTATCAATAATTATCTTATACTTATAATGAATAAGTTCGGAGCTGGAAGCAAGGAAGTGGGAGAGTGTTTCTTTTTAGCTGCATTACTAGAAAGTATTTTTATGTTATATTATAAAAAAATAGAAAAAAAAATTCAAATGTACAAACATACTAATTTTTTCTTTTATAGCTTTTACTATAAAAACTATTGTAATTACATTTGCAAATAGTTTATTTTTAGTGTATTTTTCACAAATGATGCAACTTATTGCTTGGGGAGCTTTTTTGCCTTCTTCCATTTTTTTTGTTAAGGAAGCAATAAGAAAAGAGGACAATATAAAAGCTCAATCAGTTTTGGCAAGCACAACTTCTTCTGGAGCTATATTATCAAGTTTACTTGCCTCTATAATTTTTATGTTTTCAAATATTAATTTTTTAATGATAACAGAAATTATAATATGTATCATAGGTACAATTTTTGCAATTATAAGCATAAAATGTTTTAAATGGGAGAGAGAAGATATTTAAATGGATATTTTAGTAATAGGTGGTGGACCATCTGGAATGATGAGTGCATATTGTGCCTCTAAAAATAATAAAAATAAAGTTTATCTATATGAAAAAAATGAAAAATTAGGTAAAAAACTTTTTATTACAGGAAAAGGTAGATGTAATGTTACAAATATGAATGAGTTTGATACAATAATTCAAAATATTACAAGAAATAAAAAATTTATGTATTCTTCACTTCATAATTTTTCAAATAAAGAATTATATAATTTTTTAGAAGAAAAAGGATGCAAATTAAAAATAGAAAGAGGGAATAGAGTTTTTCCACTTAGTGATAAATCTTACTCTGTTACAGATGCATTAAAAAAAGCAATGAATGAAGAAAATGTTTATATAAAATTAAAATATGAAGTAGTAGATATAAAAAAAGTAGAGCAAGGAGAATTTAATTCAAAATTTGAAGTACAATATAAAAATAATAATGACACAAATAATGAAATAAAAAAATCGTATTTTGATAAAGTAATAATTGCTACGGGAGGCATATCTTATCCCCAAACTGGTTCAACTGGTGATGGATATAAATTTGCAAAAAAATTTGGTCACAATATTATAAAATTATATCCGTCTTTAGTAGGTATAGTAATACGAAATTTAATAAATGATGATATTAATACTTTGCAAGGATTAACATTAAAAAATGTTTCGATTAAATTATACCATAAAGATAGTAAACAAAAAATTATATTTAAAGACTTTGGTGAAATGCTATTCACTCATTATGGAATATCTGGACCAATCGTATTATCATTATCTAGTTTTTTAAGTGATAAAGAAGATATAAAAGATTATAGGATAGATATTGATTTAAAACCAGCTTTATCTTTTACAGAATTAGATAAAAGAATAATAAGAGATTTTTCAAAATATCAAAATAAAGAATTGAAGAATGCTTTGATTGATTTATTGCCACAAAAAATCATCTTGTCTATAATTTATAAATTAGATTGTGTTTGTAAATATAAAAATAATTCAATAGGAAATAAGAAAGTATGTGATATTACTAAAGATGAAAGAAAAGAATTAGTAAATATGATAAAAGAATTTAAAATTTTGCCAATTGAATTAAAATCATTTGATGAAGCAATTATTACAAAAGGTGGCATAGATTGTAATGAAATAAATCCCAAAACTATGGAATCTAAATTAGTAAAAGGTTTATATTTTGCTGGAGAAGTAATAGATGTAGATTGCCTTACTGGAGGATACAATTTGACTATTGCATTTTCAAGTGCATATAGTGCAGGTAGTAGTGTGAGTAATTATTAAAAATAAATATTTTTTTTAGATACAAATGAACCTAGTTTTAGTAAAAGTTATTTTCCTATTTTACAATATAATATTTATTAAATAAGAAAATTTAATTTATTGAATATGACAATGCACCTAGTAATAGTTTTATACTTGAATTAAAATTAATAGAGGTTTAATATGATACTTTTTTTCATACCAAAAGAAATTTATTGTTTTGAAACAGATATAAGAGATATAGTTATGGCATTTTTCCCTTATGAAAAAGTGCATTTTTTTATTTTAGAAAAATTTAATTATTTTTTACAAAACAAAAGAAAAGAAAAAACATTAATAAATATAAAAATTCCTACTACAAAAAAATCATCAATTATTGTAGAAAGTTTTTTAAACTTAAATCTATATTATATACAAATAAAATCTATGAAAACATCAAAAAACAAAAAACAAAATAGAAATGATTTAAAAAGAAATTTATATAAAGATTTTTCTAAATTAACAAAAAAGACACTTCCATGGGGAACTTTAACTGGCATTAGACCTGTAAATATTGTAAGCGAAACATTGGATGGAAAAAACAAAAATCAAATAGAAAATTATTTAAATAAAGAATATTTTTTATCAAAAGAAAAAATAGAATTATTGATTAAAATTTCTAATATTGAAAAAAAGGTAATAAAACAAAAACAATGCACAGATTATAAAAATATGTACTCAATGTATGTGGGTATTCCCTTTTGCAAAAGCACTTGCTTATATTGCTCTTTTACTTCATACAATATTAATCAATATAAAAACGAAGTTGATAATTATTTGGATGCACTAGAAAAAGAAATAATATATGAAAAAGATAATTTCCCACAAAACAAAAAAATATTATCATTATACATAGGTGGTGGAACACCAACTTCATTATGTGAAAAAGATTTTGAAAGACTACTTAATTTTATAAAAAAAGGTACTTCTCATTTAAAAAAACATAAAAATTTTGAATACACTATAGAAGCAGGAAGACCAGACACAATTACAAAAGAAAAATTGCAATTGATGAAAGAGTATAATGTAAACAGAATTTCTATTAACCCACAAACATTTAATCAAAAAACACTAGATATTATTGGTAGATCTCATAAAGTAGAAGATATTTACGATAAATTCTATATGGCAAAAGAAATGGGATTTGATAATATCAATATGGATTTGATAATAGGGCTCCCAGGAGAAAAATTAGAAGATGTAGTATATTCATTTTGTGAAATAGCAAAACTAAAACCAGCATCTCTTACTATTCATTCATTAGCATTAAAGAGAGCATCAAGACTAAATTTTGAAAAAAAATTCTGGGACAAAAATTATTCAGCATTAATCAAAGACCCAACAGAAATAAATAAAATGATGAAGTGTGCTTTTTTCCTTGCTAGTGAATTAAATTTGAACCCTTATTATTTATATAGACAAAAAAATATAGCGGGCAATTTGGAGAATATAGGTTTTTCTTCTTTACAAAAAGAATGTTTATATAATATAATGATGATGGGTGAAAAACATTCAGTTTTTGGATTTGGTGCTGGAGCAAGTAGTAAAATAGTAAAATATGAAAATAATGAAAAACAAATAACAAGAATAAATGGGCACAAATCTGTACTAGACTATATTAAAAAATGGCAAGGAGAGAAAAAATGAATTTTATTAAAGATTTTCACGATGGTATGAGGACACATGATATATATTATTGTCGCACAAAAATGAATGCAAAAACTAAAGCAGGAAAAGATTATATCAATGCTTCAATACAAGATAAAACTGGTTCTATAGATGCAAAAATATGGTCGCCTATGAACCCTGGTATAGAAGAATTTTCTCAAGGAGAATATATTTATGTAGAGGGCGATGTTCAATCATATAATGGCACTTTGCAAATTATTATTCAAAGGGTAAAAAAAGCAAAAGACGGAGATTATAATCCAGATGATTTTATTTCTAGTTCAAAAAAAGATTTGAATCAAATGACAAAAGAATTAGATAATCTAATTTTTAGCATAAAAACTCCATATCTAAAAACTTTATTAGAAAATGTATTTATTAAAGATGAAAATTTCAGAAATGAATTTATTAATCATACAGCAGCAAAAAATATACATCATAATTTTATGCATGGTCTACTAGAGCATACTTTATCTGTAGCTCATCTTGCAGATGCAATTTCAAATATACATACAGATTTAAATAGAGATTTGATGGTTAGTGCTTCTCTTTGCCATGATATAGGAAAAGTACGAGAGTATACAAAATTTCCCACACCAGATTATACAGATGAGGGTCAACTCCTTGGTCATATAGTTATAGGTTATGAAATATTATCTAAAAAAATTAGTGAAATAAAAGATTTTCCAGAATCAAGTAAAACAGAATTTTTGCATATTATTTTATCGCACCATGGCTCACTTGAGTATGGATCTCCAAAAAGACCTGCACTTATGGAAGCAATGGCTGTAGCATTTGTGGATAATATAGATGCAAAATTAGAAACAATGCGAGAGGATCTAGAAGCAGCAGAAGCTATACATAGAAAAGATCCAAATGGTTTTATTGGATATAATAAATTTATTGAATCAAATTTGCGAGCAACATCTCCAAATCCATAAACATACTTATATAGTAAAGGAAAAAATATGAATGCTAATTTAGATCAAATAAAAGAAGTAATAAACAAGTCAAATAATATAGTATTTTTTGGTGGTGCTGGTCTTGGTACAGAATCAAATATACCAGATTTTAGATCAAAAGATGGATTATATAATATGGAGTATGATTATCCTCCAGAACAAATACTATCATATTCTTTTTTTATAAATAATCCTAAAGAATTTTATAGGTTTTATAAAAATAAATGCTTAAAACCAATGATTAATGCTTCTCCAAATTATGCTCATCTTGCTTTATGTGAATTAGAAAAAAGAGGCAAATTAAAAGCAATTGTAACTCAAAATATAGATTCCTTGCACCAAAAAGCTGGTTCAAAAAAAGTACTAGAGCTTCATGGTACTTCTTTCAATAATACTTGCACGAAGTGTGGCAAAAAATTTACTATAGAAGATGTGTTAAATGATAAAAATGATATTCCGTTATGTACTTGTGGTGGAATTATAAGACCAGACATAGTGATGTATGAAGAGGGTTTAAATAATCAAGTGGTAAATGAATCAATTAATTATATTTCAAATGCTAAAACTTTAATAATATGTGGTACATCTCTAGTTGTATATCCAGCAGCTTCATTTGTAAACTTTTATAAAGGAAATGAATTAATATTAATCAACAAAGATGAAGTGCCACACGAAGAAAATATTAATTATGTGTACCACGGAAAAGCAGGAGAAGTATTTAAAGAAATTGTTGAAATATAAAAAATTAAAAGAAATGTGTATAATCAGTTTATTGTGTGGTATTCTTTGTATTATATCACCTTTTTCTATTCCTATTCCTTTTTCTGTAGTACCTATATCATTTTCTAACTTGATTATTTATTTGATATCAATAATATTTGATATTAATATTTCAACATATGCTATTTTAATTTATATTATACTAGGAGTTTGTGGACTTCCAGTATTTTCAAATTTTGGTTCTGGCTTAAGTAAGATTGTAGGGCCAACTGGTGGATACATTATCGCATATATATTTATACCCATAATAATTTATAAAATATCAAAAATTTTCTCATATAAAAAGGTATTTGTTTTTTTAAGTTTATTACTTGCTACTTGTTTTATGTACCTAGTTGGAACATTACATTTATGTATTATTTTAAAAATAAGATATATTGAAGCATTTTATATTGGAGTAGTACCTTATATTATAATTGATATTATTAAAATGATTATTGCACTATTTTTGGGATTAAATATAAAAAATAAAATAAAAATGTATTTAATAAATTAAAAAATAATAATACTAATTAAAAAAAATTACAAATTATAATTTTATTTTTTCTATTTTTGGAATACCTGTATTATGAGTCAAAGCTTCTTTAGCGAGTTTATCAACTTTTTCATTGTATTTATCGCCTGAGTGAGCTAATACTTTATAAAAATTTATTTTCAAATATTTTTTGTATTCATTCATAAAATCAGCATATTTTTTTGTAAAAACATTTTTTGTTTTCCATTTATTCACAGCCCAAGCTTCAATACCTATATAATCATAATATATATCTATACTTTTAAAATTATTTATAGTAGCCCATTTTGTAGCAAACATAGCACCAAGCATTTCTCCAGCAACATTTCTAATTTGCTTAGTATCTTCATTGTCACCACTACCAAAGTATTCAAAAGTTTTTTTGTTTGATAAAATCAAAATACAAGCAAAAGAATATCTGCCAAGGCTTTCATTGAAGCTTCCATCAACATAAGCAATAAGCTTTTTATTGTCAAAAGAATTATTATTTTTTTCACTATTTTCGCACATAAAAGGAGTATAACATTTAAAATAACAAAAATCAACAAAGTATAATTGAAAGGAATAAAAATGTGCTACAAAACTAATGACAAAAAAATAAAATTAAATAAAAGTTACACCTTGCATAAAAAAGAAGATGTAATATATTTATCATTTAATAAATTAGATAATTATAATTGGATTAACAACTCTTTTTCTACAAGATTTGGTGGGAAGAGTTCGGGGTGTTTTTATAGTATGAATTTATCTAATTTAAGAGATGAAACAAAAGAGAAAGTAGATATTAATCGAAAAATTTATGCTAATGCTATAAATGCAGAATATAACAAAATGGTATATGCACTCCAAAGACATACAACAAATATTCTTACTATAGATAAAAACAATATAAATAATAATATATACAATAATGATTTTGATTTAGATTTCATAGATGGTTTTATAACAAACGAAAAAGATATTGTTCTTTGTACTAAGCATGCAGATTGTACTCCAATATATTTGGTTGATACAAATAAAAAAGTAATAGCACTTCTTCACTCTGGTTGGATGGGAACATTAAATAATATATCTAAAAATGCAATTAATATATTTAAAGAAAAATATAATTCCAATCCCAAAAATATAATTTCTATTATAGGACCTAGCATTTGTGCCTCTTGTTTTGAGATTAAAGATGATGTGGAGCAATTATTTTTAAAAAAAGACAAAAACTATAAGTCTAATATTATTAAAAAAGACAATAAAACATATATGAATTTATGGGAAATAAATAAAAGAAATTTAATAAATGAAGGCTTAGATGAAGAAAATATAGATATAGTAAACTTATGCACAAAATGTAATCCAGAAATTTTCTTTTCACATAGGTACCATGGAAAAGATAGGGGTGGAATGATAGCAACTCTTTCTATCATATAAAAAAAATATCACCTCTATATTTTCTTGTTTACGAAAAAAAATATAAATGTTATACTACAATACATATAATTTTTTAAATATCTTTTAAAAATTATAATATTTATTATTAATAGGTGTCAATTTATGTATTTCATAATGTGGTTGTTTTTAGTATATTCTTTTTTAGGTTGGATATTTGAATGCTCTTATGCAGCATACAAACATAATAAGTTTATTAATAGAGGAGTATTAGCTGGTCCTCTTTTAAGCATATATGGAATAAGTGCGATATTAATTAAACTTTTTTTATTTGATTTATCGGATAGAATAGTATTCTTATTTATTGGAAGTGCTATAATATATGGCTTATGTGAATTGATAGTAGGTAATTTACTTCAAGTCATATTTCATAAAAAATGGTGGGATTATTCTTCTTCTAAATTCAACATAAGTGGTTTTGTGAATTTAAGATCTTTGATTATTGGTGGTCTCTTAGGCATCACAAGTATCACATATTTAAATAATATTTTAATTAATATATTAAATAGAATACCATTTAGAATTGGATTTGTAATACTAATAGTCATATTATCATTATTTGCAATAGACATAATACTAACTTATTTTTATGTATTAGGTATTCCCAAAAAATTTGTTAGAGCAGAAAAAATCCATAAAGGCTTAATAAAGCTTTCTATGGATTTAAATGAAAAAATTATTTATATTCAAGAAAGGCGTATAAAAAAAGCATTTCCAGAAGCAAAAGAAAAAGTAAAAAAGGAAAAATCAAATATTTTTGCTAAAGGATGCAATTCATATAAATTATTTTGGTTATTTATTATTTGTTCATTTATGGGTGATATTATAGAAACTATATTTTGCTATATTACTACAGGCATATTAATGAGTAGAACTAGTTTAGTATGGGGCAAATTTAGCATAGTGTGGGGCATAGCTCTATCTGGTGGCACCTGGGTTTTATATAATTATAGAGAAAAATCTGATAGTTTTTTATTTTTATTTGGAGTAATACTTGGTGGTGCATTTGAATACATTTGTAGCATATTTACAGAATTAGTTTTTGGTCAAGTATTTTGGGATTATAGTCATATACCATTTAATTTAGGTGGGCGAATAAATTTATTGTATTGCTTTTTTTGGGGTATAGCTTCTGTAATATGGCTAAAAAAAATATACCCACATATATCAAAATTAATAGAAAAAATTCCCATGAAAATTGGTAAAATAATAACTTTTTTAATGCTTATATTTATTATGATGGATTTAATAATGTCTACTATAGCACTAAAGAGATACGATTTAAGAAGTAGTAATATTTTAGCTAACAATAGTTTTGAATCATGGGTAGATGAAACATACAACGATAACACAATGAAAAAAATATATCCAAATGGTATAAAAAAATAAATGGAGAATAATATGGATGACTTACAAGAAAAAAGAGAAAAAATAAATATAATAGATAAAGAGATGGCAGTTCTTTTTGAAAAAAGAATGGAGATAGTAAAAGATATTTCAAATTTCAAAAGAGAACACGCTATACCTATATTAAATTCAAATAGAGAAAAAGAGGTAATAGATGAAAATATAAAATATATTAATAATTTAGAATATCACTCTTACTATTCTCTTTTTATTAAAAATATAATGGATTTATCTAAAAAATATCAAAGAAGAGTATTAAAGGGAATCGATGTTGGTTTTAGTGGAGTAGAGGGAGCTTTTGCACACATAGCTAGCACTCATGTATTTAAGGATGCAAATTATCATGCATACCCAAACTTTCAAGATGCATACAATAGTGTTGTTATAGGAGAGTGCGAATGCTGTTTGCTTCCTATAGAGAATAGTTCAGCTGGTGATGTTTCACAAGTAATGGATATGATGTTTTCTGGTCCCTTATATGTAAATGGAATATACAATCTTAAAGTAAGACAAAATCTTCTTGCAATAAAAGGTTCTACTATAGATACTATAAAAACTGTAATAAGCCATCCACAAGCACTTAGCCAATGCACAAAATATATACAAAAGCATAAATATAATACTTTAATATCTGCCAACACAGCAATTGCAGCAATGGATGTGAAAGAAAAAAATGATTATACTATAGCAGCAATAGCAAGTGAAGAAACAGCTAAAATATATGGTTTAGAAATTATAGATCATGATATAAATTTAAATAATGATAATACTACAAAATTTGCAATTCTTTCACTAAAATGTGATAAAAGTGTACAAGATGCCGATGAATCAATAATATTTTTTACAGTAAAAAATGAAGCAGGTGCTTTAGCAAAAGCAATTAATATTATTGGCGAATATAAATTTAATATGCGTAGTTTAAGAAGCTTACCTATGAAAGAATTATCATGGCAATACTATTTTTATGTAGAATTTGATGGAAATATTTATACAAGCAAAGGAATGGAAATGGTAAAAAAATTACAACAATATTGCGACAAATTAAAAATTCTTGGGTCATTTATTGAATATAAAAATCCGGAGGATGATTAATGATTTTAAAAATGAATTTAATAAAAGAAAAAGTAGATGATAGTTATGATATTGTAATTGAAAAAGACATATTAAAAAAAGCAAAAGAGTATTTTAATTTAAATAGAAAAACATTAATTGTAATAGATGATCTTATACCAAAAGAGTATGTAGAAATTTTATCTAAACAAATAAAAGACTATTATGTATTTGAATTTAAACATGGAGAGGATCAAAAAAATATTACTAATTACAATAATATTTTGTCATTTTTATTAAAAGAAAATTTTTCAAGAAACGATTGTATTATATCTCTTGGCGGAGGCGTTTGTGGTGATATGGCTTGCTTTGCAGCTTCTTCTTATATGAGAGGTATAGATTTTTATAATATTCCAACAACTCTTTTATCGCAAATAGATTCATCAATTGGTGGAAAATGTGCAATTAATTTAGATGGATACAAAAATATTGTAGGTGCTTTTTATCAACCAAAAAAAGTATTGATAGATTCTAATTTGTTACACACACTCCCAAAAAGACAAGTATTGAATGGATTAGCAGAAGCTATCAAAATGTCAATTACAAGTGACAAACAATTATTTGAATTAATAGAAAAAGAAGATTATAATAAAAACATAAATTTAATAATAGAAAAATCTCTAAAAATCAAAAAACAAATTGTAGAAAAAGATGAAAAAGAATTAAATTTAAGAAAAATATTAAATTATGGTCATACAATAGGCCATGCTATAGAAAGTAAACATTTAAACAAGCATAATCTTTATCATGGAGAATGTATATCTATAGGAATGCTTTTAATGTGTAATAAAAATATTTCAAAAAGAATAAAAAGTGTATTGGAGAAAGTAAACCTACCTACAAATTTTGATTATGATACAAATGATATTATTAATGTTATAAAGCATGATAAAAAATTTCATGAAAATAAAATAACAATTTGCTATGTTGAAGAAATAGGAAATGCAATATTAAAAGATATTACAATTGATGAATTAACAAAAATTATAGAAGACTACAAAAAAACAAATTGGAGATAAAAATGAAAAACACTTTCGGAAACAACTTATCAATTTCACTTTTTGGGGAAAGCCATGGTGCTTACATTGGTGCTATGCTTGATGGGCTTGCTCCAGGCACAAAAATTAATAATGAATATATTAACAAAAAATTATTGTTCAGAAAACCAATAGGCAAAATTTCTACAAAAAGACAAGAAAAAGATGAATACAAAATCATAAGTGGAGTAAAAAATAATATTGCTACAGGATCCCCAATTTGTATTATTATTCCAAATGAAGACATTAAATCAAATGATTATAATGAATTAAGTGAAATATCTCGCCCAGGGCATGCTGATTATAGTGCATATAAAAAATATTATGGTTTTAATGATTATGTAGGCGGAGGTCATTTTAGTGGAAGACTTACAACCCCTATAGTAGCACTAGGTGCTATAGTGCAACTTGCACTTGAGGAACAAAATATTTTTATAGGAACACATATTTTACAATGTGCAAATATAAAAGATGCAAAATTTAAAAATTACAAAGAAGATATAAAAGTACTAAATGAAAAAGCATTTGCTACATTAGATGATAACAAAGCTAAATTAATGAAAGAAGAAATTATTAAAGCATCAAATGATAAAGATAGCGTAGGTGGAATATTAGAAACGAGTATTATAGGAGTTCCTTCGGGAGTAGGAGAACCTTGGTTTGATTCTATAGAGAGTGTGTTATCTCACGCTTTGTTTTCTATACCTGGAGTAAAAGGAGTAGAGTATGGAGCTGGTTTTAATATAAGCAAATTAAGAGGTAGCAAAGCAAATGATTCATTATATGTAAAAAATAATATTGTAAAAAGCAAAACAAATAATAATGGTGGTATTAATGGTGGCATAAGTAATGGATCACCTATACTTTTTAGATGTGCCATAAAACCTACACCCTCAATTGCTAAAGAGCAAGATACAATAAATTTTAAAAATAATAAAAATGTAAAAATAGTAATTAGAGGCAGGCATGACCCAGCAATTGTTCACAGAGCAAGAGTAGTAGTTGATGCTTTGAGTGCCATAGTTATATATGATTTATTATTAGCAAGAGGAGGAATAGAGTATATGAGGAAAATTAAATGAAATATGGAATCATAGGCGAAAGTTTAATACATTCTTTCTCAAAAGAAATTCACGAGCAATTTGCACCATACAAATATGAAATATGTGAAATAAAAAAAGAAAATTTAAAAGAGTTTTTTATAAAAAAAGATTTTCTTGGAATCAATGTTACTATTCCTTATAAACAATTAGTAATTCCATATTTAAATTATATAGATGATAATGCAAAAGAGATAGGAGCAATTAATACTATAGTAAATAAAAATGGTACATTATATGGTTACAATACAGATTTTGATGGAATGATAGATTTAATAAATAAAAATAATATAATAATAAAAAATAAAACAGTATTAATTTGTGGCAGTGGTGGTACAAGTAGTACAGCAAAATGTGTATCAAAAAAATTAGGTGCAAAAGAAATTATTATTGTAGGAAGAAATAAAAAAGAAAATGTTATAAATTATGAAGAAGCATATAAACAATTCAATAAATTTGATATTATTATAAATACTACACCTATTGGAATGTTTCCAAAAACAGATAGTTCTCCTATAGATATTAATATATTTAGTAACGCCCAAGTTATCATAGATTGCATATATAATCCTTTAAGAAGTGAATTAGTTTACAATTCAATAATAAATGGTAAAAAAGCAACAGGTGGTTTATATATGCTTGTAAGTCAAGCAATAAGAGCAAGTGAAAAATTTTTAAATATTAAATACGAAAAAAATATATATGATGAAGTATATAATAAAATATTAAATAATAAAGAAAATATTGTATTAATTGGAATGCCAGGCTCTGGAAAGAGTACCATTGGCGAAGTACTTTCTTCTATTACAAAAAGAAAAATATATGATACAGATACAATGATAATACAAAAATGCAATATGCAAATAAAAGAAATATTTGATAAATTTGGAGAAGAATATTTTAGAAATATAGAAGAAGAAGTAATAAAAGAAGTATCAAAATTTAATAATATAATAATATCAACTGGTGGAGGCTCTATATTAAGGAATAATAATATAATGAGATTAAAGCAAAATGGCAAAATATTTTTTATTGATAGAAAAGTAGAAAATATAATACCAACAAAAAGTAGACCACTTTCGAATAATATAGAGAGCTTAAAAAAATTATATAATGAAAGGATCAATTATTATTTAAAAGCAAGCGATATTATAATAAAAAATGATAAAGAAATTGAAGATGTAGTAAAAGAAATAATAAATATAAAAGAGGAAATATGAAAATATTTATTGAAAAAAGCAAAGTGGAGGGTATAATAGAAGCACCACCATCAAAAAGTGAAACACACAGAGCATTAATAAGTGCTAGCCTTGCAAATGGTATAAGTAAAATTTCTAATATTTCATACTCTATGGATGTAAAAGCTACTATAGAATGTTTGATGGCTTTAGGCATCAAAATATTATGTAATAAAGAAAGTGTCGAAGTATATGGAAATAATGGAAAGTTTTCGCAAGAAAATACTACTCTAAATTGCAATGAAAGTGGAAGCACATTGAGATTTTTAATTCCCTTATGTGTAATAGATAATATAGAAAGAAAATTATGTGGAAGTAGTAAATTAATGTCTAGACCAGTTCTTTTATATAAAAATATATTTGAAAAATCAAATGTAAAAATAACAAAATTAGAAAATGAATTATTAATAAAAGGAAAATTAAAAAGTGGAGAGTATCAAGTAGATGGAAATGTAAGCAGTCAATTTATTTCTGGATTATTATTTGCACTTCCCTTATTAAAAGGTGATAGCAAAATAAAAATCAACAAATCAATAGAGAGTAAATCTTATATTAATTTGACAAAAAAAATATTAAAATTATATAATATAAATATTTTTTGGGAGAATGAAAATACACTTTTTATCAAAGGGAATCAACAATATAAAAGCACAAATGTAGAAATCGAGGGAGATTATTCAAACGCAGCATTTTTAGATGCTTTTAATTTAATAGGTGGAAAAATTACAATTAAAGGATTAAATGATAATACAATTCAGGGAGATAAAATATATAAAAAATATTTTGATATAATTCAAAATAACAAAAAAGAAAAAATAGATTTAAGCGACTGCCCAGACCTAGCACCAGTTCTTTTTACGCTTAGTGCTATAAAAGGAAATGGATATTTTATAAATACAAACAGACTAAAATTAAAAGAATCCGATAGAGGAAAAGCAATGCAAATGGAATTAAAAAAATGTGGAATAGATACAAAAATTTTAGATAACGAAATAATTATTAAAGGAAAATTAGAAAAACCAAAAACAATATTAAATGGTCATAATGATCACAGAATAGTAATGGCCCTTTCTGTATTATTGAGCTTAACTGGTGGTTCTATAGATGGAATGGAAGCAATAAATAAAAGTTTTCCAGATTTTTTTTATAAATTACAAAATTTAGGATTAAAGGTAAAATATGATAGTTGATATAAATAAAAACATTTTAATAGTAGGATTAGGATTAATGGGTGGAAGTTATGCAAAAGGGCTTAAGAGATATGGATTTCATATAAGTGCAATTACTAAAGACCAGTCATCTATTGATTATGCAATAAAAGAAGAAATAATTGATGAGGGTACAATATCAATCGATAAAGAAATGATAAGAAAAGCAGATATAATAATATTTGCTCTTTATCCTCATATTTTAATTGAATGGATAAAAGAAAATCAAAAATATTTTAAAACTGGTGCTTTGATTACAGATGTTACAGGTGTAAAAACTTCTATAATTTATGATATTCAAAATATATTACGAGATGATGTTGAATATATAGCAGCTCATCCTATGGCAGGAAGAGAAGTATATGGAGTAGAAAATAGTACAACAAAAATATTTAATAATGCAAATTATATTGTAACTCCAACAAAGAAGAATACAAAAGATGCAATTGTATCATGTATGGAAATAGGACAATTACTAGGATTTGAAAATGTATCAATTCTTACTCCAGAGGAGCATGATGATATGGTAGGTTTTGTATCACAACTTACTCATTGCATAGCTATATCACTTATGACATGTAATGAAAGTGAGCATATTGAAAAATATACTGGAGATTCTTTTAGAGACTTAACAAGAATTGCAAGAATAAACGATGAGATGTGGAGTGAATTATTTTTATTAAATAAAAACTCTCTCATAAAAAACATAGATATTTTTCTTAATGAATTACAAAATTTTAGAAATATGCTATACAATAATGATGTAGATGGTATGAGAGAAAAAATGAAAAAGTCTACAATTAGAAGAGCTTTGTTTGATAAAAAAGATTAAATTAAAAATTAGAGGTGTAATTGAATGAATATGGAATTTATAAAAAAGCTAACTATTCCTAAAGAAGTAAAAGAAGCATTTCCTTTATCCGAAAATTCAAAAAAAATCAAGGAAGAAAGAGATAAATTAATTCAAGATGTATTTAGTGGAAAACAAAATAAATTTGTACTTATCATAGGTCCTTGCTCTGCAGACAATGAAGATGCACTCCTAGATTATATTTGTAGATTAAGAAAAGTACAAGACAAAGTTGAAGATAAAATATTAATTATTCCTCGCATATATACAAATAAACCTCGTACAAATGGAAAAGGTTACAAGGGGATGCTTCATAAACCAGACCCAAGTGGTAAGTCAGATTTATTTAATGGTGTTCTTGCTATTCGACATTTGCATATGAGAGCCATAGAGGAAACAGGATTTGGATGTGCAGATGAAATGTTATATCCAGAAAATCATCGTTATTTAAATGATCTTTTATCATATGTAGCTATTGGTGCAAGATCTGTAGAGGATCAACAACACAGACTTACAGCAAGTGGATTAAATATTCCAGTTGGAATGAAAAACCCAACAAGTGGAGATTTAAGTGTAATGATGAATTCTATCAAAGCAGCTCAAAGAGCACATAGATTTATATATAGAGGATGGGAAGTTCAAAGCAAAGGTAACGAGTACGCACATGCTATTTTAAGAGGTTATGTGAATAAGCATGGCAATGCTTTGCCAAATTATCATTTTGAAGATTTAATATTTTTATGTGAATTATATGAAAAAAGTGAATTAAGTAATCCTGCAATTATTGTTGATGTGAATCATTCAAATAGTGCAAAAAATTATATTGAGCAAATTCGTATTGCAAAAGAAGTAGTGCACAGTTACAATTATTCTTCTTCAATAAGAAAAATGCTTAAAGGATTAATGATAGAAAGTTATATTGAAGATGGTGCACAAGAGTTAAATGGAAAATGCTATGGAAAATCTCTCACAGACCCTTGCCTAGGTTGGGAGAAGAGCGAAAGATTGATATTAGATATATGCGATATGCTAAAGTAAATAATTTATTGATTTTAACTTAAAGATGTGTGATAATATAATAAATTTATTTATTGATTAGTAAGGAGAATGTTATGAGAATAGTAATAAAAATAGGTACTTCAACTATTACAAATCAATATGGAATTATTAATGAAGAAAGTATTGATTCTCTTTGCTTTGTAGTATCAAAATTAAAAGAAGAGAACAATGAAGTAATTATGGTATCATCTGGTGCTATAGCTATGGGAGTAGGAAAGCTTTCATTAGAGAAAAAGCCAAAAGACATACCCACAAAACAAGCTTGTGCTGCTATAGGTCAACTTGAATTAATGGGCATATATGATAAACACTTTCAAAATTTTGGTCAATTTGCAGCTCAAATTTTATTAACAGAAGATGATATAAATAATGATATTCGAAGAGAAAATTTTAAAAATACAATTTTAAGAATAATACATCTTGGTGCTATTCCTATAATAAATGAAAATGATACAGTAGCTATAAAAGAAATATGCTCCATAGGCGACAATGATACACTGGCAGCTTATGTAGCAGCAAATATAGATGCAGATTTATTAATTTTACTTTCTGATATAGATGGATTATATACTAATGATCCAAAGCAAAATAAAGATGCTACTCTAATAAAAAATATATATGAAATAACAGATGATATTTATGCTCTATGTGGAGATAAAGGTTCTGAACTTTCTACAGGTGGAATGATTACAAAAATAAATGCAGCAAAAATTACTTGCGATGCGGGTACAGATCTTTTTATAACAAATGGAAAAGACCCTAAAATCATATTTGATATAATCAATGGAAAAGAAGTAGGAACAAGATTTATAGCAAAAAAGTAGGAGGATATCATGACTACATTAGAAATAATGAAGAAAGCAAGAAGTGTACAAAAGGAATTTGTACTTGCTAAAACAGAAGAAAAAAATGAAGCATTAAAAAAAATGGCAGATTCTTTATTGAATAATACAAGTGAAATATTAAAACAAAATGAAATAGATATGGAATTATCAAAAAATACTCTTTCTAATGTTATGCTCGATAGATTATTTTTAGATAGAGAAAGAATAGAAAGTATGGCAAAGGGAATAGAGGATGTAATCAAATTGCCAGATCCATGCAATACAATATTAAAAACAATAGATAGACCAAATGGAATTAAAATAAAAAAAGTAACTGTGCCACTTGGAGTTATAGGTATTATATATGAGAGTAGACCAAATGTAACATCTGATTGTAGTGCTCTTTGTTTAAAATCTGGCAATGTTTGTATTTTAAGAACTGGAAAAGAAGCTTTTAATTCTTCAAATGCAATCACTAACGCACTAAGAGAGGGGCTAAAAGAAACTAACATTTCACAAGATGTAATACAACTTATTCAAGATACAAATAGAAATAGTGCTATGGAAATGATGAATGGACTTGATTACATAGATTTATTGATTCCAAGAGGTGGAAAAGGATTAATAAAAGCTTGTATGGAAAATTCCAAAGTGCCATGTATTCAAACAGGAAGTGGCATATGTCATGTTTATATTGATGTGAGTGCGAATATAGAAAATGCAATAGATATAGTAGAAAATGCAAAAACTCAAAGACCATCAGTTTGCAATAGTGAAGAAGTACTTCTTATACATAGAGGTATAAAAGAGGAAGTATTAATAAAATTAATGAATAAATTGATAGATGAACGATTAAAAAAATCATTGCAAGCAGTAGAATTGAGGCTTGATGAAGAAGCTTATGAAATATGCAATAATAAAAGTAATGATATACAAAAAAAATATTTAAAGAAAGCAAATGAAAAAGATTTTGATACAGAATTTCTTGATTATATTTTAGCTGTAAAAATAGTACAAAATGTGGAAGAAGCTTGCGAACATATAAACAATCATTCAACTAATCACTCTGATAGCATAATTACAAATAACGAAAATAATGCCAAACTATTTACAGATGTAATAGATAGTTGTGCTGTATATGTGAATTGCTCTACAAGATTTACAGATGGTGGTGAATTTGGTCTTGGATGTGAAATAGGTATTTCTACACAAAAAATGCATGCAAGAGGGCCAATGGGGCTTGAAGAGCTTACTTCATATAAATATGTAATTATAGGACAAGGCAATATAAAATAATTTATTTAAAAGGAGAAAAAATGAAATACGGATTTATTGGCGTTGGCAATATGGGGAAAGCACTAGCATCTTGTGTAAGAAAGAATGTAAAAAAAGAAGATTTATTGATTTCAGAATTAAATATACAAAAAACTAAAGAAATTTCTCTTGAATTAGATTGCACTTCAAGCAACAACAAAGAAATTGTACAAAAATGCGATTTAATTTTTATTGGAGTAAAACCACAAAATATAAAAGAATTATTGAATCAATTAAGTGAAGATTTAATTAATAGAAAGAAGAACAACAACAGATTTATTTTATGCTCAATGGCGGCAGGAGTTAGTATAAAAAAAATAAATGAGTACATAAATGATACTTGCCCTACTATTAGAATTATGCCAAACTTAGCTGTAAGCGTAGGTCAAGGTATGATTTTAGTATCAAAAAATGAGGATGTATTTGATGATGAAATAATTAATTTTTGTAAAATACTAGATAAAGCAGGCGAGCTTGATATTGTAGAGGAAGAAATGATAGACAAAGCACAAGCTGTTACGGGTTGTGCTCCTGCATATGTGAGTATTTTTATAGAGAGTATGTGCGATGGTCTAGTGCATTGTGGTGTAAGAAGAGATAAAGCCTTACAATATACACTTCAAACAATATTAGGCACAGCTAACTATATAAAAGAAACAAACACACACCCAGCTATTTTGAAAGATAGAGTTTGTAGCCCACAAGGTACTACAATAGAGGGAGTAGTAACACTAGAGGATGGTGCATTTAGATCTAGCGTAATTAATGCTATTATTAATTCATATAATAAAAATAAAAATATGTAAAAATACCAAAAAAAGTAATGGAGATTTTTTATGCAAATTGATAATAATAATAAATTGGGATTTGGACTTATGCGACTACCAGGCATAAGACCTCTTACAGATATAAAAACTACTTCTATTATGGTAGATAAATTTTTAGATGCAGGTTTTAATTATTTTGACACAGCACACATATATATAGGGTCAGAAGCAAGCGCAAGAAAAGCTCTAGTGAATAGACATAAAAGAGAAGAGTATACATTAGCAACTAAACTATGTGCTTTTTTATTTGCACCTACAGAGGAAGTAGCAAAAAAACAATTATATACAAGCTTAAAAAGAACTAATGTAAAATATATTGATTATTATTTATTGCATGCAATAAGATCCAATAATTACAAAAAATATGAAGATTTTCATTTATGGGATTTTCTTAAAGAAAAGAAAAAAGAGGGACTCATAAAGCATATAGGCTTTTCTTATCATTCAGGACCAGTTTTGCTTGAAAGATTGCTTAACGAACACCCAGAAGTAGAATTTGTACAATTACAAATTAATTATGCTGATTGGGAAAATAAAAATATTCAATCAAGAAAAAATTATGAAGTAGCAAATAAGTTCAACAAAAAAATAATAGTAATGGAGCCAGTAAAAGGTGGTGCTCTTGCTAATCCACCAAAAGAAGTAAAAAAATTAATGCTTGATTACAATAAAGATGCCTCATTTGCTTCTTATGCAATTCGCTTTGCTGCCTCTTTGGATGGAGTATACAAAGTATTATCTGGGATGTCAAATATTGAACAAATGGATGATAATATTTCTTATATGTCTAATTTTAAACCATTAAATAATGAAGAGAAAGAAATAATTAACAAAGCACAAAAAGTATTTGATAGTTTACATCTAATAGAATGCACAGCTTGTCGTTATTGCACTCAAGGTTGCCCAAAACAAATAAATATACCAAAAATTTTTGAAGCAATGAATAAACACTTATCAAATGGTCAAACAAAAGAAGCTAAAGATGATTATAAAAAAATTGCACCACTTAATCACAGAGCCTCTGATTGTATAGGATGCAAGCAATGTGAAGAAGCTTGCCCACAACATTTAGAAATAACAAAATATTTAAAAGAGTGTGAAGAAGTTTTGCAAGAAGAATAATATTATAGGAGTTTTGTTTATGCGTGTTATTATAATTAATGGACCAAATATTAATATGCTTGGTATTAGGGAAGTAGATATTTATGGAAGAGAAGATTATAATTATTTGATTAATACAATAAAAACACATGCAAAAGAATTAAATGTTGATGTAGAATTTTTTCAATCAAATCATGAGGGTGCTATTGTAGATAAAATTCAAGAGTTATATGAAAATATAGATGGCATAATTATTAACCCAGCAGCATACACTCATACAAGCATAGCAATCCTAGATGCTCTAAAAACTATTAATGTGCCTACAGTAGAAGTGCATATTACAAATATTTCAGATAGAGAAGAATTTAGAAAAAAAAGTTACATAAGAGATTTTTGTAAAAAAAGTATTATTGGCAAAGGAATTAATGGATATATAGAAGCATTGGATTTTTTGGTAGAAAATTTTAACAATAATAAACAATAAATATTCTATAAATACATTAAAAGGAAATTATTAATAAACAAATAATAAACTATTAATACATTAAAAATATACAATAAACATACTATAAATACACTTTAATAATAAATATAAAGTGTATTTTTTTATACTTGACAAAACAAAAATAAATGATATAATTGTATTACTACGATTAGTACAGATAATACAAGCAGTACACTTCATACAAAAGAAGTATTATTATGGAAATAGTTTTATAAAATATTAAAGAAAGGAGAAATGAATGATTGTCATAAATTATAAAGACAAAAGACCCATATATGAGCAAATTATAGATCAATTTGAAAGGCTAATATTAACAAATGTATTAAAAATAGATGAAGCAATACCCTCAGTACGAAATCTTTCAAAAGATTTATCAATCAATCCCAATACTATACAAAGAGCTTATCAAGAATTGGAAAAAGAAGGCTTCATATACACCATAAAAGGAAGAGGCTCTTTTGTATGCAAGGAAGAAAAAGCTATATCTCATTTTAAACAACAATGGAAAGATGATTTAAAAAAATTGATTAAAGAGGGCTTAGTCATAAAATTAACTAAAAAAGAAATATATGATGTTATAGATGAATTTTTTAAATAAAAAAAAGGAGATAAAATGATACAAATAAATAATATTAAAAAGACATTTAACGATCAACTTGTATTAGATAATATTAATATTCAAATAGAAAATAAAAAAATATTTTTACTTGCTGGCACAAATGGAGCAGGCAAATCAACATTGCTTAGGTTAATTGCTTCTATATACAAAGCTGATTCTGGAAGCATAAGTATAGATAATGAAAACAATTTTGAAAATGAAAATATTAAAAAAGAAATGATGTTTATTTCAGATGATGAATATTTTTTTGCAAATTCCACAATTAAAGAAATGAAAGATTATTTTAAAATATATTATTCAAATTTTGATAATGAATTATATATTAAAATGTTAAATGATTTTAATTTAGATGAGAATAAGCAAATTAGTAAATTATCAAAAGGAATGAAAAGACAAATAAGTATTATTTTGGGACTATGTGTTAATGTAAAATATCTTTTGATAGATGAAGCTTTTGATGGATTAGACCCACTTACAAGGCAAAAAATGAAAGGTTACATAGCAGAAAATATTGAGAATAGAGATTTAACTATAATAGCAGCAACACATGCATTAAGAGAATTAGAGGATATGTGTGACTCTATAGGGATACTTAATGAGGGAAAGCTCATTTTATCAAATGATTATGAAAATATAAAAGCTAACATACATAAGGTTCAATTAATATTAAGTGATGAAAAAGAAGATAAGTTTGATGATTTAGACATTTCTACTATAGAGCATAAAGGAAGATTAATTATAATGGTAGTAAGGGGTAGTGAAGAAGAAATAAAACAAAAATTGAATAAAAGAAATAATATGTATTTAGAAGTTTTACCATTATCTTTTGAAGAAATATTTATTAATGAAATGAAAGGAGCAAACAATATTTATGAATAAAATTTTTGCTTTTGCTTTAAAAAATGAATTAAAAAAGAATGTATCTATATTTATTATTGTACTTGTATTATTGTGTATAATATTACCTGGATCATTTATGATGCAAATTGGTAATATAGAAGAAACTTATATTTCACAAAGTAGTAATGCCCTAAATAATCAAAATGATATTTTTAATACAGATAAATTATATGTTACAATAAGTGAACTTAACAAATTAAAAGAAAATATAGTTATAGACACTTTTGGTGTAAAACAAATGAGTGCGTATATAATAGGGATAGGTGCTTTTTTGGCAATATTTTTCTTTTCTTATTTGCATCATAAAAAACAAGTAGATTTTTATCATAGCTTAGCTTTAAATAGAAAAAAAATATATTTTTATAAATATATAACAGGCTTATTATGCTTTTTGATACCTTATATATTAACAACAATATTTTCAATAATGTGTATAAAAATAAAAGGAATATACTTTAGTGATATTTACACTTACATATTTTTTGCTTTTTTAATAAATACATTATATTTTGTTTTATCTTATTCTTTATTTATATTTATTGTTTTAATTACGGGGAAGTTTTTTGTAGCATCCCTTGGAATTGCAGCCACACTAGTTGCTTTTCCTCTATTATCATATGGTTTAGAATTATATCATAACGCTTTTTTCAAAACATATTATATGTATAATGATACCTTTCTTCCTTTGTTTAAGAAATTGCAATTCTTATCACCACTTGTATCACTCCAAAGAATAGGAAAAGAGTACAATGCTCAAATAAGTAATGAATGGGTAGGTTTAGATGTAATCTTAAGTAAAATAAATATGACATTAATAATTGTAGCATTTTTAATAATAATTATTATATTTTTATCAATAAAAATATATAAAATAAGACCTTTAGAAAGAAGCGAAAGTGTATTTGCATTTGATATATTAAAACCTATCACAAGAATACCTATTGTACTACTTAGCGGGATACTAGGAATATCACTTTATGCTATTACTCCAAAATTAGAGTTTGGAATAATAGGAGTAGTGGGATTTTGTATAATATCACATGTAGTATTAGAAATAATATATAATAATGATTTTAAAAAAGCTTTTAATAATAAAATATCGCTTACTTGTTGCATAGCGTTTTCTTTATTAGTACTAGCTATGTTTAAAACGGACTTTTTTAAATACGATGAATTTTTACCACAAAATAAAGAATTAAAGAATGCTTCTATTGTAATTTATGATGAAATATTAGATTATTCATCATTCCAAAAAAATATAAAAGGGCATTATGAATATGTAGACCCAAACGAAAAATTGATGAGTGAAATGAAATTACAAAATGAAGATAGCAAAGCGAGCATCTTAAATATTGCAAAAGGTGCAATTGAAGAATTGAAACAAGGTAAAGATAAATTAAATGAAAGCACAGTCAACATTTTATATGAATTCAATAATGGGAAGAAAGAAGCAAGAACATATAAAATAGATTTGAGAACTTATTTAAATTCTTATAATAAAATATTTAATGATAAAAATTATAAAGAAAAAATATATCCGCTAATAAATATAAATAATGAAGACATTAGCGAACTAGTATTAAAAGACATTAATGGAAAAACTACATTTGATGAAAAAGAAAAAATTGAGAATATAGTAAAAGCATATAAATTAGATTTACTAAATCAAAAACTTGAAGATAAAATAGATACATACCCTATAGCAATTATTTCTTTCAAAATTAAAGATAAAGATATTAATCAAGTTGCAGACTTAAGATATGAAAATTATATGTCTAGTAGAGCTGTAATAAGAGAAATACAAATGGATTATCCTATATATGAAAATTTTGATAATGTAAAAGAAGCATTAAAACAAACAGATTACGAATTTTTTGATATAAAAAATTATGATTACAAATTACCTTTCATAATATATAATAATGGTAGTAAATATAGTGAAGTTCAAGTAACAGATATAGATGATAAAAAATGTATATTAAACAATTTTGTATATTATGATTTTTATTATCATAATCAAAAATTAGGCAAAAAAACTATAGAAAATTTTCATATATCATTAAGACAATATGAAATGAGTGATGGATTAGTATTTGAAAATGAAGATACGCTTAAACTAGCCGAAAAATATGCAAATTAAAGCTCTTTCAATATTGACAAAAATGTAAAATAGTTTATAATTAATTATATGTTTTTTTTACATAGAATTAATAAAAATAGTTTGTTTCTTGCAACAATATTTTCTTTTGCAATACTCTTTTTGCTACCAACAAAAAATATTGCAAAAGAAATTTTTTATTCTAAAGAAGACATGAAAATAGAATATGAAAAATACTTAGAAAGCTTAAATGAGTTTAAAGAAAGTGTTATACAACAAAAAGAGATGCCAATAGTACATATTTCTACATTAAAAAAAGAAGCTATAGTATCTAAACATAAATATGTGCAATCTGTAATAGATGTATTCAATTGTAACTCAAAATATGAATTGAGTGCAGAAGCAGAAGTAAAAGTTCGTGGCAATTCCACACAGCAAGGAACAGATAAACCCTATAGAATAAAATTTACAAAAAAACAAGGGCTTCTAGGCTTACACAATGAAAAAGAGTACAAGAGTTGGGTTTTATTAAAAACATACGATAATTTGCTCACAGATTATCAAGGATTCAGATTAGCAAAAGAAATATTTGATGGAAAATATTATGCATCAGATTCTTGTTTTGTAAATGTGTATGTTAATCAAGATTTTAAGGGTGTTTATTTATTATGTGAACAAAATCAAGCAGGAAGTGGAAGAGTAGATATTTATGAACCAAAAGATAATGAGAGTGCAAACAAAATAGGATATTTAATAGAAATAGATAATACAGATGACAAAGAGCACCCATCATTTGAAGTAAAACACAAATACGATATAGTAAAAGATATTATAGGACAATCAAAATATTTTCAAAACAAAACATATATTATAAAAAGTGATATTACAAATGATGAACAAACAAAATTTATATCGAAATATGTAAACAATGTTTTTGAAATAATATTTAGAGCAATATATGAAAATAAAAAATTGAAATTTGATGAAAATTATGATTTGATAGATGAATCAGATGATGATGTTACAATAGAACAAATAGTATCAAATGTTATAGATATAGAATCAGTAATCAATATGGTTATATTGTACGAATTAGTAAAAGATATGGACCTTGGCTGTGGAAGCTTTTACTTAGCTATAGATTTTAGTGATAGTAGTATATACAAAAAATTAACTCTTACAGCTCCTTGGGACTTTGGATGGACGTGTGAGGGGAAAGCAGATGATGGATATTTTGCAAGTATTTTTTTATCACGCTATGATGGTATGAACCAAACTAACCCTTGGTTAGTACCATTTATGACTTGTGAGTGGTTTAGAGATAAATTAAAAAATAAATGGCAAAAGTTATATGAAAGTAGAAAATTATCAGATGTTACATTCAATGCATTAAAAGAAGCATCCAAATTGCAAAATGATTTAGGAAAAGAATATTTAAAAAAATATGATGGAGCAAAAAAAATTATTGCATTTGTAAATGAGAGAATAGAATTATTGAACCATGTTTGGGGAAGAGATGCTTTTATTAAAGATGAAAATTTTAAATAAGTAATAAATAAAAATTAACAAAAACAAAAACAAATAACAAAACAAAAACTAATAATAAAAAGAAAAAACAAAAAGGAAAAATGAAATGTCAATAGCACAAAAATTATTTGGTACACATTCAGAAAGAGAAGTAAAATTAATAATGCCTTTAGTGGAAAAAACTCTTTCACTAAGAGACAAAATGATGAAATTAAGTGATGAAGAATTAAGAAATCAAACAAATATATTTAGAGAAAGATTAAAAAATTCAGAAACATTAGATTCACTTCTTCCAGAAGCATTTGCTACAGTAAGAGAAGCTAGCAGAAGAGTAATAGGTCTTGAGCATTATCCTGTTCAAATTATCGGTGGAATAATATTGTATCATGGAAGAATAGCAGAAATGAAAACAGGAGAGGGTAAAACTCTTGTATCTACTTGCCCAGCTTATCTTATGGCACTTTTAGGAAAGGGAGTTCACATAGTTACAGTCAACGAGTATTTGGCTAAAAGAGATAGAGATTGGATGGGTCAAGTTCATGAATTTCTTGGGTTAAAAGTTGGTGTTGTATTAAATTCTATGACAACAGAGGAAAGACAAGAAAATTATAATGCAGATATTACTTATGTTACAAACAATGAACTAGGATTTGATTATTTGAGAGATAATATGGCAATATATAAAGAGGGTCAAGTTTTAAGAGGGCTTCATTATTGCATAATTGATGAAGTTGACTCTGTTTTAATTGATGAAGCTCGTACTCCACTTATAATTTCTGGTCAATCTGGAAAATCTACAAAGTTATATGAAGCATGCGATATGCTCGCTTTACAATTGAGAAGAGGTGAAGATGTAAAAGAATTAAATAAAATAGATGTCATTATGGGAGAAGAAGTAAAAGAAACTGGGGATTATTTAGTAAATGAAAAAGAGAAGAATGTAACTCTAACAGAAGAGGGAGTAAGAAGAGTAGAAGAATTTTTTCACATAGAAAATTTATCATCACCAGACAACCTAGAAATACAACACAATATTACACTAGCACTTCGTGCACACAATTTGATGCATAGAGATAAAGATTATATCGTAAAAGACAATGAAGTAATTATAGTAGATGAATTTACAGGTAGACTTATGCCTGGAAGAAGGTATTCCGATGGTTTGCATCAAGCTATAGAAGCAAAAGAGCATGTGAATATAAAAAGAGAATCAAAAACTTTAGCTACTATTACTTTCCAAAACTTTTTTAATAAATATGAAAAAAAAGCAGGTATGACAGGTACAGCACAAACAGAGGAAAAAGAGTTTAGAAATATTTATTTTATGGATGTTATAGTTATTCCAACAAATGTACCTGTAATAAGAATAGACAAAGAAGACGCTGTATATAAAACAAAAAGAGAAAAATTCAATGCTGTTGTAGAAGAAATAGAAGAAGCAAATAAAAAAGGTCAACCTGTACTAGTAGGTACTATAAATATAGATACATCTGAAATGCTTTCCGAGATGTTAAAAAGAAAAGGAATAAAGCATAATGTCTTAAATGCAAAACAGCATGAAAAAGAAGCAGAAATAGTAGCGAGTGCAGGAAGCTTTGGTTCTGTTACTATAGCAACTAATATGGCTGGTAGAGGAACAGATATTAAGCTTGATGATAAAGCAAAAGAGCAAGGTGGGCTTAAAATTATTGGTACAGAAAGACATGAATCACGCCGTATTGATAACCAATTGAGAGGCCGTTCTGGTCGACAAGGAGACCCAGGGGAATCAAGATTTTATATTTCACTAGAAGATGATCTTATGCGACTTTTTGGATCAGAAAATTTAATTAATATTTTTAACTCTCTTGGTATAAAAGAGGGAGAGCAAATAGAGCATAAGATGCTTACATCAACTATTGAAAAAGCACAAAAGAGAATAGAGTCTTCTAACTTTGGAATAAGAGAACAACTTTTAAAATTTGATGAAATAAATAATGAACAAAGGGAAGTTATATATGAAGAAAGATCAAAAGTTTTAAATGGCGACAATATTCATCCACTCATTATGGGAATGATAGATACTACTATCAATAAAATAGTAGATGCAAATTTGATAGATAAATTTGAATTTGAAGATTTGATCAACACTATAGAACAAGTATTAATGATAGCACCAATTACTACTTTTAATAAAGAAACATTAGTACAAATTAAAGATAGACAAGAGTTAAAAGACTTGTTGATTAAAAAAGCAAAACTATTATATGAAGATAGAGAAAAAATAATAAATGATGAAAATAAATCAAGAGAAATAGAAAGAGTAATATTGCTTCGTGTTATAGACTCAAAATGGATGAATCATATAGATGATATGGATATTCTTCGCCAAGGCATAGGCTTGCAAGCGTATGGACACAAAGACCCACTTGTAGAATACAAAGTAGCAGCATATGAAATGTTTGATTCAATGGCTCAATCAATAAAAGAAGAAACAATAAAAATATTATTCCATATTCAACTAGAACAAAAAATAGAAAGAAAAGAA
Organism: Eubacteriales bacterium; assembly: GCA_030539055.1. Lineage (GTDB taxonomy): Bacteria > Bacillota > Clostridia > Lachnospirales > Lachnospiraceae > UBA3633. Next base: position 62,025 of record JAUNSV010000005.1, on the reverse strand, counting down.
GTAATAAAACCAACTGGCACAAATAGGGGAGAAGAAACTACAAAAAGAACAATAGTACATCAAGATAAAAAAGTGTATCCTAATGACCCTTGCCCTTGTGGAAGTGGTAAGAAATACAAAAATTGCTGTGGGAAGTAGGATAAAAATGGAGATATATTAGTTGTAGAATGTACAAGTGAAATAAAAAAAGTAAGAGAACCAATAGTAATTAATGATAAATTAAAAATTGTATGTACTACAAATTGCTTTGTGTCTAATGATATGAAACAATTTGTGATATAGTAAAAAACTAATCAAAAATTGACTTAGAAATTTTTTCAAAAGCATTGAAAGGATATATTAACGATAAGAAAAAAAATATTTCAAACTTAATTATTTATGCAAGAAAAATGAAAATTGAAGATAGAGTGAGAGCATATATTGAGGTGATGTTATGATAAATTCTGCTCTGGATTAGTACACAAGAGAAGCACCTACCAGTTGGTCGATGCTTTTCGTAATAATTATTGTTCACATTAAAATAGTGAGAAATTTAAGGGAAAGAAAGATTGCTTAAGTGCATTTATTTCAATCGAAGGTAACAGGTTGATTTTCCTACACCATCACGTGACAGCTCACCGTATTTTACTAGCTTGCTTAAAGAACTCTCGATTGAACTTAAGCTTAGAGATGGACACAATTCTCGAATGTCCTGCTTGGTAAATTTTCCGATTTTATTTTGTATTGCTTTTCTTACCATATCTATGGCAGGAAGATTGGTTTCCACAATGGAAAATCTTTCCTCGAAATCCTTATATGCTGATAAAATAATTCCGAGCAGATATTTGATGAAAGGGATGGTATTCTCACTACTCTCGTGCCATCCATCTTGTGAACGACTAAGAGCATCATAATAAAGGTCTTTTGCTTGTGCGATTTTTGCTTCTAGTGAAATGTACTTTCCAACATAAAATTCGTTTTGATACAAAAGTAAAGTAGTGAGCAATCGACTCATTCGACCATTTCCATCATTGAAAGGATGGATACATAAAAAGTCGTGAATAAAAACTGGTATTGCAATCAAAGGCTCAACTTCCATATTTCCAATCACTCGATTATATTCTTCACAAATTCTATCAAGTGCTTCAGGTGTTTCAAACGGAGAAAGTGGAGTAAACAGGATTTCTGTATGTCCATCTGGATAAGTAGTGCTAATATAGTTTTGAACATTTTTTGTTTGCCCAGCAATTGGGTTGTTCATATGGCTGTATAGGATTTTGTGTAGCTGTAGGATATAATTTCTAGAAATCGGAATTGCATCAAAGCTTTCATGAATGATATTAAGTACATCACGGTATCCAGCAATTTCCTGTTCATCTCGGTTTCTTGGTGTTGTTTTTTCATTGACCAACTGCTTGATTCGTGTGTTGGTGGTAACAATACCTTCAATTTCATTCGAACCTTTCGTACTTTGTACCTTTGCAATATCCACGAGTTTTTCCAGTGCCTCTGGACGCTGTTTTAGGTATTGCTCTTGCTTTCCAGCTTCTTTATAAATGGCAGCTATAATCCTAAGGATATCAGAGTCCCATTTTTGTTCTTTGATTTGTGAGTAGTTAAATTCTCTCATTCCCTTAGCCTCCTTAATTTTCCCTTAAATACTATCACAAATTAAGGGGAAAGTCAATCTATAAAGGGAGCTTTCCTATTATTTAAAAATTAATGAGTAGTTGTTAATTTAATAAAAATAATGTATAATGGACAAAGTATTTTAATGTAAAAAAATGGATAATAAAAACATACAAATTAACAACAATATATTGCCAGAGGAAGAAAAGTTTTTTTTGGTAGGGCAAAAAGCTGTTCCCGAAGTATTAAAAAAGGTATTAAAAGTAAAAGAGCTTCTCGAAAAAGGCGATATATCAATTCAAAAAGCAGTTCAAACTATAGGTATTTCAAGAGCATCATATTATAAATATTGTAAAGATATTTTTCCTTTTTCTCATTCTGCAAGAGGAAAGGTTGTGTCTTTAGATGTATCTTGTAAAGATAAGCTAGGTTTTTTATCGATACTTACAGGAATAGTATCAAAATTTCAATGTAATATTCTTACTATTCATCAATCAATTCCAGTTAATGGTTATACAAATGTGTCGCTTAGTATAGAAGTACCAATGAAAAGCGATGAAATAATAAGAATAGCAGAGGAAATTGAAAAAATTGAAAATGTCAAATATTGCAAAATATTGGCAATGGAGGAAAAATAATGAATTATGAATTTACATACAAATTAGAAACAAAAGATCTTTTTCAATCTTCTTTGTATTACACTATGTATTCTGTATCTGGAGTTATATATGCTATTATTTCAATTATAGCAATTGTTGTACTTATTTATACTCTTATTACAGGCGTATTTTTTTCATTTGCTTGGAATTTCAAATTTATATTAATTTTTGGTTCCACTTTTTGTACAATATTGCAGCCTCTGATTTTATATATTAAAGTATTAAAAAGAGAAAAGAAAAATGCTCAAAAAGAAATTACTTTAGGTTTCAATGATCAAGGCATACATGTAAAATTTGAAGACAAAAAAGCATCTACACCTTGGAGTGCTGTTAGAAAAGTAGTAAAAAGACCTACAATGCTTATAATATTTATGGACTCAATACATGGGCATATTATACCAAATAGAATTCTTTTAGATAAAAGAAATGAATTTTATAATTACACAAAAAATTTAAGTAAAGTAAATGGATAAAGTATCAATTGTAGTACCAATATATAATAGAGAAAAATTTTTAGATAAATGCATCAATTCACTTATTAATCAAACATACAATAATATAGAGATACTTTTGATTGATGATGGATCTAAAGATAATTCTTTTTTTGTTTGTAAAAAATATGCTTCAATAGACAATAGAATAGTATTAATAAAAAAAGAGAATGGTGGAGTACAAAGTGCAAGAAATAAAGGGATAGAGAGTGCAAGTGGCAAGTATTTGACTTTTGTAGATGCAGATGATTATGTTTCTAAAAATTTTATTTCAAATTTTATAACAAAATACGAAGAAGAAAATTCAGATGTAGTATTGTGCGGATATAAAAAAGTATCATTTTTTGAAAATGAATATAATATAATAGATGAAAGAAATATTACTACAAATTTAAAAATACCAAATGATGACAGTGAAAGATGGGCTTTATATTTTGAAAAATTTGCATGCTATTGTTGGAGCCATTGTTTTAAACTAGATATAATAAAAAAATATAATATTAAATTTGATAAAGATGTCATAATATTTGATGATACAGCATTTTCTATGGATTATATGAAACATGTAAAAAAAATATCTTTTACAAATTCTAATGATTATTATTATATTTTTGAGCATACATCACATACTGTAGCAAAATCTTTAAAGAAAAAGAGAGTATGCGATATTGGTTCTCTAAGAAAGGCTGAACTAATTTTACAAAAATATCATGAAATAGATAATACAAAAATAAAAACATCAAGTATTTTGTATTATATTTGCTGTGTATCTTTTCTTTTTTATATATCAGTTATATATTATGATTATAGATATGATAAATCCACCAAAGAAAAAAAATTCGATTATATATACAATAAAATAAAAGACTCACAAATTGATAAATGGTCTTATGATAAAGAATATTTAAAAAGTATTTTTCCAAGTACAAAATACATTTTTTTATTGATGGATATATACAATAAAAGAAGTAAAAAATTTTTTTATTATATTATGAAAATTTATGGACTAAACATAGTTCATGTAAGCATTAGAAAGATTGGGAATTTCACAAAAAGGAATCATAAGTGATATATAAGAGTAAAAATGTAAAAGAAACTATGAGTATTGCTTCTAATATTGCTAAGGAAGCAAAAAATGGCGACATATTTTGCTTAGTAGGAGATTTAGGTACAGGAAAAACTCATTTTGTAAAAGGATTTGCTGCATCCTTAGGTATAAAAGAAGATATTTGCTCACCTACATTTACTATTGTACAAGAGTATAATATCAATCTTCCAAAAAACAAAGAACTCAATAAATTAGTGCATTTTGATATGTATAGAATAGAAAAAACAAGTGAATTAATAGATATAGGTTTTGAAGAATACATATACTCAAATAATATTATAATAATAGAATGGGCAGATTTAATAAAAAGTGAAATACCTAAGTACTCAAAGTGGATTTATTTTAAAAAAATTGGCGATAATGAAAGAGAAATTATTTACAAAAAATAAACAACAGTTCAAAAATGCTAAAAATTTAAGTTTTAATTAAAAACCACAATATATAGTGGTATATTCCCAAAAATTTATCAATATGTAGTTGACTTGAATATTTTGATATGGTATAATTTTGAAACACAAGGAAAAAAAGACTTGTTATTTTATAAAAATAATTGGTGTTTTTTTTTGCAAATAAAAGTAATATTTTAAGGGGAGAAAAAATGTTTGTTGTAGAAAAAAGAAATGGTTCAATAGTTGATTTTAATCTTAATAAAATTAACGATGCCATAAGAAAAGCTTTTGAGTCTGTAAATAGAGAGTATCATCCATCAATAATTGAAAATTTGGGGATGCTTACTACTTCAAATTTTAGTACAAAAGTAAAAGAGGGTAAAATTAAAGTTGAAGAAATTCAAGATTCTGTTGAAGAAGTGTTAATACAAGCTGGATATGCAGATGTTGCAAAGTCATATATTTTGTATAGAAGACAACATGAAAAACTTCGTAATTCTTCTACAACTTTATTAAATTATAAATCAGTAGTAGATAATTATCTTAATGTTAATGATTGGAGAGTAAAAGAAAATGCTACAGTTACATATTCTGTAGGTGGGCTTATTTTATCTAATTCAGGTGTTATAAGTGCAAATTATTGGTTATCAGAAGTGTATGATGAAGAAATTTGCGAGGCACATAAAGATGCTTTAATTCATATTCATGATTTATCTATGCTTACAGGTTATTGTGCTGGTTGGTCATTAAAGCAATTAATAAAAGAAGGTCTTGGTGGAATACCAGGCAAAATCACATCATCTCCTGCAAATCATCTTTCTACGCTTTGCAACCAAATGGTCAACTTCCTTGGAATTATGCAAAATGAATGGGCTGGAGCTCAAGCATTTTCTTCATTTGATACATATTTAGCACCTTTTGTAAAAGTAGATAATTTACCTTACAAAGAAGTAAAACAATGTATTCAATCATTTATTTATGGTGTTAATACACCATCTCGTTGGGGTACTCAATCTCCATTTACAAATATAACACTCGACTGGACAGTGCCAAACGATTTAGCACAATTGAATTGTATAGTAGGTGGTAAAGAAGTAGATTTTAAATATCAAGATTGCAAAAAAGAAATGGATATGATTAATAAAGCATTTATTGAAATAATGCTTGAGGGTGATGCAAATGGTAGAGGCTTTCAATATCCTATACCTACATATTCTATAACAAAAGAGTTTGATTGGAGCGAAACAGAGAACAACAAATTACTTTTTGAAATGGCAGCTAAGTATGGTATTCCATATTTTTCAAATTATGTAAATTCAGATATGGAACCATCTGATGTAAGATCAATGTGTTGCAGATTAAGATTAGATTTAAGAGAATTAAGAAAAAAATCTGGTGGTTTTTTTGGAAGTGGAGAATCAACAGGGTCAATAGGTGTTGTAACATTAAATATGCCACACATAGCTTATGCATCAAATACTGAAGAAGAATTTTTTAAAGAATTAGATAGACTTATGGATATATCTGCAAGATCACTAAGAGTAAAAAGAAAAACAATAGAAAACTTTTTAGAGAAAGGCTTATATCCTTATACAAAAAGATATTTGGGAACATTCAACAATCATTTTTCTACAATAGGTCTTGTAGGTATGAATGAAGCTTGTTTAAATGCATCTTGGATAAAAAAGGATTTAACAAACAGAGAAGCAATAAATTTTTCTATAAAAGTACTCAATCACATGAGAAACAGACTTTCAGATTATCAAGAAAAATATGGTGACTTATACAACCTAGAAGCAACACCAGCAGAATCAACATCATATAGATTAGCAAAGCATGACAAAGAAAGATATAAAGATATTATTACAGCTAATATGGATGGAACACCTTATTATACAAATTCTTCACACTTACCTGTTGGATATACAGAGGATGTATTTTCAGCTTTAGATGTGCAAGATGAATTACAAACATTATACACATCAGGAACAGTATTCCATACATTCCTTGGAGAGAAGCTTCCAGATTGGAAAGCAGCAGCATCACTTGTAAAAACAATAGCTAATAATTATAAATTACCATATTATACTTTATCTCCAACTTATTCTATATGTAAAAATCATGGATATATAAAAGGGGAAGTTTATGATTGCCCAGAGTGTGGAGAAAAAACAGAAGTTAATTCTAGAATCACTGGTTACTATAGACCACTCCAAAATTGGAACGATGGAAAAGCTCAAGAGTTCAAGGACAGAAAAACTTATGTTATAAATGGAAGCGTTTCTTCATTTAGTGATATTAAATCAAGAGAAAACAATGAAGAAATAAATAATGCTATTTCTACTCCTATAAGAAGTGTTAATACAGATCAAACAATATACAATACAGATTCTGTAACAAATGTATTTAAAAATAAAATGCAAAATACAAATGAAATAGAAAAAGAAATTGAAAAACCAAATGAAGAAATTAAAAAAGAGAATATAAGTGATGAAGTAATAAATGGTCAACTCAATTTAAAAGATATTTTGCCAAAAGTTACAATCACAGAGGAAGTAATAGGAGAAACTATTCAAAAGGATGTTTTGAAATTATATACTACAAAAACTTGCCCTAATTGTAGAAGAGCAGAAGAGTTATTAGATAAAGCAGGCATTAATTATACTATAGTGGATGCTATGGATAACCCTATGGATTGTGCACACTTTGGTATTATGCAAGCACCAACTCTAATGGTAAATGACACAGATAAGTATGTAAATCTTTCTAGCATAGTAAAATATGTAGAAGAAAAAACTCTTGTTGAATAATATTAAAATAAATATAATGCTTTTATGCGAAGCAAGTACTTGCTTCGCATTTTTATAAAAAATAAAATATGAATAATAATTATGGACAATTACATATTGTAGCAACTCCAATAGGCAATTTAGAGGATATAACTATAAGAGCTATAAGAATATTAAAAGAGGTTGATTTTATTTGTGCTGAAGATACAAGAAACACAATCAAACTTCTTAATCATTTTGATATAAGAACGAAAATGATATCTTATCATGAGCATAATAAATACGATAAAGCAATAGAGATTATAAAATTATTAAAAGATAATAAAAATGTAGCAATAGTAACAGATGCAGGGACACCTATTATATCTGATCCTGGATTCGAATTAGTAGATATGTGCTATAAAGAGAGGATTAATGTTACAAGCATACCAGGAGCTAGTGCTTTAATATGTGCGGTTACATTATCTGGAATAAATAGTGATGAATTTTTATTTATTGGTTTTTTAAGTGCCAACAAAAAGGACAAAAAAAATAAATTATTAGAATTAAAAAATGAAAAACACACTATGATATTTTATATTTCTCCCCACAAATTATTATCTACACTAGAAGATTTGATAAATACATTTTCTAAAAATAGATTTGCATCTATTTCTAGAGAGATGACGAAAATTCACGAAGAAACAATAAGAGGAAGTCTAGAATACATATATAATTATTTTTCAAATAAAGAAATAAAAGGTGAATTTGTTATTGTCATAAAAGGTAATGATGAAGAAGAAGTAATATATAATAAACCAATTAAAACCGAATACAATGAATTATTGAATCAAGGATTAAGTGATAAAGAAGCAATGAAAAAAATATCACTAGATAGAAAAATTGATAAAAGAATAGTGTATAAAGAAGTAAAACAAATAAATGGAGATAATAATGAAAATAGCAGGGATACAAAAAGTTACACTACTTGATTATCCAGAGAATATAGCATGCACTGTATTTTTAAGGAGATGTAATTTTAAATGCCCATTTTGTCATAATATGGAGCTTGTAACAAATATACAAAGTAATAATGATTTGGATGAAGATACATTTTTTCAATTTTTAGATACAAGACACAATAAATTAGATGGAGTATGTATAACAGGTGGAGAACCTACACTAAATAATGAATTAATTAATTTCATAAAAAAAATCAAACAAAAAAATTTTAAAGTAAAACTAGATACAAATGGAACAAAGCCAGAAATTATTAAAGAAATTATAAATGAAAATTTAGTAGATATGATAGCAATGGATATAAAATCATCAAAAGAAAATTATGAAATTTTATGTGGTACAAAAACAAATTTTGATAATATAATAGAAAGCATACAATATATAATGAATAGTAACATAGATTATGAATTTAGAACTACTTGTGTAAAACCGCTAAATAAAAAAGAAGATTTTGAGTCAATAGCTAATTTAATAAAAGGTGCAAATAAATATTTTTTACAAAATTTTAGAAAAATAGAAAATGTAACACCACCAAATTTAAGCTCATTCAAAAAAAGCGAATTGGAAGAGTTCAAAAATATAATAAAACCTTATGTAAAAAGAGTAGAGATAAGGGGTGTGGAATAAAAGGGACTTTTTGTTATTTATTTTTTAATTACTAACGAAAAAGGATTTAAAATTATTATAATTAATGAAAGGTTTTAATGGGAGGAAAGTATGAAACACATAGTATATTATTTTAGTGGAACAGGTAATTCTTTAAATGTAGCAAAAGAATTAGAAAAAAATGGAGCAGAAGTTTACTCTATAGCATCTATAATGAAAAAGTGTGAGAAAGAAAAAAGTAAAGAAATAATATGTGATGCAAATAAAGTAGGAATAGTATTTCCATTGTATTATTTGGGAATGCCTAAAATACTTCATGAATTTATGGAAAAGCTTGTTTTGATACATCCAGAATATGTTTATATGATATGTACAATGGGATGGAATTTAAAAGGTGGAGCTATTGTTCAAATGAAAAAATATTTGAATAATAAAAAAGTTACACTTAATATGGGAAGTTATTTACATATGCCAATGAATGATTTTACATTTGCATCAGTGTGTAAGATAGAAAAGCAAAAAAAAATAATTACAGCTTCTCATAAAAAGATTAAAAAGATAATAGAAATGGTTAATCAGTCAAAAAATCATTTTGATATAGAACCAATTAGGTCATTTATGGAAAGCAGTAATGCACCATTTATTAAAAGAGTATCAGGAGAGGATAAGAATTTTAAAATAAGTGATAAATGTACTAGTTGTGGAATATGTGAGAGAGTATGTTCTTGTGATAATATTAAATTAGTAGATGGAAAGCCAGTATGGCAATATAAATGTCAGAGTTGTTTTGCTTGTTTTCATTATTGCCCAGTTAAAGCAATTCAATACGAGGGTAAAAATGAGCAAGTACATTACCACCACCCAGATATTTCTGTTAATGAGTTGGAGAAATATAAAAATAAATTGAATTAATTGAGATTATACTTTTATACTACCATCACTATTACAAAAAATACCATAAATAACAAATTTACTATAACAACAAAAGGCGGCACTGGGCGTTACGGTTACTTAAATGCGGCTTCACTGGACGCACAAATCTACACTAACCAGACCTGGAGCACGAATTATAATATAACTATAATAAATTCTGGATGGTTCTGCATGCAGTTCAGCGCATTGTTAGATAGCGGCACTGACACATTTTGGCAGCTCGCCGTTGATGGGCGCAGAGTGTCACTTGGCGCCTGTCTCGCAATCAACCAGCCTAGTGGTAATGCAAGCATGAGCACACCATACTTCTATGCGACTCCTACCTCCGCCGTCAGGTTAACTGCCGGCCAACAAATTTTTTTGACATCGCAAACATTCTATCACTATATGGAGAAATTTATATCAATCTCATAAAATATATCAGGCTATAATTCACTCAATTAATTGGGTATCAAAAAATGCCTTCACATCCAACAAAGATGGAAGGTGTTTTTTATTTGTTTGTAAACATTAGACTATGTAAATTGAAAAAGAGCATAAAGTGTGATACAATTGATTATATTATTAATGAAATTACTTGAGTAGTCTTTGGAGAAAATGCAGAATGAAAGCATTAGGAATATTAGAAGAAATTAAAGATCTTAGGACTGTGTGGCCACATGAAGCAATAGATTTTATGCCTTGCTTGTTAATATGCTTTTCAAAATGAAAAATTTGCAAAAAATTTTAATCGTAGAAAACCATCCACAGACCACTGGATGAATTTTAGTGTAGGTTCATCTGCTTGTCATATTGCCATCTCACAAATTCAAAAGTGTGATGAACTGCTGGTAGAATTGTATATTAATGAGGACAAGGAATTGTTCGCTTTACTACTAAAAATATTAAAATAGAAAAATCTAAATTTAGAAGAAAAAGTAGAGAGATATCAGGATTCAATTAGATAATAAAAGTAAATATAACAATTTGATATTTATAAGGAGAATTATCTTATGCCAACATCAAATATAAAATGCATTTTTCATGCTGATATTAAGAAAGTATGGGATACAGTAACATCACTCAATAATTATTCTTGGCGTAGTGATTTGAGTAAGATAGAAGTAATAAATGAAAAGGAGTTTGTTGAATATACAAAAGAAGGATTTAAAACATATTTTACAATCACAAAAAGTGAACCTTGTAAGAGATGGGAATTTGATATGGAAAATTCCAATATGAAAGGCCATTGGATTGGTATATTTAATTCTAAAAATGGACAAACAGAAATTGATTTCACAGAAAGTATAATAGCAAAAAAAATCATTATGAAGCCATTTGTGAAAATGTATTTAAAAAAACAGCAAAATCAATTTATTTTAGATTTACAAAAAGCATTGAATGTAAGAGAGGAACCTGCAAATGGCATCGAGTAAAGAATATTTGGAATTTATCTTGGAACAGTTATCCGAATTAGAAGATGTAACATATAAAAAAATGATGGGAGAGTACATACTCTACTATAAAACAAAAATAGTAGGTGGAATTTATGATAATAGGCTTCTTGTAAAACCTGTTAATTCAGCAAAAACATATATGCCAAATGCACAACTAGAATTGCCATATGATGGAGCAAAGCAGATGCTACTTGTAGATGATGTTGATAGTAGGGAATATTTAGCTGGTTTATTTAAGGCTATGTATGAAGAGCTTCCGAGTCCGATAATAAAAAAGAAAAATGCGAAATGTAGGAATAAAAAATAATGAAGAATACGATTGCATATTGCGGATTTGACTGTGAAAAGTGCAAGGTATACCTTGCTACTGTAAATAACAAACAAGCATTGCATAGAAACGATGCAAAATTATGGGCAGAGTCAAATGATCTTTCTGTTTTGCTAGATCAAATGATTTGTGAGGGTTGTCGTAGTGATGGGAGGAAAATTGAATTTTGCGAAAAGCAATGCGAAATTCGTAAGTGTGCTAGTAAAAAAAATGTGAGAACTTGCAAGGATTGTTTTGAATTTGATGAATGTAAAACGATAAAAGAGATACTCTCAAACAATCCCGATGCATTTAAGAATTTAGGAATATAAAAAAAGTATTTGTGAATCATAATACAAGAATGGAGATAAAAGTATGGATAAAGATCCATTTAAGGAATATAAAAAACAAATAGACCCGAGTAAATATGAGAAAAGGTATGCCTGGAAGACTGCAATTGGTCTTCAAGCTGTTGATGGATTAAAACCATCAGAATATTTGATTGATACAGCAATAAAAAATATTCAAGGTGATATTTCGATAGATGAAGCACAAGAAATTTTAAATAGGTATTATGAAGAAAATCCTAAATTTCATAATGAAGATCGAACGGAGGAGGCAGATAAAGTAGCAGTGAGAATAGCAAAGATTCTTTCTGAAAATGCTTTTAGTTTTACGCCTAATGAATATATTTTTATTCACAAAAAACTTTTTTTAGGTATTTATAATCATGCAGGCAAAATTAGAGATTATAATATCACAAAAAAGGAATGGGTGTTAAATGGTGCAACCGTGTTATATGGGAGTGCCTCAGAGCTTAGAGCTACTTTAGATTATGATTTGTCAGAAGAGAAAAACTACAATTATAAGAATTTATCTATGGATGAAATTATTCACCATCTTGCTTTATTTGTATCAAGGCTATGGCAGATTCATGTATTTGGCGAAGGTAATACGAGAACAACAGCTGTATTTTTCATAAAATATCTAAGAACTTTAGGTTTTGATGCAACAAATGATATTTTTGCGGAGAATTCTTGGTACTTTAGAAATGCCCTTGTTAGGGCAAATTATAATGATTTAAAGAATGGCATTCATAAGACAACAGATTATTTAGAGTTATTTTTACAAAATTTATTATTAAATAAGAAAAATGCGCTTCATAATAGAAGTATGCATATTAGTGAACAATCTGTTCAAAGTGCCACTCTAGCTGTTTCAAAGAGCCAAAGTGGCACTTTGAAATTAACTCCAGAAGAATTATTAATTATTAAGTTGTTATTATCTGATCCAACAGCTACACAAAAGAAAATTTCTGAATCAACTGGAATACCAGAAAGGACAGTAAAACGAAGAACTGTAGAAATGCAAGAGAAGAACATCATTTGTAGAGAAAAAGGAAAACGAAATGGTAGATGGAGAGTTCTAATTGAAATATAAATAGGCTTTCGTAACTATCTGTAGTTATTGCTAAACAAATGATTGAAGCATTAAAAGAACAAGATGTAGCCAAATAATCATATAGGAAGTGAGGACAAAATTATGAACTTAAACAACGAATTGTACAATGTGATTTTTAAAAGGAAATCATTTCATTTATTTAGGAATATAGGAAACGATATTATATTTGAAAATGATATTGAGAATATTAAAGAGGCATTTAAGACATTTATCCCGCTATATCCTAATATAAAAACAGCAATTAAAATAGTTCCTACAAATGAAACTACTTGTAGAAGAGGACAGCAATTCTGTATTTTACTATATAGTGAGAAAAAAAATAATTATTTGCAAAATATTGGATACTTAGGTGAGCAACTAGATTTATACCTAGTTTCAAAAAATATTGGCACACTTTGGTATGGCATGGGAAAAGCTAATGAAGCATCACTTGATGGACTTGATTTTGTTATTATGTTCGCAATAAAAAAAGTAATTGATGAAAACAAATTTCGTAAAGATATGTTTAAAAGTAAACGAAAATCTATTGATGAAATTTGGATAGGAAAACCACTTGATGGAATCGCTGATATTATTAGATTTGCACCCAGTGCTTGTAATACTCAACCTTGGTTAGTAGAACATATTGATAATACTTTAAATGTATATCGTTACAAAAAGAAAGGTAAGAGAGGCATAATGCCATTCACTAAAGTGTCTTTTTATAATCAAATTGATATTGGAATTTTTTTATGCTTTCTTGATTTATGTTTGCAACATCGAGGGATAAAGTATGATGTAAAACTATATACAGACAATGATTCAAATGAAGATAAAATATTAAATGCAATTTATAATATTCTTTTATAAAGTTTATTTGGATTTTTAGATATATTTTTATTTATTGTTTTTTCCATATTAACTATTTTTTCTAACGCAAGTTGAAGAACACTTTTTATTCTCTCTTCCATTATTACTTGAAAAAATTTTTTTTGTATTTCTGATATTATTGGAAATTCACTTAATATTCTTTTCAAATCTAAGTTAATAATTTTCGGAACAAGTTTTTTTATTGCTTTATTACAATCTTGGTCGTTACAATTTAATATGTAATGATATGGATTGATTTGTTTGTTATGTAATGTAAAAATGCATCGCCTACCATCATACGCTTCTGTTTTTAAAGACTCTTTATCTCTTAGGACACTTTTCATTTTATCATCAGACCATTTATTTGTTAAACAATTTCCATTATCATATACAGGTGCAAGTCTAATATCTTTTGAACTAAAAGATTTGATTAATCCCCAGTTTTCATTGTTTCTATCACCATTTCCAATCAATGAATCAATAACAAACATATCCCAAAATCTTTCTAACACTTCATTCTGTAACAGCTTTAATTCATGATGGTTTTTTATTGTAAGCAAAACCTCTTGTAAGTCGCATCCACCTCCATTTGTGTGCTCTCCATTTGAGTCTGTAAATTCAGGTTTAAAAGTTACTTTTAAATTATGGAAAGGAGAAATATATTCAGCTTTACTTCTATCACAAAAATCTTTACAAGCAACTACAATTTCGGTTTTATTGTAAATAGTTCTTATCCCTAAAAAAGTTTTATGTACTGGAATCCCAAGTTGTTCGTATATATAAGAGCCAATACATTCACAGAGTGGACTATTAGAGTAATACAATGAAATGTTTTTCATCTCATTATCTCGAAGGTTTCCAGCATATTTAAGAAGATAATTTTCACCATTATATATTATGCCTTCTTTTCTTCCAGCATTTCCACCATAATCAATATGACTACATTTACAATTATCAAAATTTATTAGTTCCATTTTATTCCTTTCTAAGCAAAACCATATTTCCTAAAAATAAGCTGTAAATCATTCTTGCTTATTTTACCATTTATTTGATACGCTTTTGTATTAAATTCTACTACATCAAGTTGTAGCCAATATTCATTTTCATTATTTTCATTATAGTATTTTTCAAGATTAGAAATATCTTCTTTTAATCCTTTCGGAAGATTGTCTGGAAGTAAAATGTCTGGATCAATATATAGCATAATTACTCCTTTCTTAGTACACTACAACATTATATTTACAGGAATACTTAAGATTATTATTTGATTTGAATTTTATTAATAAATATTATATCACAATATACACAATTAATACAAGTAAGATGATATATTCTTATATACTTATACATATAATTAGAGGTATTATACATATACATACAAAAAGATGTTTTTAAATTTGAAATAATATAGTATAATATAAATTTAAGAATAGTTAATTTTTATTTTTTTAGGAGTATTTAAATGGATAATGAATTGATAAAAAATATAAATAAAATACATACAACAGAATTAGGTATTGTAAGAATAAAAAAGAATTTGTCGCTAGATACAGAAGATGTAGTAAAATGGTGCAAATCAAAAATCAAAAGAAAGGAAGCTATTATTGAAAGAAAAGGTAAAAACTATTATGTACTTGTAAGGGATTTAATTTTAACAATAAATGCATATAGTTTTACGATTATTACAGGACATAAGAAAAAGAAATGAGATATACAAAAAGTATAATGAATAAATAAAATGAAATAAGATATATAAAAAAGTTTGACCAGTACACTTTTTAAGTATAAATTTTTTTGGAATTTCTTATTACCATCCATATCGTGCTAGCGTAGAAATGAAAGTTCATACTCTAAAATTAAAGAATCATAATTTTACAAAACAAGAGGGAGTTTTTATATCAAGTGTGTTAAATAAATATTTTGAAGGAAAATATTCATATGGAAATCAACTTTCAAGTTCTAAACTAAAGAATGAAGATTTCAAAATAAAATTGCCTTGCCGAAATGGCAAAATAGATTTTTCTATGATGGAAACACTCATCTCAGCAATTCAAAAGCTTGTTATAAAAGATGTAGTTTTGTATGCTGACAAAAAAATCAAAGCTACAAAAACAATTGTAAATAAATTAGATAATATTGATACCATAAAGCTTTATTGTTTTGATTTTTTATAGGAGGAGGTAAACAAGATGTATATTAATGTGATAATGAAAAGGAAAAATATCACAAAAGAATTGCTGTCAAGCCTTGCTTGCTCCTTGTTTTGAAAAGCGTTGCGATTTTGAACTTTTTAAAAGCAATGTTTGCCATAGGCTAAAAAATCTTGGCGATAGAGATTTTTTAATAGAAACATTGAAAGATGATGATATAAGAAAATATTTCAATATGGAATGGTATCCCGAATGTTTGTATTTGCTTGCTATGCTTGATTATATTAGTGCAGAAAATAAAGTGAGTCTTTGTACAAAATATGATGATATTCGTAGATGCAAGTTGGAAGAAATAATTTATCCATCAAGTATTTTGGCTTTAGCCTCAGTTTTAAAAAGTGATGATGTAAAAAAAAGGCGTGTAAAGAAGTTATTCCAGAATTTATGCGTTTCAATATAGTAGAGAGCGAGGTAAGAAATGTTATCTGATAAGGAGAGACATCTTATGTTTTTCGAGCAAGCCAAAGTTTGTAATCCAAAAATTATATATCACATATTTGGAAGTGGAAAAATTAATCTCGTAATAGAGATGGGTTTAGGTGCGACTCTTGGAGAGTGGTATCATCTTGCAGAGCATTTATCCGAACATTATACCGTACTGTTGTACAGTCGTGGTCGAAATGTGGATATTCCTCGCATCCCTCGAAATATCGCAGTGGAATGTCATGAGCTGCTGTGTAACCTTGGTTATGCGGACAAGTTAATTCTGCTAGCCCATTCCCAGGGTGGGTTGTATGCCCAACAGTTCGCAAGGCTTTATCCAGAATCAGTTAAGGGAATCATTTTACTTGACCCACTTTCTGCAAATGACAGCTATTATAAAACCGTCTTTCAGTCTCCAAAGGAACAGCGTATGTCTGGGTTTGATAAATCTGCGAATTTCCGTATAATGGAGAAGCTAGCGAAACTACATCTAGGCTTTGTTATCAAATCCATTATGCGAAAAGCTCCTCCTTTTTACTACTATCATAATTTTTCCACCGAAGCTGAACGAAATATTTTGCAAGAACTAACGCACCCTGAACTGCATCGTGCAGCACTTGAAGAATATAGCTTAGCTCATGAAACATCGGAGATTGAGAACTTGCTTACAAAAGCTGGCTTTCCAAATGTTCCTCTCGTGCTTATTACTCATGGAAGTACCTTTGAAATCAAAGAGATTATGGAGTTCGGAGAAACGAACGAGGAATTTGCAAAAAAGGTAGAGTCGCTATGGCAGTCATTGATGATGGAATATCTTTCATTTGTCACTAAAACATTGCATCTGACAGCTGAGAAAAGCGGTCATTACATTCATTTGACCGAGCCTGAACTGCTTGATAAAGCATTAGTTTGGATAGAGAATGAGAGCACAGTAGAATAAAAGTCAAAATAACACCATTTATTGTAAATGTGTTTATATATTTGATGAGGAAATTAATTTTTGATATGATTGTTTTATTTTTTTTTGCATCTCACTATCTGCACATAATTATAGTAAAATATATGCAGATATTCAATAGATTAAATGAATTATCTGCACAATATTATTGATATTATATGCAGATAAGAATAATAAACTTGTTATTATTCAAAATACAAGCTTGACTATTACAGCGATTCAAATTGTCAAAATTATTTACAAATTTATCCTATATACATCTGCTATTTTACCTTGATATTCAAAACTTCTCTCATAAATCCCACCATTTTTTACAATAGTTTTTATAGATAGCTTATTCTCTCTTTCAGCAGATAGTTGTAAGGAAGATAATCCTGCACTTTTTGCTACATCAAGAATTAATTTAAGCATTTGTGTTGCATACCCTTTACATCGCTCAGTTGGTCTTACACTATAACCTATATGTCCAAAGTCAAGTAGAAAACCTTTCAATTCATGGCGTAAAGATATAATCCCAACAATTTTTTCATTTTCATCTATAGCAAAAAATGTATCTGTCAAAACCCATTCTGGATTCACAGTTTCTATTTGAGCATTGTTTGTAATTGATTTTATCCACTCTTTGTATGAATCCATTTTATCTAATAATTCGCTACCATTTATAATAGCTTCATTATTATTTAAAAATTCTTTCTTAAAATCTAATGCCTTAATTAATATTCTTATAATATTTCAAAAGAGAAAATTAAATTCAATTGAATATAATTAAAAAATGTACTATAATTTGAGGGAAATAATATTTGTCCCTCAAATTTAGGAGTAATTATGGAATTTAAAATATTAGATTTATTTTGTGGTGCGGGCGGTTTTTCGTCTGGTATTGATAAAAATAAAAATATGAAAACAGTAGTGGCAGTAGATTTTGATAAAAATGCTGCATTGACTTTTGCTAAGAATTTTCCAGATGCAGATGTAATAGTAGGTGATATTACCAATAAAATAATAAAAGAAAAAATAGTAAAGAGTGCATTAAAAAATAAGGTAAATATGATAATAGGCGGACCACCTTGTCAAGGCTTTAGTCTTAAAGGTAAAAATCTAGGCTTAAATGACCCAAGAAATTTTTTATTTTTAGAATATATTGAAATGATAAAAAAAATAAAACCAGAAGTATTTGTAATAGAAAATGTAAAAAATTTACTAAATTCAGAGAATGGATATTTTATAAATGAGATAAAAAAAAGAATAAATAAACTTGGATATATATTAAACTATGGAGTGTTAAATGCTAAAAATTTTGGAGTTCCAGAACATAGAGAAAGAGCAATAATAATAGGTTCTTTAACAAGAAGTATAAATTTACCTATAGGAAACAATACTATAGTAACAGTAAAAGAAGCAATATCCGATTTAGCATATCTAAATTCTGGAGAGGGAGAAAATGAAAGTGAATATATAAATAAGTCACAAAGTAATTATCAAAAAATGATGCGAGCTAAAATATCCCTACCAAAAGAATTACATGGTAAACAAAAATTTGCAACTACATGGTCAAGGCTTGAATGGAACAATATAAGCCCAACTATTGATACAAGATTTGATACACCATCAAATGGAAGAAATTCTCACCCAGTATTAGACAGGTCAATTACTCCAAGAGAAGCAGCAAGAATTCAAAGCTTTAACGATGATTTTATATTTTATGGCAATAAAACTTCAATATGCAAACAAATAGGTAATGCTGTACCACCATTAATGGCTTTTGAGATAGGAAAAGCAATTGAGAGTAAATATAATGAAGTTAATCTATATGAAAATAAAGAAGCAAAAATTTATTTAGATAATGCATATACCAAAGTAAGTGAGTTTAAAAAAAATGGCGTAATAATAAATCATATTATTACTGATCCACCATATAATATTTCAAAAGCAAATAATTTCAATACTATGAAACAAAAAAGGCAAGGAGTTGACTTTGGCGAATGGGACAAAGAGTTTGATTTCATTTCGTGGATAAAACCTTATGTAGAATTATTAGATAAAAATGGAAGTATCATAATATTTTGTTCATACTACTATATAAGTTTCATTATTACAGAATTAGAAAAAAATGATATTGATGTAAAAGATGTGATAATATGGAAGAAGAGTAACCCTATGCCAAGGAATATAGAACGAAGATATGTTCAAGATATGGAGTTTGCAATTTGGGGAGTACAGAAAAAAGCAAAATGGATTTTTAATAAAGGAGAGAAAGAAAAGTATAAAAGATCATTGTATGAAACATCGCTCGTAAGTGGTTCTGAAAAAACAAAGCATCCTACACAAAAAAGTCTTAAATTAATGGAAGAAATAATCAAAGTGCATACAAACAAAAATGATGTAATCATGGATCCATTTATGGGAAGTGGAACTACAGGAGTTGCTTGCAAAAAATTAGGGAGAAAGTTTATAGGAATTGAATTAAATCGTGATTATTTTGAAATTGCAAAAACAAGGATTATGAGCTAAAGCTAATATAACACGAGGAGTATATAATATGGAAAATGAAAAATTTATGAAACAGTATAAAAAGCAAATACTTGAAGAATTTGAAAAGCAAGACAGAAAAGGATTGTATGCTTTTACTCAAAAGTATATGGCTTACAATTCAAATAAAATAGAGGGTAGCACATTGACAAGTGAACAAACAGCATCATTGTTTGATACAGGTACCTTCTATTCCGAAAAGGATTGTACTTATAAATCACAAGATATAGAAGAAATGAATGGTCATTTCAAAATGTTCAATGAAATTTTGAAAAACTTGGATGTTGATTTAAGTATTGAAATAATAAAGGCTTTTCATTTTCAACTTAAAATAGGAGTTTTTTTCGACAAGATAAATGGCTATGCTGTTGGTGATTTTAAAAAAAGAATAAATTATGTAAGTGATATTACGACTGCATTGCCACAAGATGTTCCAGAAAGAATTAATAATCTTCTTGCAAAATATAATACTGGAAATCGTGACTTGATTGATATGGCTATGTTTCATGCAGAGTATGAACATATTCATCCATTCCAAGATGGCAATGGAAGAACAGGAAGAGCAATTCTTTTTAAGCAATGTCTTGACAGTAATATCATTCCAGTAATCATAAAAAACGAAGATAAAACAAAATATAGAGCTATGCTACATATTGCACAAACCGAGGGGAATTATGAAAAACTTTACGAGTTTTTTAAAGAGCAACAAGATAAATATTTTTTAAGTATCAGTAATTATGTAATAACAAACAATGAAAATTTTGTAAATAAAACAATATCAAAAAAAAGAGATGAAAAACCTAAAATACAGAGTATGAAAAAATAAATAAAGGAGACATAATAAAGTGGCAAATTATATTATTCGAAATGAAAAAAAAGAAGAATATCGTGATGTAGAAAATCTTGTAAGAGAGTCTTTTTGGAATGTATATCGTCCAGGGTGTTTGGAACATTTTGTGTTGAACCAATTGAGAAATGATTCATCATTTGTACCCGAGCTTGATTTTGTAATGGAGAAAGATGGTAAAATTATAGGTCAAAATGTATTTGTAAGAACATTCATTCAAGCAGATGATGGGAAAAAGATTCCGATTATGACAATGGGACCAATTTGTATTCACCCACAATATAAAAGAAAAGGATACGGAAAAATATTGTTAGATTACTCTTTGGAAAAAGCAAAGGAAGCTGGATGCAAAGCAATATGTTTTGAGGGCAATATTGACTTCTATGGTAAGAGTGGCTTTGTATGTGCAAGTAATTATAAAATTCGCTACCATGGATTACCAGAGGGAGAAGATGCTTCATTCTTTTTATGTAAAGAATTAGTACCTGGGTATTTGTCTAATGTAACAGGAGAGTATGCTACGCCAAAAATATATATGGTTGATGAAACAGAAGCAGAACTTTTTGATAAAAATTTCCCTCATAAAGAAAAATTAAAATTACCAGGACAGATTTTTTAATCATTTTAAATTATATTAAGGAGCTTATTTAATGTTCATCATACCATATATTGTTATTATTATTGTAGCAATTAGTCTAGCATTATTTTTTAATCAATCTTTTGCCAAAGTACTACCTGCATCATTATTTTTTATTGCTATAATAATATATTTTGCAGGATTCACTCAAAATTTAAAATCTATAATATTATATTATCTGCCATAGCTCTAATACTAACGAAAGAACCTGGAATAGGTTTATACATTTTTGGCATTATAGTTTTATTATTAATTCAAAAAATTGATAAAAAAAATATAAAAAATAATTTAAAAAAATTTTTATTTGTATTTCTAATACCCTTACTATTTTTTATTTCTTGGAAAATATTACTCCCTATATCTATTAAAGAAAATACTACCCAAATAAATGTATTATTAAAAATAAAACAATTAATTAATATACTATTTTTACACGGTGGATTAGAATATCAAAAAGAAGCATTATCAAATTATTCAAATTGGTTTTTTAATACAAAACAAATATATTTAACTTTTTTTAATTGGATTTGTTTATTTGTTTTATTATTTTCTATTTTTTCTTTTTTTACAAGAAAAATATATAAAAATAAAATAATTAAATTTTCAATTTGCCTTATTGTGGGTTTAATATTATATACATTTTCACTTCTTTTATTATACTTATTTATTATGAGCGAATGGGATGCTGTGAATTTATCTTCTGTTTGGAGATTTAGTAGTATATTTTTAATTTCCCTATTTTTTATTTTAGGTTTTTTATTTATAAATATAATTATTAATTATAAAAAAATGAACATATCTTTTTTGTTATGTTTATTATTTATAGTTTTTTCTTTAAGTTTATCAATTTATTTTGCAAATGGAGTAAATTATTTACCAAAAAGCATACTATATTCAGATGATTATATTTATAAAAAAGATTTTGATATAATGGAAAATTTCCCAGCTAACAAAAAAATACTAATAGTAGCACAAGCTGACCAAGGCTTGCTAGGTAGCATATTCAAATTCAAAATGTTTGATAAAAAATTTCGTTCTTGTTCATTTGGAGATCCAATATACCACCCTAAAGATATATGGACTAAGAATTTAATTAAGGAAGATTTTATAAAAACAATCAAGCAATATGATTATATTTATTTTTATAAAACAGATGATAACTTTATTTTGAATTATGGAGATATATTTAGTATACCTATAATAGATAGAGAAGATGTATATATAGTGAATGACATTATAAAATAAAATTAAAAAAATAAATTGATAATTTTTTAAGGCTTGACAAACGAAAGCATTTCTTTTATAATTCCCTAAGTTAAACGGCCTATTGGTCAAGGGGTTAAGACGCAGCCCTCTCAAGGCTGAATCACGAGTTCAACTCTCGTATAGGTCACAAAAAGTGCTTGACAATTATAAAAAAATATAGTAGTCTTGTTAGATATTAATTAAGGAGATGAAATGAATTATTACTTTTCACAAAACATAATGATGGATATGTACATGGCTATGGGTATGTCAATTTATGTTTGAGTCTTGTAAGTATTCATTATATTAATTAAAAAATTAAGAATAATGCCGAATGCTTTCAAGCATTCGGTTTTTTATTAAACAAAGGAGAAAAAAATTATGAAAAAAGTATTAAGTTTAACTATTATTGTATCTGTTTTAATCTTCACACTTTGTGCATGTGGTGCAAAAACAAGTGGAGTTACTTCATCAAAGGTAACAATAGCCATACCAAATGATACAACAAACGAGGCAAGAGCTCTTTTATTATTGGCAAAAAATGGTTATATTAAATTGGAAGATGATACAAGTATTACATCTACTATCTTAAATATTGCATCTAACCCTAAGCAAATTGAATTCAAAGAAGTAGAAGCTGCACAATTACCAAATATTTTAAAAGATGTTGATTATGCTGTTATTAATTCAAATTACGCTATTTCAGCTGGTCTTAATCCAACAAAAGATTCACTATTAATTGAGGGCTCTGCTTCTCAATATTCAAATATCTTATGTGTAAAAAGTGGCAATGAGAATAATGACAAAATAAAAGCATTAAAAGCTGCACTAAGTAGTAAACAAGTAAAAGAATATATAGAAGCTACTTATGATGGAGCAGTAGTATCTGTTGTAGATAATCCTACAGATGGCTTCGATAATAGTATCAATTATAATTCTTTAAGTAATCAAACAATTTCTATAGCTGCTTCACCTACTCCACACGCAGAAATTTTGAATATAGCAAAAGAAATTTTATCACAAAAAAATATCAAATTAGATATACAAGAATATAGTGATTATGTAATACCAAATAATGTAGTAGAAGATGGCACAGTAGACGCAAATTTCTTTCAACACTTACCATATTTAGATGATTTTAATAAAGAAAATAACACACATATAGTTTCTGTTGGAGCTATACATGTAGAGCCACTTGGTTTATATGGTGGAAAACAAAAAACTTTAGATCCAATTAAAGGTTAAATAAATGATTCAAATAAAAAATTTGACAAAAAGTTTTAATGCTGCCTCCCTATCTTTTGATGCTTTACACAATGTAAATCTTACAATTAACGACAAAGATATATTTGGCATTATAGGTATGAGTGGAGCTGGAAAATCTACTTTGATTAGATGTATAAACAGATTAGAGGAAGTAACAGATGGCCAAATTATAATTGATAATGTAGACATTAAAACTTTATCTAAAAGTGAATTAAGAAAGAAGAGAAGAGAAATCACAATGATATTTCAATCTTTTAATTTACTTATGCAAAAAAATGTTTTATCAAATGTATGCTTTCCATTGTATTTAGAAAAAGTTACAAAAAAAGAAGCAGAAAAAAAAGCAAAAGAATTACTTTCTTTAGTAGGATTAGAAGAAAAAATAAAAGCTTTTCCATCTCAACTATCTGGTGGACAAAAGCAAAGAGTTGCTATAGCAAGAGCACTAGCTACTAACCCAAAAGTATTATTGTGTGATGAAGCAACAAGTGCATTAGATCCTACAACTACTCAATCAATATTAAAATTATTAAAAGAAATAAATGAAAAATTAGGTATTACTATAATTATAATCACTCATCAAATGTCTGTAGTTGAGCAAATATGCAAACATGTTGCTATATTAGATAATGGATCAATTGTAGAAGTAGGAGAAGTAGGTGAAGTTTTTTCACACCCAAAAGAAAAAGCAACAAAAAAATTAGTATTTCCAGAGGGCAATGAAGATGCAATCGTAGTAGGAGAAGAGGACGAACATTTTATTCGTATAGTTTTTTCTGGGCACAAAGCTACAAAAACACCTCTTATAGCAAAACTCGCATTGGAGGAGCGTATTGAGGCAAATATTGCATCTGCATCCACAAGAACAATTAATGGCAATATTTATGGTTCAATGTTATTAGGTATTAGAGGAGACTATGAAACGCTTGGAAGAGCAAAAAATTTTCTTATTAAAAATGGTGATGTAAGAATAGAGGAGGTAAATATTGATGTTAAATAATATTAATATGGAAACTATAATAGAAGCAAAAAATATTTTTATATCACAATTTCCATTTGCTCTTTGGGAAACACTTTATGTTACTTTACTTTCTACTATTTTTGCAATCATTATAGGCCTTCCTCTTGGTGTTATTTTGGTAGTAGGAGAAGAAAGAGGAATAGCTCCACTACCAAAATGGATTATGAAATTGTTAAATATTATAATCAATCTTCTTAGGTCAATACCATTCTTAATATTGATGATTTTAGTTTTCCCTTTTACTAGATTGATAATAGGCACAGCTGTAGGTACTGTAGCTTCTATTGTTCCATTAACAATTGCTGCTTTTCCATTTGTGGCTAGATTATGTGAGAGTAGTATTAGAGAAGTGAGTAGTGATACTATAGAAATGGCACAATCACTTGGTGCATCTCCTATGCAAATTATTACTACAGTAATGATAGGGGAGGCACTTCCCTCGTTAGTATCTAATATGACTATAGCTTTGACTACAATACTTGGATACACAGCAATGAGTGGTATAATAGGTGGTGGGGGACTTGGCAAAATAGCTATAAATTATGGATATTATAGATATAAATATTTGATAATGCTGCTTGCAGTTATATTTTTGATAATTTTGGTAGAACTATTTCAAACACTAGGTACCAAATTATCAACTAAAATAGACAAAAGGCAAAAATAAAAATTAATAACCCTCCATTTTTATCATATTTAATATATCAATTGGGATAGTAATCAATATTTCAATTGATATATTTTTGGTTTTATGCTATTATACTTAAGCGTTAAATTATACAAAAAAATATACATTTGTACAATTTATTTGCAATTTAGGGGTCATATGGACAGTAATAAAATAAAAGTAAGTTATATTATAGAAAAACAAGAGTTGAAATTGATTAATAAGGGCATTAATGTTTCTAATACATTTATACAAAGCTCCGATTTAAATCGTTTAGGTCTCTTCTTAACAGGTTTTTATGAAAAATTTGACCACACAAGAGTACAAATTATAGGAGAAGCAGAACAAACATTTTTAAAAACTTTAGATAATTCAAAAAAAGAAAGTAGATACAAAAAATTAGCCGAACTAAAAATTCCTTGTATTATTTACTCTAGGAATATAATACCAGATGAAAAAGCAATAGAAATTTTTACTAAAAATAATATTCCTATATTGCAATCATCAAATTCCACTACAGAAGTGATAGCTGAACTAACTAGATATTTAAAAGTAAAATTAGCACCCACAATAGTATCGCATGGTGTTTTGGTTGATGTATATGGAGAGGGAATTTTTATTACAGGAGAATCTGGCATTGGTAAGTCCGAGGCTGCACTAGAATTAATCAAAAGAGGTCATAGACTAGTTGCAGATGATGCTGTTGTTATTTCTAAAGTTTCTGATGTTACTCTTCTTGGTTCTTCTACTGATGTTACTAGAGGCTTTATTGAAGTAAGAGGTATTGGAATTATAGATGTAATAAGATGCTATGGGACAGAAAGTGTCCTAGAAAAACAAAATATAAATTTAATAATAAATCTTGTTGAATGGAATGAAAAAACTCAATATGACAGACTAGGTGAAGAAATAAAAGAAAAAGAAATACTTGGCAATAAAGTAGATTATTACGAAATCCCTATTAGACCAGGTAGAAATATTGCTATAATAGTAGAGAGTGCAGCAGTAAATCATCGTTCAAGAAAAATGGGTTTTAATCCAATTGAAAAATTAGAAAAAAGAATGATTAAAAGAAAAAAAGAAAATAGTAATGAGGAATAATAATGAAAATATATACAAATGAATCAATGAAAAAGCATACATCATTTAAAGTTGGAGGGAATGCCGACTGTATAGTATGCCCAGAAGATAAAAATGAATTAATTGAATTAGTAAAGTTTCTTAGAGAAAAAAATTATAAAACATATATTCTTGGAAGAGGAACTAATATTTTAGTTTCCGATGAGGGTGTGCATGGCTGTATTATAGAAATAAGCAAAGAGTATTTTTCTAAAATGAATGTTGAGGGAAACAATATTAAAGTTGGAGCAGGAGCTCTTCTAACATCTTTTTGTGATGAAGCAGCAAATTGTGGTTTATCTGGGTTAGAAGCACTTTGTGGAATACCTGGTTCTGTTGGTGGAGCTATAGCTATGAACGCAAGTGCGTATGATATTAATATATCTGATCATTTGGAATTTGTAGAAGTAATAAGTTTTGATGGAGAAGAAAAAGTATTATCAAAAGAGGATTGTAAATTTGCCTACAGAGATTCTATTATTCAAAAAGATAAAAGTATAGTAATCAATGCAACATTTTCTTTAATTAATGATCAAACAGAAGAAATTCTTAAAAGAATGAGTTCATTTAGAGAATTAAGAAAGGGCAAACAACCATTAGATAAACCAAGTGCAGGCTCATTTTTTAAAAGGCCAAGTGGACATTATGCAGGTCAATTAATTGAAGAATCCGATTTAAAAGGCGAAAAAATTGGAGGGGCTTCTGTATCTACAAAACATTGTGGGTTTATAGTGAATGATGGTGAAGCTACTTCAAAAGATATATACAGTCTTATGAAAAAAATTCAAAATAAAGTTTCAATTTATCATGGTATTGATTTAGAACCTGAGGTGAAAATGTGGGGAAAATTCTAATAGTAACAGGAATGTCTGGTGCTGGAAAAACTATTTGTTTAAAGCATTTAGAGGATATGGGATATTATGCTGTTGATAATTTACCAGTAGCTTTACTTGAGAACTTTGTAGAAATTTCTGTTAATGCACATAAATCAAATGGTAATATTGCACTGGGAGTAGATATTAGAGGAGAGAATGAATTTGGTCAATTAGAAGAATTATTTAAAAAATGGAAAAAAACAAAAACTCAATACTCTCTTATTTTTTTAGATGCAAAAGATGATATTTTAGTCAAGAGATTTAAAGAATCAAGAAGAGATCACCCATTAGTAAATTTAAATTCAAATAATAAAAAAATATCATTGATAGAATTAATCAAATTAGAAAGAAAAAAAATATATTGGTTAAAAGATGAAGCCGATTATTACATAGATACAGATGGACTAAAAATAGGTGATTTAAAAAATAGCCTACTTAAAGTATTAAAGCAAAAAAATTCTTTATATAAACTAAATATAAATATTATAAGCTTTGGTTATAAATATGGTATACCTAACGATATTGATTTGTTATTTGACATAAGATTTTTACCTAACCCATATTATGTTGATAAATTGCGAAAGAAAACTGGACTACAAAAAGAAGTTAAAGAGTATGTAACAAAAAATAATATTTATTCAAAATTTGAAAAGAAAGTATATTCATTAATTGATTTTACATTACCAGAGTATAATAAAGAGGGGAAAAACACACTAGTAATAGGCATAGGCTGTACTGGTGGCCACCATAGGTCTGTAGTATTTGCACAAGATTTAAAAGAACATATAGAAAAATCAAATAAATATATAGTAAATATAGAACATAGAGATATAAAAAAATGATTTCATTTTGTGAACAAGTAAAAGAAGAAATATCAAATATTCTTACATCTGGTACAGAGCATAAAAAATATATAGCTAATAAAAAAGAAAATGATTATAAAGAAGACTTGATTAGAAGATTTATTTTACAATCACACATTTCTGATCCAAAAAAAGAATATCATTTTGAATATGTATTGGACACTAAAAATGAAATGCTTCAAGTAAAAAAAGAATTATTATATTTTAATATAGAAGCAAAAGAAATTATTAAAAACAATAAATATTTATTGTATTTAAAGGATGCAGAAAATATTTCTCTTCTCTTATCTATTATTGGAGCAAGCCAAGCTGTGCTTACTTTTGAAAATGAAAGAGTAGTAAAAGATGTAAGAAAAGGTATAAATAGAAGAGTAAATTTTGAAACAGCAAATTTGATGAAGAGTGTGTCTTGTGGCATAAAACAAATTGAAGAAATTAAACTTTTATACGAAAAATATGATAAAAAAGCTTTAGATGAAGAATTAGTAACTATTTGTGATGCAAGAATAAATAACCAAGAAGCAAGCCTTACAGAGCTTGCAAGTATAATTGGAAAAGGTATGACCAAAAGTAAAATCAATCATAAATTTATAAAAATAAGAAAGATGATAAGGGAGGATATATGATAAGTGAAAATATTCATTTTAATTCAACTAAAGTATTAGACCCAAAATTTGTGGCAAACTGTGTGCAAGTTTCTTGCGATTTTAAGTCGACTATACTTATAAAAACCCTTGATAAAACAGTAAATTTAAAATCGATTATGGGAATGATGAGTTTTGATTTTGAAAATATAAAAGACTTTTTACTTGAAGTAAATGGTGAAGATGA
Organism: Eubacteriales bacterium; assembly: GCA_030539055.1. GTDB lineage: Bacteria > Bacillota > Clostridia > Lachnospirales > Lachnospiraceae > UBA3633. Next base: position 32,899 of record JAUNSV010000005.1, on the reverse strand, counting down.
AAAAGAAGCTATAAAAGTAATAAAAGCAATTTTCATTTAAGGAATAGTATTTATTGTGGGATTTGTTCATTTACATCTACACACTTCATATTCTTTATTAGATGGGTCTGGCAGAATCAAAGAGATGGTTGACAGAGCTTCTTCTTTAAATCAAAAAGCAATTGCTATTACAGACCACGGGGTAATGTATGGAGCTATAGAATTTTATAAAGCTTGCAGAGAGAAGAATATCAAGCCAATTTTGGGCTGTGAGGTGTATGTAGCACCGGGAAGCAGATTCGACAGAGAATTTTCAAAAGGTGAAGATAGATACAACCACTTGATTCTTTTATGCAAAAATAATGAGGGGTATCATAATTTAATCAAAATAGTATCAACAGGTTTTAGAGATGGATTTTATTATAAACCACGAGTTGATTATGAAACATTAGAAAAATATTCTAAAGGGCTAATTTGTACTTCTGCATGTCTTGCAGGAGAAATTCCAAAATATATAGTTAGAAATGAATACAATAATGCAAAAAAGACTGCCGAGAGGTTTAAGTCTATTTTTGGTTGTGATAATTTTTATTTGGAATTGCAAGACCATGGATACGAAGATCAAAAGAAAGTAAATATTTCTTTAGTAAGGCTCTCTAAAGAATTAAATATTCCCATGATAGCTACAAATGATGTACATTATACATTGCAAAGTGATGTGGAAGCACACGATGCTCTTCTTTGCATTCAAACGGGGAAAAAGGTAAATGATAATGACAGATTAAAATATCTAGGTGGGCAATTTTATATTAAATCGGAAGAAGAAATGAGAAAACTTTTTCCTTATGCATTAGAAGCAATAGATAATACAGAAAAAATTGCAAATATGTGTGATGTAAGTATAGAATTTACTAAACAAACACATAAATATCATTTACCTATTTTTAATACACCAAATAATGAAGATTCATTTGAGTATTTAAAAAAAATATCGAATGATGGTTTAAGAAAAAGATATAATTTAATAGATGAAGTATTAAGAAAAAGATTAGAGTATGAATTAAGTACTATAAATAATATGGGTTTTTCTGATTATTTTTTAATAGTGCAAGACTATATAAATTATGCTAAAAAAAGTGGTATACCAGTAGGCCCAGGGAGAGGTTCTGCTGCTGGCTCGCTTGTAGCTTACTCTTTAGGTATTACAGATATTGATCCTATAAAATACAATCTGCTATTTGAGCGTTTCTTAAATCCAGAAAGAGTAACAATGCCCGATATTGATGTTGATTTTTGTGAAGAAAGAAGAGATGAAGTAATAGAGTATGTAAGCAATAAGTATGGTAAAGAGAATGTATCACAAATTATTACTTTTGGTACATTAAAAGCAAAAGCAGTATTTAGAGATGTAGGAAGAGTACTAGATGTAGAATATTCAAAATGCAATGAGAATGCTAAACTAATTCCAAATCAAGTAAATTTACATACGCTACTTCATCAAGATATTACTAAATTTGATCAAAGAGATGTCCTTAAAGTATCTGAGTTTAGAGAGCATTATGAAAATGACCCACAAGTAAAAAAAATAGTCGATTTATCTTTACGCTTAGAGGGTATTCCAAGACATATGTCTATTCATGCCTCTGGTATAGTTATTGCTCCATCACATATAGATGATTATATAGCAATAGCAAGAACACCAGAGGGTTCTATAGTTGCAGCAGAAACAATGACAACTCTAGAAGAGTTAGGTTTATTAAAAATGGATTTTTTAGGTTTAAGAAATCTTACAGCAATACAAAACACACTAAGTATGCTTAAAGAAGAAAAGGGTATAGAAATAAACTTTTCTAAAATGGAGTATAATGATAAAAAAGTATTTGATTTAATATGCAAGGGTCAAACAGAGGGCATCTTTCAATTGGAGTCGCAAGGTATGACTCAATTTATGAAAGAATTAAAACCAACAAATATTGAAGATGTAATAGCAGGGATTGCTTTATATAGACCAGGACCTATGGATTTTATTCCAAAATATATTAAAGGTAAAAGATTATCAAATAATATAAAATATGATTGCAAAGAATTAGAACCTATATTAAAAGAAACCTATGGTTGTATTGTATATCAAGAGCAAGTAATGGAAATATTTAAAAGCTTAGCAGGTTATTCTCTCGGTGGTGCTGATATGGTTAGAAGAGCTATGTCAAAAAAACATTTAGATGAATTAGAGAGAGAAAGAAAAGCTTTTATTTTTGGAGATAAAGATAGAAATATAAAAGGATGTGTACCTCAAGGTATAAGTGAAACAATTGCTTATAAAATATTTGAGGATGTCCTAGGATTTGCATCATATGCTTTTAATAAATCACATGCAGCAGCATACGCATATGTAGCTTATCAAACAGCATATTTAAAATGTTATTATCCTATTGAATTTATTAGTGCATTATGTAATTCTGTAATAGATAAAAGAGAAGAATTATCAAATTATATAAGATATGCAAAATCAATCAACATAAATATTCTACCACCAGATATAAATAATTCTTTTGATAATTTCACAGTAAAAAATAATTCTATATTAATAGGCTTTTCTGCATTAAAAGGAGTGGGAGGTATAGTTGCAAAATCTATCATAGATGAAAGAGAAATAAATGGAAAGTATAAATCTTTTTATAATTTTTTAAATAGAGTGAAAGATAGAAATGTAAACAAAAATGCAATAGAGTCACTAATATTTGCAGGAGCTTTTGATGCATTTAGTGGCAATAGAAAACAAAAAATTATTATATATCCACTTATTATAAAAAATTCAAACAAATCAATTGATTTTAATGTTGATGGTCAATTATCTCTTGCTGATGTAATGATTTCAAAAGAGGGTAATGAAAACAATATAAATATTCAAGATGAAACATTATTAAATGAATATAAAGATGTTAGAGAGTATTCAAAAGATGATTTATACATGAGAGAAAAAGAAACATCTGGTATGTATTTATCGGGGCATCCATTAGAAGAATACAAAAATATTATAAAACATAATACAAATATTAATACATTATCATTTTATTATGATGAAGACAATGAAAATTCACCTATAGAAAAGTATATAAATAAAAATATAAAAATTGCAGGCATTTGTACTAGCTATGCTCGTAAGTTGACTAAGAATGGTTATAAAATGGCAAATTTAACTTTAGAGGATGAATATGGAGATATAGAAGTAATAGTATTCCCAAATACATTTGAAAAATATGAAATGCTTTTAAATGAAAATGAAAAACTCTTAATAGAGGGTAAGGTAGATTTAGTAGACCAAGGGAAATCAAAATTATTAGCGGAAAAAATTATAAAATTAGATGATAAAAAAAATATTTTATATATTTGTTTTGAAAATGTAAATGAATACAAAGAAAAATATAATAATGTAATAAATATTTTAAAAAAGTATGATGGAACAAGCAATATTATAATAAAATTGATAGAAGAAAAGAAGCAAAAATTAATACAAAATTATAATGTTAATATTAATACAGAATTAATAAATGAATTGCAAAATATATTAAAAAAAGAGAATATAATAGTAGAGGAAGATTAATATGAAAATTTGGAGATTAAATAAAAAAGTCGAGTGCTTTAGTTCAAAAAAATTAATTAACAATTTAAAAAAGGAAATTAAAGACAAGTATCTTTTTATTACAGACGAAGAAGAAGTGTGCTATATATTAAATTTACGAGGACAGGATGAAAAGTATACACCAATTTTTAGAGCTAAATTAATCATTGCTCCTACATTTAATGTTATATATCTAGATAAAGAAAAAATTACAAAAGAAGTAAAAGATTATTTAGATGAATTAGATATTTTTATAAAAGATTATAATGATTTTAAAAAGGATGAAAAAAAATTTACTAAAGAAAAATTTGAATCAAACATTTCTTTTTTAAAATCAATAAAAACTAAAAAAGAAATACAAAATATAAAAAGGGTACATAAAATTGATGGAGAAATCCTTACAAACTTTATTAAGTTTGTAAAAACAATAGATTTTGATAAAGAGTATTGGACAGAAAAAATGCTTATGGAAGAATTAGATAATAGAAGAAAAAAACATAAAGACTTTGTATGCTTAAGCTTCAAAACAATTATGGCTTATAAAGAATCTGCTGCCACAATTCATTATGATGTACCAACAAATAAAAGAGATAAAAGTAAAAGAATTAAAAATGAAGGGTTTTTGCTTATAGATTCTGGCGCTACATACCAAGGTGGTACTACAGATGTTACAAGAACTATTAAGCTTGGAAAATTGACTAAAGAGGAAAAAAGGAATTATAAAATAGTAAAAAAAGCTTTTTTAAAATTAGTAAATCATAAATTTAAACAAGGAACAAAAGGATATGAATTAGACAAAATAGCAAGAGATTATATGAATAAATATAATTTAGATTATAACCATGGTACAGGTCATGGAGTAGGATATATGCTTTCTGTGCATGAAAGCCCTCCAACTATTACAAGAAAAAGAAAAGAAAACAATATACTTTTTGGAGATAGTGAGATTTTTGAAAATCAAGTAGTATCTATAGAACCAGGTGTATATTTTGAAAATAAATATGGCATAAGAATAGAAGACTTAGCTGTAGTAAAAAAAGATGAAAAAGGTATATTATATTTTGACATTTTAACAAAAGTACCTATAGAATAAATTATTCGCTAGGGCAAGTGATTTTAATTAAATTTTCTATCATATGGTGTAAACTTTGAGCTTTTTTTGAGAGAGCTGCTTTATAATATACTTCTTTACCTTTTCTTTTACTAATTATAAGCGAACAATTTTTTAATGATTTTAAATGATGCGATACAGCAGGGCTTGTCATATTTGTAATATATGATATATTAGTAACACATTCTTCAACATGACAAAGTATAAAAAATATTTTTAACCTAGATAAATCATTTAATTGTTTAAAAATTTCTGCAACATTATAAAAATCTTTATCTTTTGGTATAGAATTAATAATACTATCTAAATGCTCCCCATGGTCATGAGGTGCTTTTTTTTTGTTCATATTTACCCCCATATAATACACTATTATAACATAAAAAAATATAATAATAAAGCTCTTGACAAAAAAAGCGAAATGCATTAATATATTAAACAATTAAGTATATGTTTAATTGTATATTGCAAAAGACACAAAACACAAAACAACAACAAATTATGAAAATAAAAAGTAAAAAAAAGGAGTAATCATATGAAGAAAAATTATAATATTGAAGTAGATTGTCCTTCTTGTGCAAACAAAATCGAGGAGAAAATAAAACAAATAAATAATATTAAGGATGCACAAATAAATTTTATGCTTCAAAAATTGATAATAGAGTATGAAGATAGTGTAGATGAAAAAGAATTATTAAAAGAAATAATAAAACAAAGTAAAAAAGTTGAACCCGATTTTGTTTTAAATATTGAATGAGAAAAAGCAAAATGAAAAAGAAACAAAAGAAAACATTAATAAGAATAATATTTACTTTTATATTTTTATTTATTTTACATTTCATATATTTAAATCCTATTTTAGAATTTTTATTATATATGATTATTTATTTAATTATATCTTATGATATTTTAATTAAAGCTATAAAAGGCATAATAAATGGTCAAATATTTGATGAAAATTTTCTTATGGCACTAGCTACTCTAGGTGCTGTAGGGATAGCAATATTTAATAAAAGAAATGGAATAGAAAACGGATTTTTATTATATTCAAATCATACATTTAGTATAACATATTATAGCAGTGATTACACTGAAGCCATAGCTGTTATGCTTTTTTTTCAAATAGGTGAACTGTTTCAAAGCCTTGCTATATCAAAAAGCAGAAAAAATATAAAAGCACTTATGGATATAAGACCAGACTATGCTAATATTGAGAAAAATCAAAAAATAGAAAAGGTGTCTCCAGACAGTGTACACATTGGTACAACAATAATCGTAAAGCCAGGTGAAAAAATTCCTATTGATGGTATAATTATTGATGGGAAAGGAAGTTTAAACACATCTAATCTTACAGGAGAGAGCTTACCAAAAGAAGTAAATATAGGTGATAAAGTAATTAGTGGTTGTATAAATTTAAATAGCGTTTTAAAAATAAAAACAGAAAAAGAATTTGGAGAATCAACAGTTTCTAAAATTTTAGATTTAGTAGATAATGCAAGTACAAGAAAAGCTAAATCAGAAAATTTTATATCAAAATTTGCACGCATATATACACCTATAGTGTGCTTATTTGCTTTAATTTTAGCTTTTGTACCTCCTTTGTTCAATATTATTGTTTTGCATATGGATGCTAATTTTTCTAATTCAATTTATAGAGCGTTAACTATTTTAATAATTAGTTGCCCTTGTGCACTTGTTGTTAGTATTCCGCTTAGTTTTTTTTCTGGAATAGGTGGAGCAAGCAAACAAGGTATCCTTATTAAAGGTTCAAATTATATTGAGAGCATTACTAAAATTAAAAATATAGTATTTGATAAAACAGGTACTCTTACAAAAGGCGTGTTTGAAGTAAATGGCATTCATCACAATAAATTAGAAAATGAAAAAATACTTGAGTATGCAGCATATGCAGAAAGCAATTCAACCCATCCTATAAGTATTAGTTTGCAAAAAGCTTATGGAAAAGAAATAAATATAAAAGAAGTAAAAAACATAAATGAAATAAGTGGAGAGGGCATAGTAGCAAATATTAAAAACGAAGAAGTAATTGTTGGAAATGAAAAAATTATGAAAAGATTCAATATACAATATATTGAATGCCATCATATAGGTACAATAGTGCATGTTGCTATAAATAATGAGTACGCAGGGCATATTTTAATATCAGATATTTTAAAACCAACATCAAAAGAAGCTATACAACAATTAAAAAATTTAAACATTAAAAAAATAATTATGCTTACAGGCGACAAAGAGAATGTAGCAAAAAATGTATCATCCTCTCTTGGGATAGAAGAATATTATAGTAATTTACTACCTCAAGATAAAGTATCAAAAGTAGATGAACTATTAAAAAATAAAAATAGAAATGAAACGCTTGCTTTTGTAGGTGATGGAATAAATGATGCACCAGTTATTACTTTATCTGATATAGGAATATCTATGGGTGCAATTGGATCAGATGCAGCTATAGAATCAGCAGATGTTGTCATAATGGATGATGATCCATTGAAAATACCAAAAGCAATTAATATATCAAAAAAATGTATGAATATAGTGTACGAAAATATATTTTTTGCTCTCTCAATAAAAATTATTAGCATAATCTTGGGTGCTTTTGGAATAGTAAATATGTGGATAGCAATTTTTGCAGATGTAGGCGTAACAATAATTGCAATATTAAATGCAATAAGAGCTTTGTATAACAAATAAATTTTTTATAAAAAAAATAATAATAAAGCAATGATAAGTTTTCTGGAGAATTTACAAAAAAATATTTCTTTACTTTGTATATTTATTAGTATATAATAAAGTCATAATAAATAATATACAAAAAGTATATATTTGTATAGAAATGGAGTAAATATGAAAATACAAAAAATATTTATCATTGCTTTTTCTGTTGTCTTAGCAATATATTTAGTAGCTTGTTCATCATCAAAAGACACAAAACAAGAAGAAACAACAACACAAGCAGCACAAGAGGAGACAAAAGGAGTAGGACAAATTGTAGAATTTGAAGTTGAAGAGAATGGTTCTACAGGTTATTTGTGGGATATAACAAGTAAGGGAAATGGAAAAGTAAAAATAGCTCATAAAAATTCTGAAACAAAAAAAGAAAGCGAAATGATTCCAGGTGCTTCACATAAGGTTGTGTATGGATTTACTCCTATAAAACAAGGGAAAATAAGTATTATATTTAAATACGGCAGACCATGGGAGAATGAATTTGATTACACATATTATTACAATTTTGAGATAGATTCTTCTCTTAATATTAAATTTATAGATACAACAAAAGAGAAGAATGACAAAATGGAATTTCCAGATCAACAAGAGCCATATATTTCTGGACCAACAATGAAGAGGTAAAATTATGAAAAAGAAAATAAAGAAACGATTACTTTCCATATTTTTAATTTTGTCAATGCTTTGTGGGAATATTTTAATAAATGTATATCCTGCATATGCTACAAATGCAAAAAATGAAAATTTAAATGAATATGGTATTTCAAATGAAGAATTGAAAAATGCACTTTCAAATAAGGATGACTCTTCATACGAGGGTCAAATACTTGCTTCTTTAAGACAAATGGGAGAAGCTAGCGAGAATGATGATTATGGTAATTCTAATCCTACAGATGATTGGGGCGAGGACCTAGAGGATTATGATTGGTATATTCCAAATGTAATGTATTATGATTTTGATAATTATGAACAAGTGAATTTTCAAGAGTTAGGGGGAGACGATTTAAATGATGCAAGTGGAAGTGGAAATGAAGACCAAGGAGAGGGAGATGATTCATTAGGAGGCGGTATTTTAAATTTTAATTGGAATACTGTACTAAATAGCCTTGGTGGAAATATTGAAAAAAAAGTATTTGACTGGGCAGCAGGCAAATTACTTTCAAAATTATTTGGATCAAAATCAACAGATGATAGATTGGATGAAATAAACGCAAAGTTGGATCAAATAATAAAAGCTATTCAAGAAATAATGAAAGAAATAAAAAATGCAAATTTACGAGAAGATGTAGCTAAAGCAGCTGGAATAAGAAATGATATAGATGCTTCAAATAAAGTAACAAGACAAGCACTTGATCTTGCAGGAAAGGATGCTAAAACAGTAAAATCTATTTTAAGCGATTATCACACAAAACAAGTTGGTGGCTCAAGTATTTATGAAAAAATAATGTCTTATGGTACTACTCTTGCTGGTTTTGCAAACAGATCAAATCAAAATATTTTTAAAACAAATTATGATATTTCAAAAAATATGCATTTTCCTTGGGCATCTCAAGAATCAAGATGCAATATAACATACAATGACTTTTTTATGAGTGCTTATGTAGAAGCTGTGGGATATGCAAAATTATCTCTAAAATATCAAATGGAAGTAAATGCGAATGATAAAGAGAAGCTAGTAAAAATTATGGCTATTTATATGACATTGATTGGCGACAATAGTTCAAGTAATTCAAATTTAAAATCTATTAATGCAGCATATAAGAACGCACCAAAATTTGTATTTAATGAAGATTATGACACGCTTAGATATGGGAAGAATGATGAAAATTGTATTCAAATATTGAGATCTAAATTAATATCTGAAGCAAATGATACTTACTTTCCAATTAAACCAGATGCAAAAACAGTTTTAAAAAACATTACTAATCCGAAAGCCATATTGAATATTTATTATCCTTCACTTTCGTATTTAAAAAATGTGCAATCACTACTAAATAAAAATGGTTTTCAATCTGGACCTGCTTCAAAAGGTAATTTAAATCATATTAGAGAAGTATTAAAAATAGATAGAAAACAATTTTATGAAGTACTAAAAAGAAATACGAGTATTGATATTCCTGAAGATGATCTTAGGTGGTACTGCCATTGGGATGATTTGTACACTTATAAAGATACTAATAGTGGTAGCGATGTCTATATAATTAGGGCTAGACAAACATACAGATATGACAAAGATAAGAATTCTGATTTTTGGGGCATATTGTTTACAATTTCAGTAATATCACAGGGAAAATCTACACCAAAAGTAGAAGCTTATTGTCCAAAAAATGAGAGTTATAGTTTGTTTATAATATATGATGGAAAAACAAATTTAAAATCTGAAATGGAAACTAGAGAGAATGGTAAAGCAAAAGGCAAAATAGTAGCTATAAATGACAATGAATTAGTAATTTATCCCGATACAGGGAATGATGATGCATTTGCAAATGAAATAGTAACAGGTGCGGAGGGAGCAATAAGAGTTACATATTATAATGATGTTTGTGAAATAAAAGGTGCTTCCAATAATGAATTAAAAGTTGGAGATGAAATAGAATTTGGATATTATGATTTTAATCATTTGCTTATAGACTTTGGAGAAGAGAGTGAAGAGGGAAATAATGATGAAGAAGTATTAAGTAATAATGATGAAGATTACGAAGTAAACTTACTTCAAGGAGAGAATTGGTATACAACAAATATTGAAGTAAAAGGTAATGTCTCTAATTCCGCTCAAGGCATAATAAAAGAAATAAATGATGATATGATAACTATTGAAAAGAGCGATGATAATGAAGACTTCATATTCCAAATAGGTATGGAAACAGAAATGAATATTCCTGATGGAAGGGAATTAAAACAAGGAGATGAAATAGAAGTTGTATATAGAGATGGTGGATGGTTACTTACAGACTTAGAGAATGCACAAAATGTAGCTTTATCGATTACTTTATTAAGCACTTCTTCAAATGAGCAATATGTTTTTGGAACAATAGAAAGTGTTAGCGAAGAGATATTAGAGTTATTATCTTCAAATGGTGAAAATATGACATTTGCTATTGATCAAGCAACAGATATTATAAATATCGATGGTACAAAAGAATTATCAAAAGGGGATCAAATAGAAGTATTATATGAAGAACCATCAAATGATGTAATTGGAGGACAATTGCATGCATTAACAATAAATGTAGTGCAAAGCTATATAGAGCCAGTTGTTAATCCAGAAGACCCATCAATTGAACCAATAGTTGACCCTGTATTAGATAAAAGCGATGTAGTTGAAAAAGTAATAGAATAATATTTAAAAAGAAACATAAAAAAAGTAGCTTTATTTGAAGCTACTTTTTTATTTGAATTATTTATATAGCTTATTCTTGCTCTATTAAACCATAAGTTCCATCTTTTCTTCTATATACAACTTCTGTTCTTCCAGTATTTGCATTATTGAAAGCAAAAAATTGATGTTGCAATAACTCCATTTGTAAACATGCTTCCTCTGGAGTCATTGGTTTAAAATCAAACACTTTTCGTTTTGATATTACAATTTCTACATTTTCATCAGAAGAAGACAAATCGTTTTTGAAAGCACCTATAGAATCATCTTTTGAAATTTGAGCATACTTTCTATTTTGAATTTTATTTCTATACTTTCTTAATTGTCTTTCTAAAATATCCATTACTAAGTCTATAGATCTATACATATCTTGTGTTTCATACTCTGCTCTTATTAAATTCCCTTTTACAGGAATAGTAACTTCTATTCGTTGATTATGTTTTTGAGTAGATAGAGTAATATTTATAGGAGTATCTTTTGTAAAATATTTATCCAATCTTTCAACCTTTTTTTCTATAGTATTTTTTAGTGCTTCTGTTAAATCAATTCCCTTGCCTACGAATGTTATAATCATAAAAACCTCCTCGATTAATTATTATTTAGATTGTTATTTATTTCTGCCATTTGACTCTCATATTCTTCGGCAGTTATTTCACCAGCATTCATTTGATTTGAAAGATTCATCATTTTCTGCATTTCTTCCATTTGAGATGAAGAATTATTTACAGTAGCAAATGTAGTTAATGATGTAATATATCCTTTTTCATCATAAAATACTCTATTTGAATATATGGATTTTTCATACATTTCATGTACAAATCCACCTTGCTCATGTTTTTGTATTATATCATCAATAGAATTATACATAAGACCAGATGTAGACTTCAAAATCATATAAGCTAAATCTGGAAATGATGTAGCAAAACCAACCATAGTACCTTTCAAAATATTTACTCTTCTTGTAGCAATATATCGATTAAATGTTTGACCATACATATCATATAAATCATAAGTTTGATTATCATCATTTATTTCCCTAAGCATAATAGTAGAATAATTACCTTTATTTACAAATGTATATGAAGATGTAGACATTGCTGTAAATTCTACATCAATTATATCTTTAGATATATATCCATCTTCAGACATTTTTAAAGTAAACTTTTTTTGATAATTTTTGTAATCAAAAGCTTCATTAGCACTTGCAACAGATGAGGAAGAATTAGGAAGAAGTGTCTCTATAAAATCTTTATCAACAGATAATCTTTCAAAAAAATCTGCATCCATAGAATAGTATAATCCCTCATCTTTCAATGTATCAAGTAGTAAATTTATTTCCATTTTTGAAATGTGATTATCTTTAAAATATCCATTTGAATCTATAAAATCCATATAGTCGCAATTTGGAAGTGTTAAATACTCTTTGTGTTTTTCTTCATCAAAAGTTTCCAAATATTTTTTGTAAGTACTATAGTTTCCATTTTTTACAACTAAAATATTAGAAAAATTTTCTTTTTCTTCATCTTTCAATTCGGCTAAATTTGTATTATTGTAAAAAAAGTCTGTAAAATCCTTTTCATATACTTTAAATGTTGCTTCAAGATCAGCTTTTTCATATTTATACAAATCAGCTTTGGTATAAATACGCTTTTCATCATAAGGCATTACTTCTTTAACTGGAATCTTAAGAGCATCATCACCTGTAGGAAATAAAGCACAAGAAGTTAAATTCAACATAAGTGTAGAAATAAGTACAATTGAAATAATGCGTTTAATTTTTTCAAAATTCATTGTGTATAAAAATCCTTTCTATTTTAGTATTGTTTATGCGAATATTACATAATTTTCTTTTCTTTCTGCTGGTTTAGGAGAATCAGAATCTGCATATCCAAGGATGCAATATCCTATGCCTGTGTATTCGCCACTTAGTCCCCATTTTTTAAGAAATTTCTTGCCATCCTCTCTTTCAAAAGTTTCTTTTGCCCTATGTATCCAGCAAGAACCTATACCAAGAGAGTGAGCAGCATTCATTAGATTACCCATAACAAGAGAACCATCATATATTGTATTTTTATTTGTTGCATCACCAAGCACAAGTATAGCTAATTTTGCACCATAGAATGGGTGATCATTTTTGCCATAAATTTCGGCATTTATTTTTTCTAATTCATTTAAATCATTGCCATTTATTACAACCATTGTGGGAGATTGTTTGCCAGAAGCAGTTGGAGCAAATGTTCCAGCTTTCAATATTAAATCCAAATCTTCTTTTGAAATTTCTTTATCAATAAATTTTCTTATGGAGCGTCTTTCAAGTAAGTTTTTTATTACTTCGTTCATATTTTCCTCCTTTATATTTAGTATATATTAATATTATACTACATATTTAATTTTTTTCAAGATTATGTTATAATGAAATAAATGTGAAAATATGTGTAAATGGAGGAATAATGAAAACTCAATTATTAATTATGGCAGCAGGTATTGGTTCTAGGTTTGGGCAAGGTATCAAACAGCTAACAAAAGTGGGTCCAAATGGTCAAATTATTATGGACTATTCAATAAATGATGCAAAAAAAGCAGGATTTGATGAAGTAGTATTTGTTCTTAGAAAAGAAATAGAAGAAGAATTTATAGAAGTTATAGGAAAAAGAATAGAGAAGCTAATTCCATGCAAGTATGTATTTCAAGAGCTTGACAAGCTCCCAAGTGGATACATTTTACCACAAGATAGAAAAAAGCCCTGGGGAACAGCACATTGCATAATTTGTGCAAAAGAAGCTATAGATTCGCCTTTTTTAGTCATAAATGCAGATGATTATTATGGAAAAAGTGGATTTAATAAAATACACGAATACTTGGTATCTACTAAAATACCAAATGAAAAAAAGGTAGAATTATGTATGGCAGGGTTTATTGTAAAAAATACTCTTTCAGATAATGGTACTGTAACAAGAGGAGTTTGCAAAGTAAATAATGATAATATTTTAAATAGTGTAACAGAAACATATGATATTGCATATGATGAAAATAATAATCTTTTTGGTTTAGATGAAGAAAAAAATAAAGTAAAAGTGGATGAGAATGCTATAGTATCAATGAATATGTGGGGTCTCCCAAAAGAATTTGTAAATATGCTCGATAAAGATTTTGAAGATTTTTTAAATGTAAACTTGAATAATCCAAAGGCAGAATTCCTTTTACCATCAATTATTGATACAAAAATACAAAAAGAAGAGTGTATTGTAAAAGTGCTTAAAGTAGATGATAAGTGGTTTGGAGTAACATATGCAGAAGATAAATTCAAAGTCCAAAAAGAATTTAAAAAATTGCATGAAATGGGAGAATATTAAATAAAAAAATTATAATGAGTGAAATTAATTTTTCAAAAGAACATTTAAACAAAAATACAAAAAATAATAAA
>JAUNSV010000005.1:0-18632 GCA_030539055.1 Eubacteriales bacterium | reverse complement strand
CTTTACTAAGAATAAGATAATAGTTTTTGCTATTATCTTTGCTTTATTTTTGTCTATAATTTTTAATATTTTTTTTCCAAAAGCAAGTGATACTTTAATACTAAAAAATAAAAATGTTATAACAAAAGATAATACAATTGATTCTACTCTAATATATAAAGAATTTAATGGTGGAATTTTACGAATATCAAAAGATGGTATATCTTTTTTTAATAATAATACAGATTTTAAATGGACACACACATACAATATGAAAAATCCTATTGTGTCTATTAGAGGAAATTATGCACTTATTGCTGACAAAGGTGGTAATGATTTATATTTATTCAATAAATTGGGTCTTTTATCATATGCTATAGCAGATAAGATTATAGAAAAAGCGGTAGTTTCTGATGATGGTATTAGTTTTATAATAGTAGATGATATCGAAGCAACTTTTATAAAAGTGTATTCAAAAGAATTAAAAGAAATGGACATTTCAATCAAGTCTACATTCAAAGGAGAGGGGTATCCAATAGATATTGCTGTATCAAATGATTCTACAGAAATTATAGTTTCTTATGGCATAATTACAAATGAAAATATTTTTACATCAAAAGTAATATTTTATAATTTTAGTGAAATAGGAAAAAATGTAGGAGCAAATAGAATAGTAGGAAGTTTTGTAAATTCCAATGAAAGCAATTTTATATCTAAAGTTCATTTTTTTGATAATGAATATGCACTAAGTGTTTATAATGGTGGTTTAAAATTTTATTCTACAAAAGTGTTAATTAATCCTAAAATAATAAAAGAAATAAAATATGATAAAAAAATCAAATCTATAGATATGTCTAATCAATTGTTATCAATAGTTTTAGAAGACAATATTGTGGAAAATTTTGATAAAGCAGGAAATCTACTTTCAAGAAAAAGTATTAATATCGATTATCAAGATTTTTATTTATCAAATAATTATTTAATTTTTATAAAAAATAAGGAAATAAATATTTATAATAAAAATTTAGATTTAATTTTTAATGGCGAAATAGAAAATACAGAAAAAATAATTTATTTAAATAATTTTTTTAATACAAACCTTTTAGTAGGATTCCAAAACGAAATAAAACTATTTGAATTAAAATAAAAGATTATTATAAAAATATGAATTAGATTTTTTACAATTAGGAAAGTGAATGAAAAAAGAAAATAAAAAAATAGACATAAAAATGACTAGTGGAAGCATATATAAGCATTTATTTAATTATGCTTTGCCTCTTATTATTGGCAATATTATTTTACTCACATATAATGCTATAGATTTGATTATTATAGGGAAAAACCTAGGAGAAACATCACTTGCAGCAGTAGGCTCTGTTGCTCCTATAATGACTATGGTTATTCATTTAGTATCAGGAATTTGCATTGGAGCTTCTGTTATTATATCCGAATTTTTTGGAGCAAATGACAATAAAAAAATAAAAACAGAAGTATCTACTACTATTATATCTGGAACAATATTCACTTGTATAATAGCAATATTATGTATCATATTTGCAAAAAAAATATTTATTTTATTAAGAGTACCTAATGAAGCATTAAATGAAGCAATTATATATTTGCAAGTAGTAGCTGTGGGTTTTTTATTTGTATTTATGTATAATGTATATTCAAATGCTTTGCGAGCTATAGGCGATAGTAAAACAGCAACCTTTTTTTTAATAATCTCTGCAATAATTAATTTAATATTGGATATTATTTTTGTAATATATTTAGGCTTGGGTGTATTTGGTGCTGGATTTGCAACACTAATATCGCAAATAGTTGCGTGCGTATCTTGCATAATTTATGTTCAAATGAAAAAAAATATACTTCATTTAAGAAAACAAGATTTAATTTTTGATAAAAATTTATATAAAAAAACAATGAGTTATGGGCTTATTACAGCTATACAACAAGCAGTCCCACCACTGGGGAAAATCCTACTTACATCTAAAGTAAATACATTATCAATAACACCTATGGCAGCATATAATGCAACTTCTAAATTAGATGATTTAACAATAATACCACAACAAAGTATTTCCTATGGAATAATGACTTGTGTAGCACAAAATAGGGGAGCAAAAGAGTATATTAGAATTAGAGAAACAATGAAAAAAGGATTAGTACTAGAATTTATATATAGTATTATTATTGCTTTAATTACATATTTTTGTGGATTATATATAATGATTCTTTTTTCTCCAAAAGGATCAAATGAAATGATATCTCTTGGAGTAAAATATTTTAAAATAATAGCGTTTTTTTATATTACACCTGGTATCACAAATGCATTACAATCATTTTTTAGAGGAATGGGCAATATGTCTATTACTTTAATCACTTCCTCAATTCAAGTTTGTGTAAGAGTTATTGTGGCATATATTTTTATACCTATAATTGGCTTTCCAGCAGTAGCATATGGTATGATAGCTGGTTGGTTTACAATGCTAATAATAGAAGTCCCATATTATTTTTATTGTAAAAATAAAAAATGGAAAAATATGATGATTTAATTTATTTGAAAAGAACTACAGTTACTCCATCTCCACCCTCAAATGAATCGCCTGGTCTAAAGCTAGAAATTATTTTTAGCTTTCTTAAATAATTAGCAATAGCATTTTTTAATGCACCAGTTCCTCTTCCATGAATAATTCTAACTTGCATTAAATTAGAAAGATAAGCATCATCTATATATTTTTCTACTTCAAATAATGCATCATCTGTATTTAACCCAATTACATTTATTTGTGGAGAAATATTCAATGATTTATTGTTTATACTAGCATCTTTATTAATTTTACTAGAGGCAGTATTTTTATAAGAGTTTTTTTGTTTTGATTGGTTATCTTTTTTATCAGATTCTTTTAAATACTCTAAATCTTTTACAAAAGTTTTGGTCCGTAAATTTCCACATTGCACAAATAAATTATAATTTTTATCAGGCAAAGTATCTACAATTCCATCGATATCAAGAGATAAAATATGTACTTTATCGCCAATTTTTATTTTTTTTGGAGAAATAGGAAGAGATGGACCTTTTAATTTTTTCTTTTCATCTAAAATTAAAGATTCTTGCAAAGAATTTAAATTTTGATTTATATTACTTTTTTCATTTCTTAATTTTGTAATATCTTCTTCATATTGTTTAATATTTTTTATCGATTTTTCAGATATTTCATTGGCATTATTTAATATTTCTATAGCTTTTTCTTTTGCTTTTTTTATAATTGAATTTTCTCTATCTTCAAGTCCTTTTTTTTGCCTTAATACTTTTTCTTTCAATAAACTTATTTCTGCTTTATATTTTTCTATTTCCTCTCTTTCTTGTTCTATAGTTTTTTTACTCTCTTGAAGAGAAGCTACCACATCTTCAAATTTTATATCTTGATTGGATAATTTCATTTTAGCTTTTTCTATAATAGACTTGTCTAAGCCTAATTTTTCTGAAATTAAAAAAGCATTTGATTTTCCAGGTAAGCCTATTAAAAGTTTATATGTAGGGCATAAATTGTTTATATCAAATTCAAATGAACCATTTTCTATGCCATCTCTACTTAATGCATACATTTTAATTTCAGGATAATGCGTTGTAGCAATAAGAGTTGAATTTCTATTTTTCATTTCTTCCAAAATAGATATAGCAAGTGAAGCTCCCTCTGTTGGGTCTGTACCCGTGCAAAGCTCATCAAAAAGAGAAAGAGATTTTTCATTTGCGTATTTTAGTATATAAATTATGTTTTTCATATGAGAAGAAAAAGTGGATAAAGATTGTTCTATAGATTGTTCATCTCCAATATCTGCAAATATTTCATCAAATATTGCAATAGAAGAGTTATCAAAAGTAGGAATAAAAATACCAGATAAACCCATAAGCTCTATTAAACCTACAGTTTTTAAACAAACTGTTTTGCCACCAGTATTAGGACCAGTAATTATAAGAGAGGAATAGTTTTTACCTAATGAGATATCAATTGGCACTATTTTTTCCTTGTCTATTAGAGGATGCCTTGCATCTTTTAAATTAATATAATTATCATCATTTATTATTGGCTTTGTGCATTTCATTTCTAAATGATACTTTGCTTTTGCAAAAAGAAAATCAAGATATATTAAATTTTTAATATTTGTAGATAGTTCATCTATATGAAAAGATAATTCTTCGCTTAAATATTTTAGTAAACGATTTATTTCTATTTGCTCATCTAAAATATTTTTTTTAATATCTGAATTAATTTGTATTATTTCAAGTGGTTCTATAAATAGTGTAAAAGAAGATGCACTCTGGTCTTGGACTGTACCTTGTATCTTATTTTTATTCTCAGCTTTTATTGGTAAGCAATATGTATTATTTTTTTGTACAATAATAGGTTCTTGCAAATAGTCTTTATATGAATTTAATAATTTATTCATTGTACTATGTATTTTTTCTTCTAAAATGTGTCTTTTCTTTCGTATGTCTTTTAGGGTAGGGCTTGCGTTATCACTTATTTCATCTTCACTAATTATTATTTTTCTTATTTCTTCTACCGTATTTTTCATAGGCTTAATACTAGTAAAATATTCTTTTATAATATTTAGTGATACTATTTCTTTGTTTAAATGCTCATCATTATAAAAATATTCTATTATTCTATTTGATACAATAAGTACATCCAAAACATCTAAAATTTCTCTTATAGAAAGAGTAGATTTGATTTCTAATTTTTTTAAAATAATATCGATATTTTTTGTGCCAAAGAATTGAGGAATACCTTTTATTCTAATCATATCCAAAGTAGCTTCATTTTCTGTATGTAGTTTTTCTATTTCTGTAGCACTTTTTATAGGGCGTAAGTTATTTATCATTTCTTTTGCATCAAAAGAATTCGCATATTCAGAAATAATATTTTTTACTTTATCATATTCTAATGTTTTTTCTATTTTTTTATTCATTTTTTCATAAGTGTATTTATTTGTTCTACGATTTTTTCTGTAGCATCAAATTTTTTCCATTCACTAAGGGCTTTTTTATAAATATTTCTATTATCATACAATTCTTTGATTGCATTAAAAAATACATTTTTATTTTGCATTATATCTTCTTCATATACTACTTTAGAAAGATTTGCTTTTTCACAAGCTTTTGCATTTAATATTTGATCGCCTCTTGATACACTCTTAGACAAAGGTATGAGTAAATTATATTTTCCTAGTGCCATTATTTCATATATCATATTTGCACCTGCTCTTGAAATAATAATGTCGCTCATAGCATATATATCTTTTAATTCTTCACTAAGAAATTCAACTTGTTTATATGATGGATTTTTGATTCTTATATCCAAATGACCTTTTCCGCAAGAGTGAATAATATCAAAATACTTACAAAGAGAATCAATATTTTCTCTTATTAAATTATTGATAAAAAGAGAACCTTGTGAACCACCAATAATCAAAAGCTTAAATTTATTATTAATTTCTTTTGGCTCAAAAGAACAAAAAGAAAGTCCTTTATTTATATCTCCTTTAAGAATCTCTTTTCTTATTGGAAGACCAGTATATACACCTTTTTCTTTTGGAATAAGAGAGAGTGTATGTTCAAAACTAACGCATACTTTGTTAGAATAAGGTATACAAATTTTATTTGCTAATCCAGGTGTCATATCTGCTTCATGTGATATAATAGGAATTTTTAGCATATGAGCAGCTAGTACTACAGGTACACTTACAAAACCACCTTTAGAAAACACTAAATCAATGCTTTCTTTTTTTAAAATTTTTCTTGACTCATTTATACCTTGAATGACATTAAAGGGCATTTTAAAATTAGACATCGCATGATATCTTTTTAATTTACCAGTAGTAATACTAAAAAATGGAATTGAGTGAGCTTCAATTAACTCTTTTTCCATTTCATTATTAGAACCAATATATATTAATTCATAATTTTCTTTTTTAAGTGATTCAGAAATAGCAATATTTGGCATTACATGCCCAGCACTTCCACCACCCGTTAAACATATTTTCAAAATATTCTCGCTTTAAGTAAAATATTAAAATGATTATACTACATAAATATTAAAAAATCAAAATATATTTGATTAATACACATTTTCAATTTATATAATAAATTTGTAACTTGAAAAAAACATATTTAAATGTTATTATTATAAAATGTTTAATTATATTAAAGGCATATTAATAGAAAAAAATAATGAAAATATTGTAGTAGAAGCACAAGGGATAGCATATGATATTTTTATACCACAAAATTCTATTTTTCTATTACCCGAAGAAAAAGAAGAAGTTCTGATATACACATATTTAGCTATAAGGGAGGATGCAATTTCTCTTTTTGGTTTTATAACAAAAGATGATAAAAAAATGTTTTTAAAGCTTATATCAGTAAATGGTGTAGGGCCAAAAAATGCTTTAAATATAATATCATCTCTAGGTCTTCAAAAAATTATGATAGCAATAGCAAAAGATGATAAAAAATTACTTTCTTCAATAAAAGGAATAGGCGAAAAAACAGCTAGCAGAATAATTATAGATCTAAAAGATAAATTAGATTTTAATCAAATTACAAATAAAAAAGATTTAGAAGTGAATCTACAAAATGATTCTATAAAATTATCAATCAAAATGGAAAATGTAATACAAGCTTTAATATCACTTGGATATCAAAACAAGAAAGCAAAGCAAGCTCTACTAGATGCAAAAGTTGATGATACAATGAGTGAAGATATGATGCTAAAAAAAGCATTACATTTTATTTAATTTAAAAATAAATTAATAGGGGATATATGAATAAAAAAAATTTGCGATTGGAAGCATCAATCGAAGAAAAAAAGGAAGAAAAAACTCTTAGACCTTTATCTTTCAATGAATATATAGGGCAAGACAAAATAAAAGAGAATTTAAAAATTTATATTGAAGCAGCAAAAAACAGAAAAGAGCCACTTGATCATACTTTATTTTATGGCCCACCAGGCTTAGGCAAAACAACTCTTGCAAATATTATAGCAAATGAGCTGGGAGTAAAAATCAAAATAACATCAGGTCCCACTATAGAAAAGCCAGGAGATATAGCCTCTTTATTAAATGATTTAGATGAGAAAGATGTATTATTTATTGATGAAATACACAGAATAAATAGGCAAGTGGAAGAAGTATTATATCCTGCAATGGAGGATTATGCTATAGATATTTTAGTAGGTACAGAGGGAGCTAAAAGATCTATAAGATTAGAATTACCACATTTTACTTTGGTAGGAGCTACTACTAGAGCAGGTTTATTGTCATCACCACTTAGAGACAGATTTGGTATTATATCTAAAGTAGAATTTTATTCTAAAGAAGAGTTGGAAACAATTGTAAAAAGATCTTCTAAATTATTGAATATACAAATAGATGATGATGGAGCAAAAGCTATAGCACTAAGATCAAGGGGGACTCCAAGGCTTGCAAATAGATTACTTAAGAGAGTAAGAGATTTTGCTGAAGTAAAATATGATGGAAGAATAACAAGAGAAGTATCAGATATAGCAATGGATACTTTAGATGTAGATAAACTAGGTCTAGACCAAAATGACAGAAATTATCTTCTTACTATTATACAAAAATTCGCAGGTGGGCCTGTAGGAATAGACACATTATCAACAGCTATTTCTGAAGACTCAGGAACTCTAGAAGAATTATATGAACCATATCTAATTATGAAAGGTCTCATTCAAAGAACAATAAGAGGCAGGATAGCTACAAGCTTAGCTTATGAACATTTAGGTATTACATATCAAACAAAACTGGATTTCACATAATGAAAGAAAGAATATTAATTTTAGGCTCAGTTGGTAATTTTGGAACTCTCGAAATAATAAAAGAAAAGTGGGAATTATTATCACACAGATTTTCTTCTGATTTTCTTCGTGAATTAGAAAATGAAATAGAAGAAGAGAGTACAATATTAAATAATCTTATATTAGATCAATATGATAAATATAAAGAGGAATTATTTAAAGTATCAAATGGTGGAGTACTAAGTGCTTTATGGAATTTTTGTGAGAAAGAAAAAAGGGGTTTGGAATACTCTCTTAAAGACATACCCATTATGCAAGGAACTATAGAAGTATGCGAAATTTTTAAAATAAATCCATATAGATTACTCTGCTTCGAAGTGTATATTTTAAAAACAGATATAGAAAGAGCAAATGAAATACTACAAAGTCTTCATAATAACAATATTAATGCGAACATAATAGGAGAGCTAACAAATAGAAAAGAACGAATTAGAATAGATAATGAAGAAAAGTCATTTTTAACTAAAGAACAAAAAGATGAAATAGATAAAGTTTTACCAAATTATATAAAAATAATGAAAAAGAAAGAAGATAATAATTATACAAGTATTACGGAGTAAATATGAGTTATAAATTAATTGTAGTTGGAGATATGCCAATTTTTTTTGAAAGAAGAAAAAAGAGAAGTATCACATTAACAATAAAACCACCAATAACAAATGTAATATGCACGGCACCACTCAATTGTTCGCTAGAACAAGTAAATCAATTTATTTTATCAAAAAGAAAATGGATACAAAAAAGTATTGATTATATAAACAACAACAAAGAAAAATTTTCAAATAGAGAAATAGATGTTTCAAATGTTACTAAGGATGAAAAAATTGAATTAAATAATAAGCTATTATATTATGTAAAAGAATGGGAACAAAAAACACATTTAAAAGTAAATAGTTTTTCTATAAGAAATATGAAAACTAGATGGGGGTCTTGCACTTGCAAAAAAGCGAATATAAGATTTGCATTACAATTATATAAAATGCCTAATGAATTTATAGAGTATATAGTTCTTCATGAAATTTGCCATATAAAGCATTATAATCATAGTACAAAATTTTACAAAATGGTAGAAGAGTATATGCCAGACTGGAAAGAAAGACAAAAATTAAAACCAATAGAGAAAGTAAATGTATAATATACTTTTAAATAAAAAAATAAAGGAGAATAACATGGAAAGTCCATCAATAAACGAATGGTACAAAGAAGCAAAAAAGGATGAATCATCAACTAAATGTGGTATGTATTTGCTTCATAATGGTGTAGTAAGAGAATTATCAAGAAAAAGAGTGAGGGAAAATGATTTAAATTCACCCCTAGTAAAAGGAATGAGTTTTGATTTTGACAATGAAAAAGTTGATGAAGCAATAAAAAAAACTTATCTAATGGATGGAATATATTATATTAAAGTCTGGCTAAATAAGGGTAATCTTCAATTAGGAGATGATATAATGTATGTATTGATAGGAGGAGATATTAGACCTCATGTAATTGAAGCCTTGCAATCTTTAGTAGGTGAAATTAAAACAAAATGCGTTATAGAAAAAGAATTATATTGAATTAATAAATTATTATATCCTTGTATTTGACATATTTTTATGATAAAATATTTGAAAGTATATTCACGGAGGTATATAGATGTTTTTATTAAGCGATTTTATGGGTACAACAGGTGGTTTAGTAGTATGGTTTTTGTTCCTTATTGCTATGATATATTTTATGATGATAAGACCACAGCAAAAAGAGAAAAAGAAACAAGAAGCATTATTTGCTTCTCTTGCTATTGGAGATGCTGTTCTTACAACAGCTGGTTTTTATGGACAAATTATTGATATGACAGCAGACACAGTCATTGTTGAATTTGGAAACAATAAAAATTGTCGCATTCCTATGCAAAAGGCAGCTATAGTAAAAGTTGAA
The DNA here is from genome assembly GCA_030539055.1 of Eubacteriales bacterium. Taxonomy (GTDB): domain Bacteria; phylum Bacillota; class Clostridia; order Lachnospirales; family Lachnospiraceae; genus UBA3633. The sequence continues at coordinate 8,853 of JAUNSV010000005.1, read as the reverse complement.
AAGCCAAAATATTCAACGAACGTTCCAGAAAAAAAGGAAGATAAATAAACTAAAGGAGCGGGTAAAATACCCGCTTATTTTTTTATATGAACATTATTATTACAGGTGCAACTTCATTTATAGGAAAAAATTTAGTAGAGAGACTCATAAAAGAGAATCATCATTTGTTTTTATTGCTTAGAAAAGATAGTAAAAAAAATGAATATTTTTATAATATTCCTAATATTAATACATATGATGATATAAAACAATTTCCAAATATTCATTATGATATATTGTTTCATTTTGCTTGGTGTGGAAAGGGAAGTATAGATAGACAAAATGAAGAAATACAAAAACAATCATTTCAATTATCAAAAAATATTTATGATTATTTTGATGTAGAACAATTTATTTTTGCAGGCTCACAAGCAGAAATTGGTAGGAAAAGCATTTATGGCATATATAAAGAAAAATTTTATGAGTATGCAAAATTGCAAAATAAAAATAAATTCATTCATTTAAGAATATTTTCTGTATATGGAGAGGGAGATCATGAAACATCTTTAATAAATACTTGTGTAGAATCATATTTAAATAATAAACAAATAGAACTTGCATCTTGTATGCAAAAATGGAATTATTTATATATTGATGATTTAATAAGTATTTTAATAAATATAATAAATAAAAATATTCCTAGTGGGACATATGATATAGGAAGTCATACAACAAAAGTATTGAGAGAGTTTATTGAAGAAATAAATGTAAAAGCAATATATAATAAAAGAGAAGATAACACAGAGGGTAATAAAGACCTTATACCTAATATTAAAAATATTATTGATAAGATAGGAGATTTTGAAGAAATAGATTTTAAAACTGGCATAGAGAAAATAATTAATGAAAAATTATCTAGAAATAAATGTATAATATGTAATAATAATTTAAATAAAGAAATATTTAATTTACCACAGGCTCCAAATAGAGCTCAACAATTAAAAAAAGAGTATAGCGAAAATGACACAAGTAATTTGCATTTATATTACTGTAATAATTGTAATACTTTTCAATTATCAAATAAAGAAGTGCCTTACTATAAAGAAGTTATAAGATCTGGTGGCATAAGTAGCACTATGAAAAATTTAAGAATTAAAGAGTATGAACTATTATGTAAATATATAGATAAAACAAAAGAAGAATATACAATATGTGAAATTGGAAGTGGAAAAAATGAATTTTTAAAAATTTGGGAAGAAACTAATTTTTATAAAGAAAAAACAGTTAATTTAATAGGATATAATTATGATAAAAAATTAGATTTTAAATATGATATTTTTACTCAATTTAATTTTTTAGAGCACCAAGTTAACCCTAAAAAAATGTTGTTTGAAATATACGAACATTTAAATGATGGAGGAATTGGAATAATAACTGTTCCATCATTTGAATATATAATTAATCACACATCATATTATGAACTTATTATAGATCATTTATTATATTTTACTTTTGAATCATTAAATAATCTTTTAATAGAAGTAGGATTTAAAGTCGAACATACAGATATAGTAAATGAAGATACATTAGAATTTGTAGTGAGTAAAAATTCAAAAAATAAATTATATAAAAACACTTCATTAGAAGAATTGAAATTAAGAAAAATAAAAAATTTAAATTATGATGAAATAAAATATAAATTGTATCAAAGTTATATAAATGTAAATAAAAATGTAAATGATTTTATTAATAAATTACAACAAGAGAATAAAACACTTGGTGCTTGGGGTGCATCTCATCAAGGGTTTACAATATTAAATACTACATCATTAAAAAAAATTACAAAATTTGTAATAGATAATGCTTCTTTTAAAAATGGATGTTTTGTGCCTGGTACAAATATAAAAATAGAAAACAAAAATTATTTATTTAAAAATAAAACAAATTGTATTATAATATTAGCTCCAGGATATGTAATAGAAATAATAAATGAAATTAAAAAAGATTTTAATTGTGACATAGAAATATATTATATTAAATACGATAATATATTAAAGTGGGAGGAATAAATATGCAAAGGATAAGAAATATTGGAGTGCTTACATCTGGCGGAGATGCACCTGGTATGAATGCTGCTATAAGAGCAGTTGTAAGAACAGCTATTTCACAAGGTATAAAAGTAAAAGGCATACTAAGAGGATACAGAGGGCTTATAGAGGACGATGTAAAAGAAATGGATTCATACTCTGTATGTGATATCATAAATAGAGGCGGTACAATTTTAGGTACAGCAAGATCCTCACGCTTTATGACAGATGAAGGAAGAAGAGATGCTTATGAAATTTATAAAAAAAATAATTTAGAAGCATTGGTGATTATTGGAGGAGATGGTTCATACAGAGGTGCTTTAGAATTTCAAAAATTAGGCGCTAAAGTAATTTGTATTCCTGGTTCAATAGATTTGGATATTGCATCAACAGAGTATACAATAGGTTTTGATACAGCAACAAATACAGTGATTGATGCTATAGATAAAATAAGAGACACATCAACCTCGCATGAGAGATGTTCCATTATAGAAGTAATGGGGCGTAATGCAGGTCATATAGCACTTTGGTCTGGTATATCTACAGGAGCAGAAGAAATAATTATTCCAGAGAAAAAAGTGGAAAATTTTATGGATAGTGTTGCTACAAGAATGATGATAGCAAAGAAAAAAGGCAAAAAACATTATATTATTATAAATGCAGAGGGAGTAGGTAATTCTATTGAGCTAGCTAAATTTATTGAAGAAAAAACAAATATAGAAACAAGAGCTACCATACTAGGATATGTGCAAAGGGGAGGTTCTCCATCTTGTAGGGATAGAATGTTTGCATCGATAATGGGAGCAAAAGCAGTTGAAACAATAGAAGAGGGTCGTTTTAATAGAGTTATGGCACTCCAAAATGGTCACTTTGTAGATATAGATTTAGAAGAAGCAGTTCATATGCAAAAAGGTATTGAGGAAGACTATTTTAGAATTTCTAAGGAATTAATTAGATAATAATGAAAATCATAGCTGTAGCAAATAAATATAAAAACTTGTATTATTTAGACAAAGACTTTAGTGTATTACCAATTGAAATAAAAAATCAAATAAAAATATCATTAGTCTTATCTTGTGAAAAAATTGGTGGATTAATTAAATTATATTTTGATGATAAGGGTCAAATACGATTAGAAGCATTAAAAGAAGAAAATGATTATACTTATGATGAAATATTAGCTAAAATGACAATAAAAAAAATCGAGAATGAACTAAAAGATATTTTAATTAAATTAGAATTATATTATAAAACTAAAGAGAATTTATTATAATTATTTATTCTTCCAAGTATTAGGATAAAAGAATAAAAGAAGAGGATATAATTCTAGTCTTCCAGCTAACATACAAAACATTAAAACATATTTTGATAATATAGAATATTCGTTATAATTAAGCATAGGTCCGACTTTATTAAAGCCAGGGCCTATATTATTTATAGTAGCAGCTACAGCAGAAAAATTAGTAGTAAAATCAAAATTGTCTAATGAGATAATAAATAATGAAAATACAAATACAAAAATAAATGTTATAATAAAAATAAGAACTTGCCTAATTGTTTGATCTTCTATTTTTCTTTTATCTATAGTGATTATTTTTATATTTCTTGGATGAATAAAATTGATTAATTCAGCTTTTATTTGTTTAAATAGAATCATTATTCTAGATACTTTTATTCCACCACCAGTTGAACCAGCACAAGCTCCAATGAACATAATTATTAGTAATATATTTTTAGAAAAAGTTGGCCACAAATCAAAATCAACACTTGAATATCCAGTTGTAGTCATAATAGCGGAAGTTTGAAAAAAAGCATGATGAATAGTGAGAGGTATATTTTTTATTGCTGGAAAAATATTTATAGAAATTAAAATACCACTTATTAAATATATTAAGAAGTAGCACCTTACTTCAGAAATAGAAAAAGCTAATTTAAATTTCTTTTTAAATAAATAATAATAAAATATAAAATTAATACCAAATAAAAACATAAAAATAGTAACTATACTTTGTATGCAAATACTATATGAGGCTAAACTGTCATTTTTAATACTAAAGCCTCCAGTGCCTGCTGTTCCAAAAGAAATACATAAGGCATCAAAAATAGGCATTTTGAAAAGTATAAGACATACAATTTCTGAAATAGTAATAAAAAAATATATACCATATAAAATCATAGCAGTTGTTCTTAAACGAGGCACTAACTTAGAAACACTAGGGCCAGGAGATTCTGTTTTCATAAGGTGCATATTTGAGCCACCAGTAAGTGGCAAAATAATCAAAATAAAAACAAGAACTCCCATACCACCAATCCAATGTGTAAAAGACCTCCATATTTGTGAAGAACGAGATAAACTTTCTACATCACTTAGAATACTTGCACCTGTAGTAGTAAAACCAGATACTGTTTCAAATAAAGCATTAGTAAAAGATGGTATTTCATTACTAAAGTATAATGGCAAAGCTCCAATGAAAGAGAGAGAAAGCCAAGATAAAGCTACAACAATAAAGCCCTCTCTTGCAAAAAACATAGTATCTTCTGGTTTTTGAGTGCCCAAGAAAAGCCCCAACAATAAAGATATTACAAATACAATAAGAAAAGAAGAAAGAGTTTTTTCTTTATAAATAATTGCAGTTGCAATAGGTATCAATAAAAATATAGCTTCTATTTTCAATACCCAGCTTAAAATATATATGATTATTTTTTTATTCAAATTATTTTTTCCTTAAATTTTATATTTCAAAAATATCATTTAGTGTATGAACAGAATCTGATTTTGTAACTACCAAAATATTATCATTAATATTTATTATAGAAGAACCGTTTGCATAATATATTTGATTATTATGTTTTATTGCTACAATAGAATTGCCATCTTTTATTTTTAGATTTCTAATTTCTACATTGCATAAAGACATATGAGCTTCTTTAACAATAAATTCAAGAGCTTTAGCTTTTCCATCAACTATATTGTATAATGATTCTACATCTATATTTTCAGAATTATGTAAAGCTTCAGCATAAGCACTTATATATGATGCAGTTAATTCTTTAGGGTGAATTATACTACCTATATCAAACCCTTCTAATACTCTTTCATAATTAATTCTATTTATTTTTGTAATTACTTTTGCTTTTGATTTTTTCTTTGCAAATAATGAAAGCATAATATTTTCTTCATCTAAATTTGTAAGAGTAACAAAAGCATCACATTCCGAAAGACCCTCTTCATATAATGCATCTTGATTTGAAGCATCTGCTTTAATTATAGTAGTATTGGGAAGAGCTTCAGATAAAGATTCACATATTGTTTTATCAATTTCGATTATTTTAGTATTAATAGATAATTTATCAAGATCATTTGCAAGATAATAGGATATTTTACCACCACCTATTATAAGAACATTTTTTGTATTATTTGTTTTAATACCTACTTTTTTAAAGAAATCGAAAGCATCTTTTGGTTTTGCAGAAATAGTAATGATGTCATTTTTATGTAAACCAAAAGTACCTCTAGGTATGTAAACATCTTCTCCTCTTTGTACAGTGCACACCAATATTTTATTGCTAATTTGCTTACTTACTTCTATAAGATTAAGATTAATTAGTGGAGAGTTTTCTTCTATAGCAAATTCTAGAAGTTCTAGCTCACCATCAAGAAAAGAATGAACTTTTATAGAATCAGGAAATCGCAAAATTTTGCTTATTTCATTTGCTGTAGTCCATTCTGGATTAATAATCATAGAAAGACCAAGCTCTTCTTTTAAATATGGTAATTCTGATTTATATATAGGGTTTCTTATGCGTGCTATAGTTTTACATGAAGCAAGCTTTCTAGCTATTAAGCAACAAAGTATGTTTACTTCATCATGAGGAGTTGCAGCAATAAGAAGTTGACAATCTTTTATATTAGCTTCCTCTTGAATAGCATAGCTTGCACCATTTCCAATAATACCCAGAATATCAAGAGAAGTAGAAAGAGTAGATACAACATCTTGGTCTGTATCAATTACAGTTAAATTGTGTTTTTTTGATAATGCTTCTGCAATAGAGCCACCAATCTTGCCACCACCTACTACAATTATATTCATTTATATCGCTCCTTTTAAAGAGTATATTATAATACAATTAAATTTATTTTTCAAGTTATAAAGAATAGTGCATATTTTTAATAATGATATAAATAAATTATGTAAATATTGCTTTTTTTTTGTTTAAATAGTATACTACATAAGACTAAAAATAATTATTTACTAGGGGAGTAAAATTTGTTATCAATATTAAAAAAATTAAATCAACTATTTGAAAAAAGAAAAAAAATAATATTAATTGGAATACTTATTTTGACTCTTTTTTCTTCTATTTTAGAGAGTGTATCTCTGGCACTATTGGTTCCTATATCAAGTGTATTACTTAAAACTAGTGATGGTAGAGATAATATAATAATTAAAATATTCGACAATTTTTTTCATTTTAAATCAACATATGAAATTACATTATTTTTAATTATTTTTTTTGTATTATTGAATATATTTAAAGGCGTATATAAAATATTTGTTTGTGGAGTACAAAATAAATTCATATACAATACTAAAGCACAAATTCAAAGGAAGATTATTCAAAATACTATTTTTAAACCCTATTCTTATTTTCAATCAATATCTTCAAGTGAAATGCTTAGAACAACAACTGATGATGTGAATAGGACTTTTGATTTAATTTCTTCTCTCAATAATTTTCTTACAGAATTTATTACTTTTTTAGTATTAGTTATAACAGGGTTATATATTAATTTTTATATAACATTATTTTTTGGTATATTCTTATTATTAGATATAATAATTACAAATAAAATTCTTAGACCATATTTGTATAAATGTGGTGTAAAAATACAAAAGCATATGGGATTACTTCTTAAATGGGTTAATCAAATATTTTTAGGAATAAAAGATGTAAAAATAAATACAAAAGAAGAATACTTTCTTGAAAATTTTAATGAGTCAGCAGTTATGTCTGCATACTATTATAAAAGAAATAGTGTGTTAGTGCAAAGCGTAGGTGTTTTATTGGAAGAAGTAGTTATTTTTGTAGTAGGTATTTTTTTATTTTTTGCATTAAAAATGAATATTAATATTTTAGAAAATATTCCTGGTTTAGTAGGGCTTGGTGCTATAGGAGTAAAAATATTGCAATGTGCAAACAGATTTTCGTCATATTATGCTTCTTTAAATGTTTATGTGCCATCGTTAGATATAGTGAATCAAGTAATATCAAATATGAAAGATAAAATTATTTTTGAAGAAAATAAAAATATTTTGCCATTTAAAAACAAATTAGAGATGCAAAATGTATCATTTAAATATAATACTAATAGTGATTATGTTATTAAGAATGCGAACATGGAAGTACCACATGGAAAGACTGTTGGAATAATAGGAGTATCTGGTGGAGGCAAAACTACATCTGTGGATTTACTCCTTGGTTTATTAATTCCGAATGTAGGAGAAATTTTAGTAGATAATATAAATATTAAAAATAAGGAAAGAGAATGGTTACAAAACATATCATATGTACCACAAAATATATTTTTACTCGATGATACAATAAAAAAGAATGTTGCTTTTGGTATAAAAGAAAAAGAAATTGATGAAGAAAGAGTAATATCATCATTAAAAGAAGCTAGCCTTTACGATTTTGTAAAAACACTTAAAAGCGGTATAGAAGAAGAAGTAGGAGAAAATGGTATTAGAATTTCTGGAGGGCAAAGGCAAAGAGTGGGAATAGCAAGAGCTTTATATAAAAACCCCAATATGATAGTTTTTGATGAAGCAACATCAGCTCTCGATAATGATACAGAAAAAGAAATAATGCAAACTATAAATGCACTTCATAAATCTCGTACGATTATTATTATAGCACATAGACTTACAACTATAGAAAATTGCGATATAGTATATAAAGTAGAAAATAAAAAAATAGAGCGTATAAAATAAGAGAATGAATAAGTATTATTATTTTACAACAAAACAAAAAATATATATTTTTATAAAAAGAGTTTTGGACATAATAATTTGTTTACCAATTTGTATTATTATTTTGCCAATAATGATTATAATATCAATCTGTATCAAAATAGATTCAAAAGGAAATATTTTATTTAAACAAAAAAGAGTAGGAAAAAACAAAAAAACTTTTTTGATATGGAAATTTAGGACAATGAGAACAGATACTCCAAAAGATGTGCCTACACATTTATTAAGTGATCCAAATACTCATATTACAAAAGTAGGTAAATTTTTAAGAAAGACATCACTTGATGAATTGCCACAAGTGTATCAAGCACTTTTTGGAGTAATATCAATTGTAGGACCAAGACCTGCTCTTTGGAATCAAGATGATCTTATTTTGGAAAGAGATAAATATCATGCAAATGATATTAAACCAGGGATAACAGGTCTTGCTCAAATAAGTGGTAGAGATGAATTGTCTATAGAAAAGAAAGCATTACTTGATGGTGAGTATGTAAAAAATTTTGGTTTTATAATGGACATGAAATGTTTTATTAATACATTTTTTAAAGTAATAAAAGGAGAGGGGGTAGTAGAGGGTGCCAAAGGATAATAAAAAAACAAGAATACTCATCACTGGTATTAATTCATATATAGGAAATTATTTTGAAATATTTATAAAAGAAAATTATAGAGAAAAATTCATTATTACAAAAATTTCTTTGAGAGATGATAATTGGAAAGATATGGATTTTTCTATATATGATTGCATACTCCAT
>JAUNSV010000004.1:42679-93895 GCA_030539055.1 Eubacteriales bacterium | reverse complement strand
CAATTTTTTATTTTTCATTCAATAATTTATATGTATAAACCAAAATGTAATTTAATAAAAAAATGTTTCTATAAAAAAACAATTATTTTATTAGTCCCGCCCATCCCCAGTTTATAAAATTCAAATTATGGGAATTAGGGGTTGGGGGCTGGGGTGAAATATTATAAACAAAATAATTCAACAGATACTTAATATAGTTTACACAATACTTTATAATATTTTTATTATAAGCTTACATTATTTTTTTAGATCTAGTCTACATAAATTTTTTAACTAAAACCTACATTAATTTTTTAGCCAAAACCTACATTTTTTTATTTACTTTAACACTAAAGAATATGATAAGATAAATGCATATAATATCTAGACATACACACATTATTTCCAGATATAATAATGTGCTATTTTTTTACTTATTGACAAACAAGCATTATTTTTATATATTATAATGTGTATTTGTCAAGAAGAGAGGTAAATGTTATGAATGATAGTGAACAAATAAAAGAGTTTCTCAATGCATCCACTGATGGAATGATAAGCTCATCACAAGTATCCTCCGCAGGAATACATCGAAGCATGTTACAGAAGCTTGTTGAAAAAGGGGAAATATATCGCTTTGGGCGTGGTTTATATGTAAAAAATAACGCATGGGAGGATGATTTTTTTCTATTGCAGCATAAGTATAAGCGTGGAATTTATTCGCATGAAATAGCACTATATCTACTCGGTTATTCTGACCGTGCACCAGCAAAATATACGATGACATTTCCCAAAGGATACAATGCAATATCTTTGAAACATGAAAATTTAATTGTGAAGCGTGTTGTACCCCAAAATTATCCCATTGGAATTATAGAAATAAAATCACCTAGTGGCAATCCAATTCGCATTTATAATCTTGAACGAACATTATGCGACATTTTGCGTGGCAGTGGTAGCGATATTCAAATTATTGTGGATGCTATGAAGCGATATGCTGTTTCAAAAGAAAAAGACATACACAAATTGTTACAATACGCAGAGCAATTTCGTGTTAAGCCTAAAGTGTTGCATTATATGGAGGTCTTGTTATGATTACTAAAAATCCAATGCAATTTAAAGCATTTATCAAAAAGAAAGCAACAGAAAAGAAGATTTCTGCCCAGCTCGTTATGCAAAATTATATGTTAGAAAGAATATTAGAGCGAATTTCAATTAATAATGCAAAATAAGAATTGTTGTGGTATACTAATAAATTAATGTAGTATTTTGATAAAAAATAAATATAGATTTTTCTAAATAAAGTGTAGATTAGGATTTATGTATATGTTATTAAAAAAGATGAATTCATAATAAAATGAAATCATCTTTTTTCTTTTTGTGATATATATGATAAATCCAATGAAAAAATGTAAGTTTTAGATAACTAATAATATAGATTAAGGCTAAATCTATGTAGGTTTAGGAAAAAAAATTTCATATAGATTTTAATAAACTAAATAAACTAATAAAAATTATAAAAGTGTCTTTTGTATAATTTTTTATAAAAATAATTAATCCCCAACCCTACCCTTTAAAATCCGTTATTTGCATTTCATAAACTGGGGATGGGCGGGAGAGTAAGAATTATATTTTTTTTATAAAAAATACATTAAAATTAAATTACATTTTGGTTTATACATATAAATTATTGAATGAAACATAAAAAATTAAATATATTTGTATTTTTAAGTATTATGTTATTTCTTTCTATAAGTACTTTTTCAATCGGTGTAACCGATACTAGCACATATATAACCAGATCTGAATTTGACAATGTTATTAATAATATTAATGCTAAAATTAATAATATAGAGTCGATAGTGGAGACAAAAATTGTCGAATATTTTGCAAATAATGAATTACCTTACGAAGGTGGGCCCGGTATAACCTTAGAAAAAAATATTACTAATAATAAGTTTACTATAAAAATGACTCAACCACTATGGTCTGGGACACCTAGTGCGACAAACGCATATATTAATTGCCACGTAACGGGCCGAACAACTATCACGGGCCAAACTAACATATTTACTGTTCTTGTAGATTGTTACATGTCATTTAGTACATGTATGTGGTCGCCTGACGATGGCTACACCACTATCAGGCTTCGGACTATTGAGAACGGGGTCACGGAAACCATAACTGCGGCAACGAGTAACGTGGGGTATAATACCTTGTCTCTAACTGTGTTCCGGCTTAAAGTATCAAAAGGAGAGGTGGTCTGCTTGCAACCAAGCGCAGGCACTGGTTCTTATAATCCCATTTATGCTTACGTGACGATAGAAGACCGATAATTTGCTCTAAACCTTTGCAATATAAAAATAAGTTTGCGTATCGGAAGCAGAAAATTTATTAAATGATATAAAATACGCATGTATAAGGTAGGCACAACTTTAGAATAATAATCATTAAATATTGAAAAAAATTAACAAGGAGATTATTTTTACTATCAAACCTAGCCATTTTTTAATTACCCTAAATAGTTTCGGGCGCAAAAATCAACCCTAAGTTACTGTGCATAGCATGCCAATACACAGAACATCGCAGCCCCCGCCAGTAGTCAAATTTTTTTCAATCATTTTATCATTCAATATATTTATATCTTTTATTAAATTTTCATATTTTTCTATGTCAAAAGTTATATTATAATTATTTTGTTTATGAAATAATTCATATTTTTGTATTATTTTTTTTACTTCATTTTGGACATACGCTAACCCACTTTTGCCACCCCTATGTATTGTAGTTGTGTCATATAAGCTTTTTGTTATATGTAAGTATGCAATTATTTGTTTTAAATTTTCTAATTCTTTTTTATATTTTTTGTTTTCTATATATACTTTTTCATTAGTCATTTTTTCTTTTATTATAGCTTCATCAAAAATAATATTACATTTACTCAAAACATCAAATGCTATTTTTATATGTGGGAAGCCTAGCAGATTTTCTTTTTTTACCCCTATTTCTTTATCAAAATCAAATACTGGAGTCGCTATATATTTTGATATATTGCATAATATATTTAGTAGTATTTCTTGTTTATTTTTATTATAAAAAGCATATTCATCATCTATTTTTAAATTAAACAAAAAAAATAAAGAGCCAATTAATATACAAAAAATATAAATTGCTCCCTTATGTGTATTTATATTTTTTGTTTTTTTATACATTTCATATTCTGCTTCTAATCCAACTTTTTGCAAAAACAAAAAATACTCTTTATTTATAAAATATTTATTATTAGAGTATATTAATTTGTATTTTGTAGAAAAGGAAGATGTATCACTTTCAAATATTTTTTTTGGAATAATACTAGAAATAACTTTTGCACTTTTTTTTAATATATCAATATTTAAATCTTTATGCGAACCATTGCTTGTTTTAGAAACGCAACCTAATTTGGGAGTAGTATATAATTCTTTTAATAAAGCATTATACATTTCTTTACTAATAATATTTTTTGCTTCATTTAATAATATAGCATTTACTTTTTTTTGTAATTCATTATAAGAATGAGCTTTATTTTTTGCACAAACGAATGCTTCTTTATCACATAGTAAGCATTTCCTATTATATCCTCTCGATATTTTTTTGCCTTTTTCATCAAACAAATCTATATCTAAGAGTCTCCCAAAGTCATTTTTTTCTTCTATATGTATTAACTCTTTTTTAATTTCATTAAGATTTTTATTTGTACAAACAAAAAATTTAGTAATTTTTAATTCACACTTTTTTTCTTTTATTAATTTACAAAATTTTTTATCAAAATGTTTAATAAAATAATTAAAACAAAAAGATATTAAAAAACTGTTTTTATTCTCTCCTGGTATATTCATTGTAATTTGTATTATTGGAGATTTATATTTACTTAAAAAAAGAGTACGCATATTTACTCTTTCTTCTTTTTCTTTCAATATTTTGATTAAATTATTATTTATCATAAATTTAAATATTTTTCTTTTATTATTTCTATTGTGCTTAATGGCACATATTTTTTTATTAATTCTATTTTTTGTGTATTTGAATAATTATTATAATTTAAAATTTCTCTTACTTTTGTAGCATTAATAATATCTTCATTATTATTTTTAAATCTTTCTACTTCTATTAATTGTATATTTTGATTTTTAAATGTGTTTTTTAATACTTCATTATATTTACTTGTTACTATATCTAATGGCTCTGTTCCTACATATCTTCTTTTTATATTTAAAAATGGAGCTATTCTTTTTGCAAAAAGTGTAGCATCTAATTCCATTTGAGTAATTTCAATTTCTTTTTTATCTTTAATAAAATAAGTAGGAAATGTAGAAGAAGATATTACATAATCACTCCCCAATACTATTTGAACATTTTTTAAATTAGAAGTTTCTTTTTTAAGCATTTCTAATCTATCTTCAAATTTAAAAAATGAATTATCCTCACTTAATAAAAAAATATATAAAATTGAAGATTCTGCACTTGCTTTTTGTATTAATTTCAAGTGCCCTAAAGTCATAGGATTCAAATTGCAAACTATGGAAGATATAGGCAAATTTTTATCATCATTTATTTTAATATTTTTTGTATTATTTTTAATATCATTTAAATAATTACTTATGCCATTTGACTTATGCTCCAGCATAGAAATTTTATTTGTTTCGCATATTAAAGAAAATCCCATTTGCATAAAAATATAGCATTTGCTTGGCTTAGTAAAAATAAATAAATTATCGATTTTGTTTTTTATTGACTCTTCAATTAGTATGGTAATTAATTTTTCTAAATAACCCATACCTTGTTTTTTTTCATCTACGCACAAATATTTCAATACTTTTTTGTCTATAGCACCAAAAGCTACTATATCAAAATTCGAAGCAAAGTCCTCCTTGATATACGCTTGAGGTATATCTAAATTCTCATATATTACAACACAATAATCTGGCTTTTTGTCAAAACTTAATCCATTTTTCGACAAAAAAGCATTGATTATTTGTACTTTTTTGATATTTAGTTCATTATAATTATATACCTTTATCATAATAATAGTATACCTTGTTATATCAAAATGTGCAAGTCTTAATTGACAAAATCTAACAAAAATATTATTATATATATAACATATTTTGGAATAAATGACAAATATTAATTTTGAGAGGAGTATAATTGATATGTCTAAGAAAAGAATGGTTCTTGGAGTTATTGGAACAGATGCACATGCTGTTGGAAATCAAATTTTGAATCATGTATTTTCCGAAAACGGCTTTGATGTAACTAACTTGGGTGTTCAAGTTTCTCAAGAAGAATTTATTGAAGCAGCTATAGAATCAAAAGCTGATGTTATTATTGTATCATCACTTTATGGGCAAGGTGAACTTGACTGTCGTGGTTTTAGAGAAAAATGTGATGAAGCAGGTTTAAAAGGAATTTTAATTTATGTAGGTGGAAATATTGTTATAGGTAAACAACCATTTGATGAAGTAGAAAAAAGATTTAAAGCGATGGGTTTTGATAGAGTGTATGGTCCAGGAACTGACCCTATGATAACAGTGAAAGCATTAAAAGAAGATTTAAATATGTAAATTGGAGCGTTAATAAGATGAATAATATCTTGCTTGTTGATTTTGGTTCCACTTATACCAAAATCACATTGGTGGATATAGAAAAAGAAATAATTTTAGGTCATGAGCAAAGCTGGACCACAATAGATAAAGATGTAAGAATAGGTTTAACTAATGCAATATCTATTTTGGAAGAAAAGATAGGTAAGTTTTCTTTTAATAAGTGCATTGCTTGTTCTTCGGCAGCTGGTGGTTTAAGGATGCTTGTGTCTGGTTTAGTGCCATCGCTTACTGCTGAAGCAGCAAAAAGAGCATCACTAGGAGCTGGTGCAAAAATAATTAAAACATATTCTTATGGGCTTACTAAATATGATGTTGAAGAAATATTTAAATTAGAGCCAGATATTTTTTTATTAGCTGGTGGTACAGACGGTGGCAATTCGGAGTGTGTAATAAATAGTGCAAAAATTTTATCCGCAAATAAGAAGGATAATAAATTATTCCCTATTATTATTGCAGGCAATAGAAGAGCAACCGATGAAGCATATGATATTTTAAACACAGCTGGATATGAAACTTTCAAATGCGAAAATGTTATGCCTAGTCTTGGCGAATTAAAAGTGGAAGAAGTGCAAGAGTGCATACGAAATGTTTTTATAAGAAATATAGTTAAAGCAAAAGGTTTAGATAAAGCAGAAGATGAAATAACAGGTGTTGTACTTCCTACACCACTTGCTGTTATGGAGGGAATAAAATTACTTTCTTTAGGCACAAAAGAAGAAACAGGTCTTGGTGAATTAGTAGCTATTGATGTTGGTGGTGCTACTACAGATATTTATTCTATAGCTAAGGGAGACCCAACAAAAGGCTCAACTGTATTAAAAGGATTAAAGGAACCTTTTTGCAAACGGACAGTTGAGGGCGATATAGGAATGAGATATTCTATTCATGGAATATTAAATGCTTCAAATGATAATGAAATAAGTGAAATATCTGGACTAAGTGAAGAATTTGTAACAAACAGAATCGAAGAGTTTTCAAAGAATACAGACCTTGTGCCACAAAATGAAGAAGATGAAAAATTAGATATTGCATTAGCTAAAGTGGCATCAAAAGTTGCCCTAAAAAGACATTCAGGAGAATTAAAAGAATATTATACTTGTATGGGTATAAGTTATATGCAATATGGTAAAGATTTAGAAAATGTAAGAACGATGGTGTTAACTGGTGGTTCATTAATTCATACCAAAAAATCTGTAGAAATAGCATCTTATGCTACATACAAACAAACAGATCCATTTAGTTTAAGACCAAAAGAGTGCGAAGTGTATGTTGACAGAAAATATATTATAGCTTCTATGGGTTTACTAAGCAAACAATATCCAAATATTGCATTAAGAATATTAAAAAAGGAGTTAATAAAAGATGGGATTACAAAATAAAAAAATAGAAAGAGAAGAGTTTGATAAAATCAGAAAAGATGTTTTAACAATGTGGCCTACAGGTAAGGATGTAGAAAATTTAGAAGATGGTTTTCAATATCAAAAAAGTATCACAGGCGACAAACGATTTACAGACAAATTGAACAAAGCAAAAGAAGAGGGGCAAACTTTAATTCAACCAAGAGCTGGTGTTGCACTTATTGATGAGCATATTGTTTTATTAAAACACTTGGAAGAATTTGGTAAAGCTGATTTACTTCCATCTACTATAGATGCTTATACAAGACTATGTGCTTTTAAAGAAGCAGAGAATGGAATCAATGCATCTATGAAAGAGGGTAGGTCTTTATTGAATGGTTTCCCAGCTGTAAATCATGGAGTAAAAGGTTGCAGAAAAGTTATAGAAGCATTAAATACTCCTATTCAAGTTCGTCATGGAACTCCAGATGCAAGGTTACTTTGCGAAATTACACTTGCTGGTGGTTTTACATCATTTGAGGGTGGTGGAGTTTCTTATAATCTTCCTTATGCAAAAAATATTCCTATGGAAAAAACTATTATTGATTGGCAATATATAGATCGTTTGACTGGTATATATGAAGAAAATGGTTGCACAATTAACCGTGAACCTTTCGGCCCTTTAACTGGAACACTTGTGCCTCCATCTATGTCGCACGCTGTAGCTGTAACAGAATCAATTCTTGCTGCAACTCAAGGTGTTAAAAATATTACTGTTGGTTATGGTCAATGTGGTAATTTAATTCAAGATGTAGCTTCTATTAGAGCTCTTGAAGAAATCACAAATGAGTATTTAATTAAATTAGGGTTTAAAGATATTAATGTTACTACTGTTCTTCATCAATGGATGGGTGGTTTCCCAGAAGATGAAGCTCAAGCATTTGGTGTTATATCTTGGGGTTCTGCTGTTGCTGCTCTTTCTAAAGCTACAAAAGTAATTGTAAAAACACCTCACGAAGCAGTTGGTATACCTACAAAAGAAGCAAATGCTATGGGATTAAGATGCACAAAGCAAGTTATCACTATGCTTAGAGATCAAAAATATGCGAGTCTAGAAGTAGATAAAGAAAAAGAATTAATAAAACAAGAAACACGATGCATACTGGATAAATGCTTGGAAATTGGAAATGGAGATGCAGCTGTAGGTTGTGTAAAAGGAGTTGAAGCTGGATTTATTGATGTACCTTTTGCTCCAGCAAAAGCAAATGCTGGAAAGATGATGCCAGTTAGAGATAACTATGGAGCTGTAAGATATTTAGAGTTTGGAAATATTCCATTTACAAATGAAATAAAAGAGTTTAATAAAAACAAATTAGCTGAAAGATCAAAAGTAGAAAATAGACCAGTATCATTTCAAATGACAGTTGATGATATATATGCTATATCAAAAGGTCATTTGGTAGGTCGCCCAAATTAATTTTAAAAATAAAAAAGGAGAATATAAAAAATGAAAATAACAAATGTAATTTGTTCTAAAGGTCGTACAGGTTTTTATTTTGATGATCAAAGAGCTATAAAAAAAGGTGCAGGTCATGATGGTACTTTTTATGAGGGGTCCCCTGTAACAGAGGGCTTCACTCAAATAAGACAAGCAGGGGAGGCTATATCTGTTCAAATTATACTTGAAGATGGTCAAATTGCTTTTGGAGATTGTGCAGCTGTGCAATACTCTGGAGCTGGTGGAAGAGATCCATTATTCCTCGCTGAAGATTTTATACCTGTAATTGAAAAATATATTAAACCAGAATTAGTAGGTAAAGAAGCAAATAACTTTAGAGATCTAGCTAAAATGATTGAGTCAATACAAGTTGATGGTAAAAGACTTCATACAGCAATAAGATATGGAGTAACACAAGCTGTCTTGGATGCAGTTGCAAAAGCTAATCACAAATTAATATGTGAAGTAGTAGCCACAGAGTATGGTTGCGAAGTGTCAGATAAAGCTATAGATATTTTCACTCAATCAGGTGATGACAGATACGATAATTCAGATAAAATGATAATAAAAGAAGCACAAGTACTACCTCACGCACTTATAAATAATGTAGAAACGAAATTAGGTACTAAAGGCGAAAAATTATTGGAATATGTAAAATGGTTAAGTAATCGTATACAAACAAAAAGAAAAGATAAAAATTATAATCCAATACTACATATTGATTGCTATGGTACTATAGGTCAAGCTTTTGGACCAAACAATTATAAAGAAATGGCAGATTATTTAAAAACATTAGAAGATGCTGCAAAACCTTTCCACTTAAGAATAGAGGGACCTATGGATGTAGAAGAAAGACAGGGTCAAATGGAAGCATTAAGGGATTTAAGAAAAGAGCTTGATTCTAGGAATATAAATGTTGAACTAGTTGCAGATGAGTGGTGCAATACTTTAGAAGATATAATATTTTTCACAGATAACAAAGCAGGTCATATGGTACAAATTAAAACTCCAGACCTTGGTGGTATAAATAATACAATAGAAGCAGTGTTGTATTGCAAAAAGCATGGTATGGGTGCTTATCAAGGTGGTACTTGCAATGAAACAAATAGATCTGCAGAAGTATGCACTGAATGTGCTATGGCTACACAACCAACACAAATATTAGCGAAACCTGGTATGGGTGTTGATGAGGGATATATGATAGTGTATAATGAAATGCAAAGAATACTTGCTATAAGAAAAAGTAGAAAATAATTTTAAATTAATTTTGTAAACTCCTTATTGTGATACTTACTTAGGTATTCTTCATTAAGGAGTTTTTTCATTAATATGGAGGTAAAATGGAAATATTATCAAGTGCAGTGTCTGGAACTATGGAATCGAGTGATTGTATGGTTTCTGTGTCCCCTGGTAGTGGAAAAATTGAAATACAAATAGAATCAATAGTATTAAATCAATTTGGAGATGAATTAAAAAAAACTATAGAGAATACATTAAAAGAATTAGATGTATCAAATGTTAAAATTTCTCTTTTTGATAGAGGAGCTCTAGATTTGGTTATAAAATCACGAATAGAGTGTGCTATAGAAAGAGCAAAGGAGAAAAAATAATGAAGATAATTAGAAGTATGCTTTTTCTTCCTGGCAATAAGCCAAATATCTTAATTCATGGAGATGAACTATTAGCAGATGCTATTATTTTTGATTTGGAAGACTCTGTTTCTATTAGTGAAAAAGATGCAGCAAGAATACTTGTTAGAAATATGATAAAAGATTATAGACCTATATCAAGCGAAATAATAGTTAGAGTAAATGCTATAGAAACAGAATTTTTTAAAAAAGATTTAAGAGAAATTATTCCACTAAAACCATTTATGATTATGCCTCCAAAAGTATCATCAAAAGAGATGGTTAATGATATAGATGCACAAATTAGTGAAATAGAAAAAGAAACAAATATAGAAGTAGGTTCTACAAATTTAATTTGTCTTTTGGAAACAGCTAAAGGTATAGAGAATGCTTATGAAATTGCTACTGCCTCTAAAAGAGTAAAAGCTTTATTCCTTGGTGGAGAAGATTTAACATCTGACCTTGAGTGCAAAAGAACAAAAGAGGGTAATGAGATTGATTATGCAAGAAAGAGAATAGTGCTTGCAGCTAAGGCAGCTAGTGTGTTTGTATATGACACACCATTTACAGATGTAAATGATGATGAGGGAATAATTCAAGATGCAAAATATGCTGCGTCTCTTGGTTTTAGTGGCAAGTCTTCTATAGCTCCACGACACATTCCATTCATTAATGAAGTATTCTCTCCAACTATAGAAGAAATAAAATACGCTTATGATGTATTAAATATTATAGAAGAAGCTAAAAAGAAAGGTCAAGGCGTAGTAGCACTTAATGGTAAAATGATAGATGCACCAGTAGTTAGTAGAGCAAAAAAAGTAATATCTATGGCAGAAAGTATAGGGCTGAATAAAAATATAATTAATGATTCGGAGGGTTTATAATGAATAAAATTGTAAAATCTTTGGAAGAAGCTCTAAAACTAGCTGGCATAAAAAATGGTCAAACTATTTCTTTTCATCATCATTTAAGAAATGGCGACTATGTTTTAAATATGACAATGGATATTATAGAAAAAATGGGGGTAAACAATTTAACTGTAAATGCATCATCCATATTTGATATTCAAGCAGAAACTATATCAAATTGTATTAATAAAAAAATAATTACAAAATTGCAATGCAATTATATGTCTAAACAACTAGGAAGAAAAATAGTAGATGGTATATTAGAATGTCCAGTAGAATTTAGAACGCATGGTGGCAGAGCTTCCGATATGCAAAAAGGAATTATACCAGTAGATATTGCAATTATTGCTTCCCCTACATCAGACAATATGGGAAATATTTCTGGGAAATATGGCATCTCTGCTTGTGGATCCCTGGGATACGCTTTTGCTGATGCAACTTATGCAAAAAAAGTAATTGTAGTTACAGATAATTTAGTACCCTACCCTTTAACAGATTATAGCATACCAGAAATTTATATAGATTATGTAGTAAAAGTTGACTCTATAGGAGACCCAAGTGGTATTGTGTCTGGTACAACTCAAATCACTAGAGACCCAGTTGGTTTGATTATGGCAAAAACTGCAGCAAATGTTATTAAAGGTTCAGGTTTATTAAAGGATGGTTTTTCTTTTCAAACTGGAGCAGGTGGTGCATCACTTGCAGCAGCAAAATACTTAAAAGAAATTATGTTAAAAGAAAAAATACAAGGCTCATTTGGTCTAGGTGGTATTACATCTTATATGGTAGATATGCTAAAATGTGGTTTATTTAAAACTCTATTTGATGTTCAATGCTTCGACTTAGGTGCTGTTGAATCTATAAGACTAGATCCACGCCACAAGGAAGTATCAGCTATGCATTATGCTGGACCTTATTCAAAATCAGCTATAGTAGATTCTCTAGATGTAGTTATTCTTGGAGCTACAGAAATAGATACAAATTTTAATGTTAATGTTCATACAGATTCAAATGGTTGTATAATAGGTGGCTCGGGTGGGCATTCAGATACAGCTAAGGGTGCAAAAATGTCGATGATAATAGCACCTCTAGTAAGAGCAAGATTACCAATTGTATCAGATGAAGTAGCTTGTATTTCTACAAAAGGCGAGGATATAGATGTATTAATAACTCAATATGGAGTTGCAATAAACAAAAAAAATAAAGAGTTAAAAGAAAAATTATTAGATAGTAATATTAATATTGTAGACATTCAAGACTTGAAGAAAAAAGCTGAAGAAATTTGTGGTACTCCAAAACCTTACAAATCTAGTGGAAGAGTAGTAGCAAAAGTATTTGGAAGAGATGGCGATGTAATTTCTACAATAAATGCGTTGAAATAAAATAATTTTTTGGAGGACAAAATTGGATAAACAAAATATAATTGTAGTAAGGGGCGCTGGTGATTTAGCAAGTGGTGTAATTTGGACTTTGCACAAAGCAAAATATAATGTGATAGCTCTTGAAACCAAAAATCCATCAGCTATTAGGAGAGCAGTATCTTTTTCTGAGTGTGTATACAATGGCAAAGCTAATATAGAGGGTGTAGAAAGTATAATTGCATCAAATGTAAAAGAAGCAATTGAAATATCACAAAGTGGAAAAGTAGCAATGCTAATTGATGAAAATGCAAATAGTATTAAAGAGATAAACCCTCAGATTGTAGTAGATGCTATATTAGCAAAAAAAAATATGGGTACAAGAAAAGACTTTGCAAATTTAGTTATATCTCTAGGTCCTGGTTTCATAGCAGGGAAAGATTGTCATTTTGTTATAGAAACTATGAGAGGTCATACACTAGGTAGAATTTATGAAAAAGGTAGTGCTATAGAGAATACAGGTATGCCAGGGCTTATAGAATCACATGATTTAGATAGAGTAATTCACTCAAGCACTAAAGGAATAATACATAATATTTTACAAATTGGGGATGTAGTTAAAAAGGGTGATACTATAGCTATTATTGAGAATGAAGAGGATAAAACAAAAACACCAGTTTTAGCTACTATAGATGGAGTACTAAGAGGCCTAATACATAATAATTTTAATATTCCAAGGGAAAATTATAAAATAGCTGATATAGACCCAAGAATTACTGAAAGAAATAATTGTTTTACTATATCAGATAAAGCTCGTGCCTTGGGTGGAGCAGTATTATTATGTATTAAAATGAATACAAATTAAAAGACACAAAAAAATCATAAAATATTAGCACTCAAGTATTGACAGTGCTAATATTTTATGTTATAATCCGTTTCGAAATATTTTTTTAAATAAAATATTAAATAATTTTTTATACAAAATAAAGGAGGAAATATCATATGAATTTAAAACCACTTTTTGATAAAGTTGTTTTGGAACAATTAAAAGAGGAAGAGAAAACATCATCTGGAATTATATTACCAGGTGGAGAAAAAGAGAAACCTATGCAAGGAGTTATAGTAGCTGTAGGACCTGGCGGAGTAGTAGATGGAAAAGATATTACAATGCAAGTAAAAGTAGGTCAACATGTTATTTATTCTAAATATTCAGGTTCAGATATAGAATTTGATAAAAAGAAATATGTTATAGTAAAACAAAGTGATATTTTATGTATTGTTGAATAAAAATAAATAAGCAAATTTAGGAGGAAAAATAAAATGGCAAAGGAATTGAAATTTGGTGTAGAAGCTAGAGCTGCACTTGAAGCAGGCGTAAATAAAGTAGTACAAGCAGTAGGAGTTACATTAGGACCAAAAGGAAGAAATGTAGTTCTTGACAAGAGCTATGGTTCTCCACAAATAATAAATGATGGTGTTACAATAGCAAAAGAAATAGAATTGGAAGATTCTTTTGAAAATATGGGTGCTCAACTTGTAAAAGAAGTTGCACAAAAAACAAATGATGTAGCAGGAGATGGCACTACTACAGCAACAGTACTTGCAGGAGCAATTATCCACGAGGGTATAAGAAATCTTGCAGCTGGAGCTAACCCAATAATTTTAAGAAAGGGAATTAAACAAGCTGTCGATAAAACAGTTGAGTCTATAAAAGAGCAATCAGAACCAGTAAAAGGTAGAGAGCAAATAGCTAGAATAGCAGCTATAAGTGCCTCAGATGATCAAGTAGGAGAAATGATTGCAGAAGCAATGGAAAAAGTTTCTAAAGATGGTGTTATTACTATAGAAGAATCAAAAACAATGAAAACAGAGCTTGACTTAGTAGAGGGAATGCAATTTGACAGAGGATTTTTATCTCCTTATATGTGCACAGATACAGAGAAAATGGAATGTATTTTAGAAGATCCACTTATCTTTTTGACAGATAAAAAAATATCTAACATTCAAGATATTTTGCCATTGTTAGAAGAAGTAGTAAAAGCAGGTCAAAAACTTTTAATTATTGCAGAAGATATAGAGGGCGAGGCTCTTACAACTCTTATAGTAAATAAATTGAGAGGAACATTTAATGTATGTGCTGTTAAAGCTCCAGGTTATGGTGATAGAAGAAAAGAAATGCTTCAAGATATAGCAATACTCACAGGTGGAGAAGTATGTTCAGAAGAATTAGGTAGAGAATTAAAAGATGCTAAAATGTCTATGTGTGGAAAAGCTAAATCTGTAAAAATCACAAAAGAGGATACAGTAATAGTTGATGGACTTGGAGATAAGCAACAAATCAAAGACAGAATTGGTCAAATCAGAGCTCAAATAGCACAAACTACCTCAGACTTTGATAAAGAAAAATTCCAAGAGAGATTAGCAAAATTATCTGGTGGTGTAGCTGTTATAAAAGTAGGAGCTACTACAGAAACAGAAATGAAAGAAGCAAAATTGCGTATGGAAGATGCACTCAATGCTACTAGAGCAGCTGTAGAAGAGGGTGTAATAAGTGGTGGTGGAACAGCATACATTCGTGCTATTCCAGAAGTTAAAAAGTTAGTAGAGAGTTTATCAGGTGATGAAAAAACTGGAGCACAAATAATATTAAAAGCACTAGAAGCTCCATTATTCACTATAGCTCAAAATGCTGGCTTAGATGGATCTATAGTAGTAGAAAAAGTAAAAAATGATAAAGGAAACCAAGGATTTGATGCTTACAAAGAAACATATACAGATATGATAAAATCTGGCATTATAGATCCTGCAAAAGTTACAAGATCTGCAATTCAAAATGCTGCATCAATTGCTTCTTCTCTACTTACAACAGAGGGAGTAGTTGCTACAATAAAAGAAAAAGAACCAGCACTTCCAGCAGGTGGAATGGGTGGAATGGGCGGAGGAATGTATTAATTCCAAAGTAACTTTTCCAAGGGCAAACACAGTTTAATCACTTTACACAAAACATAAATTATAGTATAATTAGGGGTTAGGAATTATCTAACCCTTTTTAAATGACAAAAAGTTCCAAAAAAAAGTTTATAATATATGGTATGTACATATTTATTTTGTGTACATTTTTTAGCGTACTATCAAGCCCCAATAAAGTGTATGCACAAAATTATGCAATAGTGAATGCAACAGATGTAAATATTCGCTCTGGTCCAGGTACATCATATTCTATAATAGGAAAATTAACAGCAGGTAATAGAATATCAATCACAGGTTCGCAAAATGATACTAGTGGACATAAGTGGTACAGCTTTCTTTTATCAAATAAAAATGCTTACATAAGAGAAGATTTTGTTAGAGTAATGCAAGCTTATGTATTAGACCAAACTTTTGAAAATGAATTATCAAATGAGGGCTTTCCAGAGGATTATAAGATATTTTTAAGGGAGCTTCATCAAAGTTTTCCTAATTGGGTTTTTAAAGCACAAAAAATAAATATGGATTTTTCACAAGTAGTAAATGAAGAATTATCTGGCACAAGAACACTTGTAAGATCAAATGCAATATCATCGCACAAGTCTACAGACTTAGGAAAATATGATTGGAATACATCAACCTGGCCAAGCTTTGATGGTGCTTCATGGGTTGCAGCATCAAAAGAAATAACAGAATATTATTTGGACCCAAGAAATTTTTTAAATGAAGTTCATATTTTTCAATTCGAAAAGCAAACATACAATTCACTTATTCAAACTAGAGCTGGTTTACTACAAATGGTTAAGGGGACATTTCTTGATTCATATATAAATGCAGAGGGATTGTCATATAATATAGCAGATAACAATTCAAATAATATAATAAACAATATAACAAATATTTCTCCTACACCTATTATAGACCAAAATCAAGTTGGCTCTATAATAATAGGTGGTGCACCAACTGGGTTAAGCCCCTATGGAGAGAGAGACAACGAAATCACAGGTTATAGTAGTGTAGTAATTGGACCAGGTGCAAATATTACTAATTCTCCAAATCAAATTATATCACCTGGAGTAATATCTCAAAATGTTTTATCTAGTGATGGCAACACTTTTACATATTTGCCTCAAGGTCAATATCATTATGTAGATGTGATATTAAATGCTTGCATACAAGCAAATATAAATCCTTATGCTTTTGTATCAATGATATTTCAAGAGCAAGGAAAAGAAGGAAAATCAGAATCTATTACAGGAACAAATAAAAAATTTCCAGGTAATTATAATTATATAAATATAGGTGCATTTGCAGGAAGTGGATATAGTGCAATTGAAAATGGTTTATTGTATGCTGCAACAGAGGGTACTTTTGGTAGACCTTGGAATACAAAAGAAAAAGCAATTTATGGTGCAGCAGATTATTATTCCACAGGATATGTATCAAAAGGTCAAGATACATTTTATTTAAAAAAATGGAATGTGCAAGGCGACAATATGTTCAAACATCAATATATGACAAATGTGTCTGGTGGAGCTAGCGAGGGAGCAATATTATCACAAGCATATGATGATACAGTTAAATCATTTTCGCATGAGTTCAAAATTCCAATTTATAATAATATGCCAAGTACAATAGTTGAATATCCTACAAAAGATGGTTCTCCAAATAATAAATTAAAATCTCTTGGTGTTAGTGGATATATACTTACTCCAACATTCAATATGGATACACAAGAATACTCATTGATTGTGCCAACCAATGTATCAAGCGTAGTAGTAAATGCCACACTTTTAGACAAAAAAGCAGCAATTGCAGGTATAGGCACAATAAGTTTGCAAGCTACATTAAATAAAGTTCATATACTAGTTGTAGCAGAAAATAAAGATCAACGCTATTACACAATAAATATTACAAGGCAAGGTTATATAGGAAATATGAGTGAGGTAGATGTAGGAATAAATACTACAAATAATAATTCAAACATAATTTCTGTACCACAAGTTCCTATAATAACAAATGATATCATAGTACCTACAGATATTGGAAGCTCTACAATTATTGAAGGGCCTCCAACAAATCAAAATATAATAAATAATATTATTAACAATTCATCTGTTTCCACGAATAAAGGGCCTGGTGAATAAGGAGGAGATATGAGTAAGAAAATAAAGAAAATATTGTTGAGTATTTGTGCAACACTCTCTTTATCTATTGTTTTTGCATTCAATTCTTTTGCTGCTGGTTCAGCAAAAATTGAGTTTTCGGATTTAACTATTACAAGAGGTAAGACAATAAATGTAATGTTAAAAGTAAAAGCAACAGGGGTTCGTTTATCAAGAGCAGATATTACAGTTGTATATGATCAAAATGCTTTGGAATTTGTGCCAGCAAAGGATGCACAAGGTGCTGCTGGTATGATAAGAGTTCAGGGAAAAGGTCAAGGCGTATCATCAAGCATATTGGAGTATGAATTAAAATTCAATACTTTAGTTGCTGGCAAACATACTTTATCTATTCAAAGTCAAGAAGTATATGATGTGAATGATCAATTGGTAGAAATAACTAAATTAGGCACATCAACTCTTAATGTAAAACCAAGCAACACTTCTTCAAATAATTCAAAATTAAAATCATTAGAAGTTTCTTCTGGTATATTAACACCAGAGTTTTCATCTGATAATTTAGAATACTCTGTAGAAGTTCAATCAAATGTAGAAGAATTGCCAATAACTGCCATAACAGAGGATGCAGATTCCGTAGTAGCTCTTACAGGCAACAAATCACTATCTACTGGAGATAATAAAGTAGAAATAACAATTACTGCAGCAGATAATATTACAAAAAGAACATACACAATCAATGTAAAAAAACTTGAAACAGGAGTTAGCCCACAAACTGTATCAAATATAGATGGAACAAGACTCGCATCAAAAGCAATGTATATTACTGTAATGCAATTCCCAGAGGATGCTCAAATTCCAAAAGGATATGTAAAAAGTGCATTGGTATCAAATGGAGTTCAAACAGATGCTTGGTTATTATCTGGTAGCACAACAGATAGTGATATTGAGTATTATATAGTATATGGTCGTGCTCAAAATGGTGATATAGGTTATTATTGTTATGACAACAAGAATGAAACATTGCAAAGATATTTTGAATCACCAATGACTATGGAAGTAAATAATCTTACAAATGAAAACAATGACTTGAAAAATGAAAACAACACAATCACTCAAAAATATAAAATTATGCTTATAGTCATAGCAGTTTTAGGACTTTTAGTTATTATATTATTAATATCTCTTATTATAACAAACAAATCTCATAATAAAAATAAATCAATTTATGATGACCATGAAAATTATGATGATGAATTTGATGATATGCCAAAAAAAGGTAAAAGCAATAAATTCGATTATGAAGATGAACCTTTTGATAGAGATTATGAAGATAATGATAACGACAATGATGATGACTATAGTTTTATTAAAAGGAGAGAGTCAAATAGAGACGCAGATTCTTATGATTATCAAAATGATAAAGATACGGATTTAGAACCTGAGGTCGAAGACTTAGAATAATATGGAATATAGTAAATACGCACAAAATGTTTTAGATAATGCAATAAAATTTGCAGAAGAATTATCACATGGTTATGTAGGCTCAGAGCATATTCTCTTAGCACTTATTCATGTGAAAGGTTCTCTTGCAAGTAAAGTTTTGATTAATAATGGTATAAAAGAAAATTCTGTTAGAGAGATGATTTCAAAATTCATAAACTCTGACAGTGATATTATGATAAAAGATAATTCTGGTTATTCTCCATCAGCAAAAAGAATTTTGGAAAATGCAGAGAAGGAAGCACAAAAATTACATGTAAACTCTATAGGTACAGAGCATATTTTGCTTTCAATATTAAAAGACCAAGATTCTCTTGCTACAAGATTAATAAATACTTTAGGTGGCGATATTAGAAAAATGCACTTAGATATTATAGGAACAGTATCTAATATAGAACAAACTACAGATCCTTATTTTAACAATACACCTTTTGTATCTAAAACAGCTACTCTAGATTCTTTTTCAAGAGATCTTACAATGCTTGCAAAAGAGGGAAAGCTTGATCCTGTTGTAGGAAGAGAAGTAGAAATGCAAAGGGTAATACAAATTTTGTCGAGGAGAACTAAAAATAATCCTTGTTTAATTGGAGAGCCTGGTGTTGGTAAGACAGCTGTAGTAGAGGGCTTAGCTCAAATGATAGTAGAAGATGAAGTACCAGATACTATAAAAAATAAAAGATTGGTAATACTTGACATAGGTGCAATGGTAGCTGGTAGCAAGTACCGTGGAGAATTTGAGGAGAGAATAAAAAGAGTTATTCAAGAAGTGCAAGATGAGGGCGACACTATTTTATTTATAGATGAAATTCATACTATAATAGGTGCAGGCAATGCATCGGGTTCACTAGATGCAGCAAATATTATGAAGCCAGCTTTAGCAAGAGGAGAAATACAAGTTATAGGTGCGACTACAACAGATGAGTATAGAAAACAAATAGAAAAAGACCCAGCCCTAGAGCGGAGATTTCAATCTGTAGATGTAAAAGAGCCAGATGAAAATGAATGTATAAAAATGTTAGATGGCATAAGACACAAATATGAAAAATTTCATAATGTTGCTATTTCTGATGATGCAATCGAGAGTGCTGTAAAACTAAGCATAAGATATATTCCAGATAGACACTTGCCAGATAAAGCAATAGATTTGATAGATGAAGCTGCATCAAAAATTAAAATTAAGTCTTACAAAATACCAGAGAGTATAAAAGTATTAGAGGATGAAATAAAAAAACTAGAAGATGAGAGAGAAGACTTAATCATAAAAGAAAATTATGATAAAGCAATTGACTTAAAGAAAAAAATTGCTATAAGAAAATACAAATTAGAAGAGGGAAAGAAAAAAGTAGATAAGAACAGAGAAAAAAATGGTGCAGTAGTTACTGGAGAGGACATTGCAGATATAGTATCATCTTGGACCAAAATACCAGTAAGAAAGCTTGAAGAAGAAGAGAGTGAACGAATAAAAAATTTAGAAGAAATATTGCATAAGAGAGTTATAGGGCAAGATGAAGCAGTAACAAGTGTATCTAAAGCAATAAGAAGAAATAGAGTAGGTATAAAAGATCCAAAAAGACCTATAGGTTCGTTTTTATTCCTAGGACCTACAGGTGTTGGTAAAACAGAATTATGTAAAGCACTATCCGAGGTAATGTTTGGAAAAGAAGAGAATTTGATTAGAGTAGATATGTCTGAATTTATGGAAAAGTTTGATGTATCTAAACTTATAGGTTCTCCTCCTGGGTATGTAGGATTTGAAGAGGGTGGACAATTTTCAGAAAAAGTAAGGAGAAATCCATATTCTGTTATTCTTTTTGATGAAATAGAAAAAGCTCATCCAGATATTTTTAATATTTTGCTTCAAGTTTTAGATGAGGGTCATATTACAGATGCACAAGGAAGACAGGTATCATTCAAAAATTCTATTATAATAATGACATCAAATGTGGGAGCAAAAAATATTATTGAGCCAAAAACACTTGGTTTTACCACGCAAAAAGATGCCAATGCCTCATTTCAAGATATGAAAGCAAAAGTACTTGAAGAATTAAAAAAAATGTTCAAGCCAGAGTTTTTGAATAGAATAGATGATATTGTAGTATTCCATAAATTAAGTGAAGAAGATGTATCTGGTATATTAGAGTTATTATTAAAAGAAATAAGCAAAAGAACAAAAGAGAGTATGAATATAGATTTAAAATTAAATAAAGAAGCAAAAGCACTTATTTTAAAAAGAGGATATGATTCAATTTATGGAGCAAGAGCATTAAAAAGATGCTTACAAAATATGTTGGAGGACTTACTAGCAGAAGCTTCATTAAGAGGAGATATTGTACCTGGTTCAAAAGTAACAGTAGTAGTTGGCGAAAAAGGGGAATTGGCGATTGGCAAAAAATAACAAAACATCGTTCTTTTGTAAAGAGTGTGGATACGAGAGTTCAAAATGGTTAGGGCAATGCCCATCTTGCAAACAGTGGGATACTTTTGTAGTAGGAGATATGTCTATAGATTCTGACTTAGGAATTAATTTTTCAACTAACGAAGAGTACACGCCAAAAGCATTAGCACAAATTCAAACAAACAAAGAAGATAAAATGACTACAGGCTTCAAAGAATTTGATGAAGTCCTTGGTGGTGGTATAATAAAAGGATCGCTAATTTTACTAGGTGGTTCACCTGGGATAGGGAAATCTACACTTCTTTTGCAACTTTGCTCTAATATGGGAAAGAACGGAAAAAAAATATTATATGTATCTGGCGAAGAATCATTAAAACAAATTAAATTAAGAGCAGATAGGATTGGTAAATTTAGTGATAATATAGAGTTTATTGCTACAAATAATATCCAAATAATAAAAAATGTTTTATTAAAAAATGAGAAGTATGATCTTCTAATTATTGATTCAATTCAAACAATGTCTATGGGGCATGATGACTCACTTCCTGGATCCATAAAAGAAGTTAGAGAAACATCGCAATTCTTTTTCAAATTAAGTAAAGAACTTGAAGTAGCTACATTTTTGGTAGGACATATAACAAAAGAGGGTTTAGTGGCGGGGCCAAAAATCCTTGAACATATGGTTGATACTGTATTATATTTTGAAGATGATAATATAAAAAATTTAAGATTAATAAGATGCAAAAAAAATAGATTTGGCTCATCAAATGCTCTAGCTGTTTTTGAAATGGGAGAAAAGGGATTAGAGAGTGTATCTAATCCATCGGAGATTTTTCTTCAAGGGAAGCCATCAAATGCATCTGGTTGCACTATCACTTGTATTTTAGATGGCAATAGACCAATACTTTTAGAAATCCAAGCCCTTGTTACAAAAACTTCATTTGGTAATCCAAGAAGAAATGTCAATGGTTCAGATTACAATCGACTAAATTTACTTATAGCTATTATAGAAAAAAGATTAGGACTCCCATTGTATGAATATGATATTTTTGTTAATATTACAGGTGGAATGCGTGTAAATGAGCCATCTTTAGACCTACCTATCATAGTTTCCATACTTTCTTCATACAAAAATCAAGCAACTGACACAGAGAGCATATATTGTGGAGAGGTGGGATTATCTGGTGAAGTAAGAGCAATTGATTCAATTAATATAAGAATCAATGAAGCAATGAAATTGGGATACAAAAAAATTTTTATACCAAAAGCAAATTTAGAAAAAATAGATAAAAAATTATTATCGAATTATAATAATATAGAAATTAAGCCAGTTACTAATATAATAAATTAGAAAGGACAATATGAAAATATTAAAAAAAACAATTTTTTGCATAATATTATATTCATTTTTTTCATTTAATGTTTTTGCGAGTGATGTAGAAGTAAATCCTCCGACAGATGCAGCAAATGTTATTGTGCAACCAAAAGAGAGCGAAGCTAAAAAAACTAAGGTTCATACTTTTGGTGGAACAGTTGTAGAAAAGGATGGCTCCGATGGCACATCTCCAAGGTACAGAGCTACTGGTGGTGGTGGAAGTGGAAGTGGTGGAGGGTCTACAACAACAGATGATTCTTCAGATGCTACTAATGGACAAAGTGCAAGCACTGGAGGAGGAGCAGGAGCATTGGGAAGTGGAAATACAAATCAAATCACTTCTAATCAAGGGACAAATAATGCTACAGAGTTAAATACAGGATTACAAAATGAAACAGAAGAAAATATAGAAGAAACTGTTAATCAAAATGAAGAAACAAATGAAAATGATAATCAAGATGATGATGAAGAGAACACTCCGACTGCTATTTTGGATTATGTGAATAAAGGCGGTTCAAATGGTGGAAAGAAAATATTTGAAATAGATACCAAAGGTGGCTTTGGTATAGATAATACAAGCTACTCAAGTTCTAGTGTCAATATGCTTGTTTTAGGAAGTATTGGTATTTTGTTAATTTCATTTATAATAAGAATGATAGCTTTTGCTTCACAGATTCATATGAAAAAAGAAAAAAATATATAATTAAAAAGGA
This sequence comes from Eubacteriales bacterium, assembly GCA_030539055.1. Lineage (GTDB taxonomy): Bacteria > Bacillota > Clostridia > Lachnospirales > Lachnospiraceae > UBA3633. The sequence continues at coordinate 70,466 of JAUNSV010000004.1, read as the reverse complement.
AAAACATACATGCAAATGAATGATATTATGCGACAAATTGCTAAGTCGTTTGAACAACCTGTAATTTTTATATTATTATTATTCGTAATATTTACAATAATAATGATAGGGGATCTAATAGCAGAAGTATTACAAAGAAAATATTTAAATATTAAATTATCTAAATTAGTAAATGATATAAGAAAAGAAGAATTGCCACCAGAAGTATTAATATATAAAGCAAAACTTTTAAAATTGCAAAAGGATACATTACTAGAAATATCAGATAATAAAGAATTATCTAATCAAATGAGAGAAACTTTGGCAATAGCACTCCTAGAAAAATATAAATTGAAACTAGATACAAAAATAAAAAAATCAGACTTATTAGCAAAACTAGGTCCATCTTTTGGATTACTAGGTACCTTAATACCACTTGGTCCAGGAATCATAGCGCTTGGTCAAGGTAATACAGAAATTTTATCACAGTCTTTATTAACAGCTTTTGATACTACAATTTTAGGTTTATCTTGTGCTGTTGTAGCAATAGTTATTTCTGCAATTAGAAGAAGATGGTACACACATGATATGTCTATAATGAATGTTTTAATGGAAGCATTAGTAGAGAGTGAGAATGCTAAAAGAGGAACAAATTATGTTAAATAATAAATTAGGAAGTAGAAGAGTGAATGAAATATCTATAGATGATATTAATCCTATGGATGGATTATCAAATTTGTCCGATGCTATGCTAGTACTCGCTGTAGGTATAATGCTAGCCTTAGTTGTAAATTGGAAAATAGATATTCAATCATCAAAAGGTTCAAGTACAATGACAGAAGTATCTCAAAGTGAAATGCAAGAGATTGAATTTGATATGTTAAAAGATTCAGATACAAATGCAAAAGATGCACAGAACAGTTATGAAAAATCTGGCACAGTATATACAGATTCAAAAACAGGCAAGACTTATGTTATTATGGATTAAAAGGAGGATTAAAAATGATAGATTTTAATAAAGAAATAAAAAAATTTAAACCCTCTATTGAAATAGCAAATATACAAAAAGAAATAGAAGATATGGATCTAACAGATATGAAAGATATAAATATTATGCTTATGAAAGAGATTGTTAAAGAGAATATATAAAAAATGAAAGAGAATAAAAATAATTTCATTCAAATAGCTAATACATATTATAATTTTGGCTTAGAGAGAGCAAACATTAATGATTTTACTAATGCTACGAAGTATTTAAAAAAAGCACTTCGGTATAATAAATATCATATTAATGCAAGAAATCTTTTAGGCCTAATTTTTTATGAAATAGGAGAGATAGGCGATGCTTATGTTCAATGGATTATTTCTACGGGTTTCTTAAGTGATGAAAATAAAAATCCAGCATTTAAGTATTTAAAAGAATCTGAAAAAGAAAAAGAAAAATTAAATGAATTGCATGACTCTTTAACAAAATTTAACCAAGCTTTGCAAGAAGCACAAATTGGCAGAGAAGACTTAGCAATGCAACATTTATATAAAGTAGTAAGTGTCAATAAAAATTATGTAAAAGCTTATTTATTGTTAGCTTTGTTGCAAGTAAAAAATGAATTATATCAAAAAGCTGGCAATACTTTGGTAAAATTATTGAGAATAGATAAATATAATGATAGAGCTTTATATTTGTTTGATATAGTAAAAAGCAAAACAGGAAAAAAAGAATTAGAAAATTCAATCAATGAAAAAGTTTTTTCTTTAAGACAAATGAAAACAGATGATGTTATTTTGCCAAAGGAAGTAGTAAAACTTTCTACAAATCAAATTATTATGTCTGTTATAGGTGGTTTTATTATTGGAATAATATTTATAACCAGTGTTATAAATCCTAGTTCAAAAGGGAGCGATTACACTAGTGTAAAAAAAGAAGCAATAAAATTTGCAGAAAAAGTTGATGAACAAAATAAAACAATACTGGAGCTTACTAAAGAAAATACATCTATAAATGAATCATTAAAAGATGCTTCACAAAAATTAAAAGCTTTTGAAGAAAAGGATGCAAATTTTACAACTCAATATACAACATTAAATAATATTATAAATTATTATGATGCAGGGAGAATATCTGATGCAGCTGAGCTGTATGTTAATTTAGATAAGGAAGCAGTTGTTGATGATACATTAATAGAATTATTAAATAGATGCAAATCATACATAGAGGGTCTTGGTGCACCAAAAATATGTGAGCTTGGCACTCAAAATTGGAATGGTGGAAAAGTTGACAAAGCAGAGCAATGCTATTTATTAGCTATTCAAATCAACCCAGCAGAACCAGAATATATGTTCCTTTTGGGCAGATTATATCAAAGAAATGGCAGAACAGAAGAGGGAAATGCACTTTTTGATAAAATAATAGGCGAATATCCAGCTTCCACTTATGCTACAAGAGCAAAACAAGCAAGAGGTTATTAAAAAAGCTTGACAAAATTGAAGAAATTTGATAATATGATAATAGTAATCATTATCAAATATTTGTGAGGAGTAAATTACATGAAATATTCAAGACAAAGAGAAATAGTAACAAATGTTATAAAAAACTCTTTCGACCATCCAACAGTAGATCAAGTGTATGAAAAAGTCAAAAAAGAGGACTCTAATATTTCTCTAGCCACAGTATACAGAAATTTAAATTTACTAGTTGAAAATGGATTTGTAAAAAAATTATCATTTGTAGATGGTGCAGATCATTTTGAACCAATAGGAAAAGAGCATCATCATTTTGTATGCAAACAATGTGGCAAGATAATTGATTTGAATATTAATGCACAATTTGCATCAATGGACAAATTGATAGAAGAAAATTTCAAGTCCAAAGTTCATTCACACGATTTAATCGTATATGGTATTTGTAATAATTGCTTAAATAATTAAATTTATATGTATTACTTTTATATCAATATAAAAGTCTTACAAAAAAATTTTTAAAACAAAAGGAGAACAAAAAAATGTCAAAGTACCAAGGAACAAAAACAGAAAAAAATTTACAAGATGCTTTTGCTGGAGAATCTCAAGCAAGAAATAAATATACTTATTTTGCATCTGTAGCAAAAAAAGAAGGTTATGAGCAAATTGCAAGTTTTTTTGAAGAAACAGCAGGCAATGAAAAAGAGCATGCTAAAATGTGGTTCAAAGAATTAGGTGGTATAGGAGATACAAAAGCCAATTTAAAAGAAGCAGCTTCTGGTGAAAATTATGAATGGACAGATATGTATAAAAGAATGGCTAAGGAAGCAGATGAGGAAGGATTCAAAGAGCTTGCAGCAAAATTCAGAATGGTAGGCGATATTGAAAAGCATCACGAAGAGAGATATTTAAAATTATTACAAAATACAAATGATGAAATAGTATTCCAAGGAGAGAAAGATACAATTTGGATTTGCAGAAATTGTGGATACATTCATATAGGACCAAAAGCACCAATGATGTGCCCTTGCTGTGAACACCCAATGAGCTATTTTGAAAAAAGAAATGTAAATTATTAATATAAAAAAAGCCTTTGAAAAATCAAAGGCTTTTTTATTTATATTATTTTTGGTAACAAACCATATGATATTAAAGATACAATTGCACTTGCTATTAACACACCTATAACAATAGCTATAAAAGTTCTTTTGATCTCCATATGTAAAAGTGAAGCTATAAGAGCACCAGTCCAAGCACCAGTTCCAGGGAGTGGAATAGATACAAATAATATTAAGCCCCAAAAACCATACTTTTCTATTATATCTTTTTTATTATCAACTTTCTTTTTTAAAAAAATTACAATAGGCTTTGTATAGTTCCAAGCTTCCATAAGGCACAATATTTTTCTTATAAAAAGCAATATAAAAGGTATAGGAAGCAAATTGCCAAATATACAAATAATAATTGCTTTTTGAAAATCAACATTTAAAAATGATGGTGATGCAGCAAGTAGTCCTCCTCTAAGCTCCAATATAGGAAAAAGAGAAACAATAAAAATTATAATTTCATTTGTAGCAAAATTCGATAAATTGTTTGTAAAAAAACTTACTATTGATTCCAAAAAAATCTCCTTAAAAAAAGCATATAAATTGCAAAATAATGGAATTTATTATATAATAATACATAAAAAAAAACAAGGTATAAAATGAAAGAAAGAATAACAATTAATGAATTAAAAAAAAGACCATATACTAAAAAAAGAAGTTATGGTGTATTAAGAATAATTTTTTCACGCACATTCATCATAATGCTTCTTATTGTTGTTGAATTTGCTTTTTATATTTTTTTATCAAACTTTATATTAAATGATGCATTAAGAGGTGCTTTTGGAGTTATAATAAGAATTATATCAACTATATACTTATTTAATACAAGCAAATTGCAAAATTCATACAAATTAACTTGGATTCTTTTATTTTTAAGTGCACCAATAGTAGGTTTAGCATTCTTTTTATTATTATATGTATCATTAAATAATAGCAAAGTAACAAAAAACTTAGAGACATCAATTATTAATACAATGCCATTTTTCAAAAAAGATATTGACTCAATTTATAAGAGTAATTTAGAAAAGGACGAGCAAGGAATTTTTAATTATATGACCAAATATGCAAATTCATTTGCATATAAAAGCGAAAATATAAAATATTATTCATTTGGAAAAGACTACTTTGAAGACTTGTTTGTTGATTTGCAAAATGCAAAAAAATTTATTTTTATTGAGAGTTTTATAATATCAAATGGTATCATTTTGGATATTATACTAGACATATTAAAAAAGAAAATAAAAGAGGGAGTTGTAGTAAGATTAATGTATGATGGCATGAGCTCTCTTATTTCTATACCACTAGATTTTGATAAAGATATTAGAAAACTTGGTATAGAATGTAAAAAATTTAAACCTCTAACACCATTTGTAGATAGCTATCACAATAATAGAGATCATAGGAAAATAATTGTTATAGATGATAATATTGCATACACAGGAGGTTTTAATATTGCTGATGAGTATGCAAATATTATAGAACGCTTTGGCATATGGAAAGACACTGGTGTTCGTATATGTGGCGAGGCAGCTAGATCTTTCACTTTATTTTTCTTACAAATATGGAATATGACAGAAGAAAAAGTACTAGATATTGATTATGATAAATTTTTATTAAAGGATATATCGTTAGAAGAAGATATTATTGATAGGAATGATAACAAAAAATATTCCTATTTAATGCCATACACAGATTACCCAAAAGATTTAGAGAATGTATCAAATGAATTATTTAAAAATATATTGAATGCATCAAATGAGTATGTTTATATTATGACTCCATATTTAATAATAGATGAATCAATGATTAATACAATTATTTCAGCATCTAAAAGGGGAGTAGAAGTAAGAATTATTTTACCACATATACCAGATAAAAAATATGCGTTTGCATTAAGCAGAAGCTATTATCGCATTTTATGTGAAAATGGAATTAAAATATATGAATATGAAAAAGGATTCGTGCACGGAAAAGTTTTTTTATCAGATAATAAAAGAGCAATTGTAGGAAGTGCAAATTTAGATTTTAGATCATTATATATGCATTATGAATGTGGTATATATATTTATAATTCAAAAGTTATAAAAAATATATATAAAGACTTCAATGATACTTTTAAAGAGTGTATATATATGGATACAGAAAAAATAAATAAGTTAAATAAGATAGAAAAAATTGCTGGAATATTATTAAGAATAATAGCTCCACTAATGTAAATTACCCATAATTTTAGGCTCAACCATTATAGACATATTGGTATGATAAATGCAAAATCCAGCTTGTTTACCTTTTACTTTACTAAGATTTTTTTTAGATGTATAATCCACTTCGACTTTTTTTTCATTTTGTTTAGAAGAGTAGAATGCACAAAGTGATGCTGCTTCAAGAAGAGTATTTTTGGGAATAGTATCAATATCACATTTTACAATCACATGAGATGAAGATGCATTTTTTACATGAAACCAGGTATCATTCTTTTTTGCAAAAGAAAAAGTTAAGTATTCATTTTGCAAATTGTTTTTACCAATATATATATCAATATTATCACTAGAAACAAAATGAGTAATGTGTGGAAGTGAAGTTTTTTTACTTTTTATTTTATTCTTATTTGAAGTATTTTTAATATGAAAATTATCTTCTATTTCCTTTTTTATATCAAACAAATCATTACTATTAGATATATAAGAAAGATTATCTTTTATAGAGTATAAATAAGACAATGTATTTTTTTCTTCAATTAAGAGTGGAGTAGATTTTTCTATAGTTCTTTTTAATTTATTATATTTATTAAAATATTTATTTGCATTATTTACTAAAGATATATTAATATCTATAGGAACATTAATTTTAGAACCATTGTCATAATAATTATCGCATATCAAATACGAGTCTTTAATTCGATTTTTATCATACAAAAAAGTAAGTATCAATTCACCAAATAGTTTATATTTTTCGTAATTTTCACATTTTTGTAAATCTTTTTCTTTTATATTTATTTTTTTTATGCTTTTTTCAATTAGTGAATCTACTAAAGCATACATTTTATTTTTTTCAATAGAGAATAAAGATAAAGACGATTTTTCTTCATAATATGATAATAATATATCTGAAGTAGTTTTAAATTTTACTACATTAGGTTTTTTATATTCATTCAATGTTTCTTTTGATGGTAAAAATATATAAAAATCTTTAGCAATACTACCATCATAAATTATATTTGGTGTAATTTGCAATTTGTCAATTTTTTTTATTATATCATTTAATACATTTGGTAAATTTTTTAATTCTTCATAATTAAGAGTTTTTTCAAGCGATTTAGTATATATTTCTTTTTTTATAATATTACTCAAATCATATTTTTCTTTTGGAAAAATAAATCTTTTATCCTCTAATAGTGAAGTGCTTTTTTTCATAGCATCTATTATAATATCTTCTTCATTTGTCAATATTACATTAGAATATTTGCCCATCAATTCTACATATAAATTATAAATTTCTAGTTCACCAATTTCTGTAGTATTCTTAATTTGAATTTTTATTATTCTCTCAAATTCTATTTGCTCTATTTTAATAATAATTCCACCCGATAAATATTTACGCATAATCATAGTAAATGCAGGAGCTATATATGGAGCATTATTTTTTTCGTTATTCAATAAAATAAATGGGCAATTTGGTAAAGTAGAAATACTTAATGTAAGTATTTCATTAGGGTTTTTCAAACAAAATTCCAAAGTATTTCTCTTTGGTTCAATTATTTTAATTATTTTTGAGTTAATAATTTTTTTATTTAATTCATTAACACTTGCTCTTATAAAAAGTCCATCGTAAGCCATTTTTGCTCCAATTATTAAGATTCTTAATATATTATATCACAATTTTTTATTATTTTTAATATAGTATTTTTATTTTTAATATGATATAATTTTACTATGAAAAAAGTATTATTTTTTATACCAATTTTTTTATTAATAATAAGTATTTTTTCTTTCAATTTATATGCTTATGGTTGGCATTCCAATGCAATAGGCTGGTGGTTTGAAAGAGGAGATGGAACATATCCAAAAGGTGGCTGGGAATTAGTAGATGGCAATAAAGATGGAACAGGAGAGTATTATTATTTTGATGAAGAGGGATATATAATTACAGATACTATATGCCCTGATTATTTAATTGTGAATAAAGATGGTCAAAGATTAAACGGACTTGGTTTAGTAGTAAAAGAAAAAATGCCATCAAATTATAATTATGGTCATGAAGAGAATACAAATACAAACAACTCAAGTAATATTTTTCAAGGACAAAGCTCTATGGGAGTCATTAGACAGGATGATGCATTAATCGCTGGTGGTCCAGAAGCTAATGCATTACAAAATCAAACAGTAGTAATGGGCGGAGTTACATTAAAATATGATGAAACAGAAAGTGCAAGCAGAGTAATGGCAGATAATATAGTTGGTGGAGAGAATTACGACAAAAGCGTAACGGCAAGAGTTACAGGAAAAGTTACTTGGACTGATGTAATGTGCTTAAAGGGAGATGGAGCATATATTGTTTTCAAAAATCCAGGATTTGGGAAAATAAAAGGCAAAATATCACATGAATACAAAGCATCAACAGATACTACACATTGTGCTATTAATTTAATATTAGATGATGTACATTTTTCATCAATAGAAAATTTTGATTTTCAAAGATCTGAAGAATTTGAATTTGAATTGCCAGAGGATTGTAAAAAAGTAAGATTAGAACTTTCAATAACAGGCGATTATACAGCAAGAAAAGTATACTTAAGAGACTTTGTATATAGAAAATAATAAATATGGAGAAAATATGCGAGATTTAGATTATTTATTATTATTATCAAAACAATTCAAAAATATAAGAGAAACATCCGCAGAGATTATTAATTTATATGCTATTTTAGACTTGCCAAAAGGTACAGAATACTTTTTTTCTGACTTGCATGGAGAGTATGAGAGCTTTATTCATTTATTAAGGTCTGCATCGGGTGTTATAAAACAAAAAATATATGATTTGTTTGGATTAGAATTATCTCAAGAAGATATTTTATCTTTAGCAAATTTAATTTATTTTCCAAAAGAAAAATTAAAAGACAGAAATTATAATGATAAAAATACTTTTATAGAGCAAAAGAGGATATTAAAGCATTTAGTACCATTAGTAAAAAAAATATCACAAAAATATAGTAAGTCAAAAATTCGTAAGCTTCTTCCAAAAGAGTATGCGTATATTATTGAAGAATTAATTTTTAGTGAAATAAGTAACGATAAAAAAGAATTATTTTATGATGATATATACAATTATATAATAGAGATTGGAGTATCGAAAGATTTTATAATTTGTTTATGTGATTTAATACAAAGATTATCAGTTGATTCATTGCATATTCTAGGCGATATTTTTGATAGAGGTCCAAGACCAGATTATATTATGGATGAGTTAATTGATTATGGCAATGTAGATTTTGAATGGGGTAATCATGATGCAGAATGGATAGGAGCCTACCTTGGCAATGAAGCATTGATTTGCTCTGTTATGCGAATGGCTTCAAGATATAACACTTTTGATGTATTAGAAGATGGCTACAATATCAATTTACGACCACTCTCTATGATAGCATCAACAATATATAAAGATGACCCTTGCACACTTTTTTATCCTCATATTTTAGATGAAAATCAATTTGACCTTATAGAACCACAATTAGCAGCCAAAATGCAAAAGATGCTTGCTATTATGCAATTTAAACTAGAGGGGCAATTGATAAAAAAACATCCAGAGTATGGAATGGACAATAGAATAATGCTTGAGAGAATTAATTATGATGAGGGAGTAATTGATATAGATGGAAAAAAATACAAATTAAAAACAAATATTTTTCCAACTATAAATAAAAATGACCCATTAAAATTATCAAAAGAGGAAGAAGAATTAATATCCAATTTAAAATTGAGTTTTATGCACTCAAAAAAATTGCAAGAGCATATAAAATTCCTAATTACTCATGGCTCAATGTATAAAATTATTAATGGCAATTTGCTTTATCATGGCTGTATACCATTTGATAATAACGCTGAATTTTTAAAACATTATCCAAGCAATGAAAAAACATTTTATTCGGGAAAAAAATTACTAGATTATTTTAACGAAAAAATTTTGGAAGCGTATTATAATACAAGTAATAAAATAGATAGACAAAGAGCTATAGACAGAATGTGGTATTTGTGGTGCGGACCAAAGTCTCCTCTATTTGGTAAAGATAAAATAACTACATTTGAAAAATATTTTATAGATGATGAAGCTACTCATAAAGAGATTTTTAATCCATATTACGATTATATCAATGATAAAAAAATGTGTATAAAAATTTTAGAGGAATTTGGTCTTAATGAGAATGGTCATATAGTAAATGGTCATGTGCCTGTTAAAGTAGGAAGTGGCGAGTCGCCAGTAAAGGGAGGTGGCAAATTATTTGTTATAGATGGTGGTATATCAAAAAGCTACCAAGAAAAAACTGGAATAGCTGGATACACTATGATATATGACTCTGTACATATTACTATTGCTACACATAAACCTTATAAAAAAGATGAAGATAACACGCCAGATATGGAAGAAGTAAAAACAATGAGTAAAGACAGATTAAGAGTAAAAGATACAGATAATGGAATAGTAATAAAAAGAAAAATTAAAGACTTAAGAGAATTATTAAAAGCTTATAGAGAGGGAATAATAAAAGAATCATGATATGTAATGAGAAGAATAAATGTGGTGGTTGTTTTTATACAAATGTAGATTATAAAGAAGAATTACAAATAAAAGAACAAAATGTAAAAGAAATATTAAAACAATATATAAATAAAGACACAATTTTTGAAAGTATTTTATCAAATGAGCAATTTTTATATTATAAAAATAAATTAGAGTTTTCTTTTGGTGATACAACTAAAGATGGCAAACTGGTTTTAGGCTTTCATCAAAAGAATTCTTTTTTTAATATATGTGAAGCTATTAATTGCGAATTAGTAGAAGAAGATGTAAGAAAAGTAGTAAAAGAAAGTGAAATTTTTTTTAGAGAAAGAAATATATCATATAGACATAAAAAAACAAATAAAGGATATCTAAGGCATCTTGTAATAAGAAGATCTTATACAAATAATGAATTATTAGTAAATCTAATTACTACTTCCAGTATAGAAAGTGAAAAAGAATATTATGATATTTTATTAAAAGATTATGTAAATACTCTTTTAAATATTGATGATGTAAAATATGCTGGTATTTGTCATACAAACAATGACTCATTATCAGATAAAGTATTATATGATAATATTAAAATTCTTTATGGTAAAGATTATATATATGAAGAACTTTTTGGTTTAAAATTCAAAATTTCATTTCCATCCTTTTTTCAAACAAATACTAATGGTGCAAAAATATTATATAAAAAAGTAAAAGAGTATGCAGATATTAATAATGATATAATACTCGATTTATATTGTGGAACTGGTACAATATCACAAATAGTATCAAAAGATGCTAAACAGGTATATGGTATAGAAATAGTAGATGATGCCATAAAAATGGCAAATGAAAATGTATTAGCAAACAATATTAAAAATATAACTTTTGTAAAAGATGATGTTTTATTATGGATAAATAAAAATAATAATTTAGATGTTGATTTAATAATACTAGATCCACCACGCTCTGGTGTAAACCCCAAAGCTTTGCAAATTATATCAAATATGAATGCCAAAAAAATAATTTATATTTCATGTAAATGCGAATCACTCTCTAGAGATTTATTTATGCTTACAGCTAAGGGATATAAATTAACAAAAGTATGCCCAGTAGATATGTTCCCACGGACAGACAATATAGAAGTAGTAGCTTTATTAATAAAAATTTAAAGGAGTAAAAATAAATAATGATACAATTTAACATTATAGGTATGAGTTGTGCATCATGCAGTAGTAGAATAGAAAAGGCAGTATCAAAATTACCAAATATTACACTTTGTTCTGTAAATTTACTAACAAATACTATGGCAGTTGATGGCACTTGTTCAATTGAAGACATAATAAAAGCAGTAGAAAAAGCAGGATATAAAGCAATACTAAAAAATGATAATAAAACTTCTTACAACAATAATAATTCAAATGAAGATGAATTAAAAGATTTAGAAACACCAATTTTGAAAAAAAGATTTTTTATTTCTCTTATTTTTTTAATTGCATTAATGTATTTTTCGATGGGGCATACTATGCTACAGTTGCCACTTCCAGATTTTTTTAATGAGAACTTTTTAGCAATTAGCTTAGTACAATTTATTTTAGCTAGCATAATAATGATTATAAACCAAAAGTTTTTTACTTCTGGATTCAATGGTTTAATACATAAAGCTCCAAATATGGACACTTTAGTAGCTCTAGGAAGTAGTGCTTCATTTATTTACAGTAGCTATTCGTTATTTTTAATGACATATTATGAAAAAATAGGGAATGTAAGTGGAGTAATGCACATTTTTCATGATTTATATTTTGAATCTGCAGCAATGATTTTAGTCTTAATTACATTAGGTAAAATGCTTGAATCAAAAAGCAAAGGAAAAACTACAAATGCAATAAAGAGCTTAATGAAATTATCCCCTAAAAAAGCAATAATAGAAAAAGAAGGTAAAGAAATTATTATACCAATAGATGATGTAAAATTAGATGATATTTTTATTTTGAAGCCTGGAGAGAATGTACCAGTAGATGGTATAGTAGTAGAGGGAGAAAGTGTAATAAATGAAGCAGCACTCACTGGAGAGAGCATACCTGTAGAAAAAGAAGTAGGAGATAATGTGTCTTGTGGTACAACAAATCAATATGGATTTGTAAAATGCAAAGCAACAAGAGTAGGAAAGGATACTACAATATCTCAAATAATTCGTATGGTGAGTGAGTCAAATATGGTAAAAGCACCAGTTGCTAAAATTGCAGACAAAGTATCTAGTATTTTTGTACCAACAGTAATTGTAATATCAATTATTACTACCATAGTTTGGATAATATGTGGCAAGGAATTTGGATTCGCACTTGCAAGAGGCATTTCTGTATTAGTAATGAGTTGCCCTTGCGCTTTAGGTTTAGCAACACCTGTTGCTATTATGGTAGGTAACGGAATAGGTGCAAAAAATGGAATACTATTTAAAAACTCTATAGCACTTGAACAAACAGGAAAAACAGAAATAGTAGTACTAGACAAAACAGGAACAATAACAAAAGGAGAACCTGGAATTACAAATATAATACCAGCAAAAGATTTCATAGAAGAAGACTTGCTTACATTAGCATATTCATTAGAAGTAAAAAGTGAGCATCCACTTGCAAAAGCAATAGTAAAAAAAGCAAAAGAAAATAATATTATAAAAAAAGAAGTTGAATCTTTTGTTATAGAATCTGGGAATGGATTAAGTGCCACAATGGAAAAAGAAAAAATATATGGAGGAAACAAAAAATATATTAGTACAAAAATAAATATTGAAGATGAATATTTAAATAAAGCAAATAACTTATCTATGGAGGGGAAAACTCCACTATTTTTTGCTAAAGAGAATAAATTATGTGGTATAATAGCAATAGCAGATGAAATAAAAGAGGATAGCATTGATGCTATAAAGCAATTAAAAAAATTAGTAAAAAGAGTCATAATGCTCACAGGAGATAATGAACAAACAGCAAAAGTAATAGGAGAAAGAGTAGGAATAGATGAAGTAGTTGCAGGAGTACTACCAAATGGCAAACAAAATGTAATAAGTGAATTAAAAAAGCAAGGTAATGTAACAATGGTCGGAGATGGGATAAATGATGCACCAGCACTTTCTTTAGCAAATATTGGTATAGCAATTGGGGCTGGCTCTGATATAGCTATAGATTCATCTCAAGTTGTTTTAATAAATAATAAGTTAAGTGATGTGCCATCAGCCATAAGATTAAGTAAACTAACATTACGAAATATTCATCAAAATTTGTTTTGGGCTTTTTTTTATAATGTTATTGGAATACCACTTGCAGCTGGAGTATTCATACCATTATTCAATATAAAGCTTAATCCAATGTTTGGTGCAGCAGCAATGAGTATGTCAAGCGTATGTGTAATATCAAATGCATTAAGATTAAATTATATAAATATTCATGATTCTAAAAAAGATAAAAAAATAAAAAAAAGGGAGAAAATCAAAATGAAAAAAATAATAACTATTGAAGGAATGATGTGTGCTCATTGTGAAGCAAGAGTAAAAAAAGCATTAGAGGATTTACCACAAGTCGAGAGTGCTACAGTAAGCCACGAAGATGGAAAAGCTCAAGTTTTACTTAATAACGAAGTAGAAAATGATATTTTGAAAAAAGCAATAGAGGATCAAGATTACAAAGTTATAAATATAGAGTAATATAAAAATAAATATATATATTTTTATACTTATAATGTACAAAATTTTTTTATTGTTGTTATTAAAAAAATGAGTTATAATAATTGAATACACAAAGGGGGTCAATATGAACAAAAAAATATTGAATCAAAAAATATATAAATATATTACTTTCATACTGGCTCTTTTTGTATGTGTAATATTTTTATCAAATATTACTTTTTCTACAGAATTAGACCAAACAAAAATAACAGAAGCATATGATGAAAATGGGAATGTGGTTAAAGATGCACTAGTAGAGCACAATGGAAATTATTATTATTTTGATCAAATGGGTGTATTAGCAAAAGAAAAATGGGTGCAAATAGACTCATCACTAGTACATACTAATCAAGATGTAATACCAGAAAAATTTTGGTATTATTTTCAATCAAATGGTAAAGCAATGAAAGCGAATCAAGGAGAAAGCTTTCATAAAAAGAAAGTAAATGGAAAAACATTTTTATTTAATGAATATGGTCAAATGCTATTTGGATATATTGATGTAGATGGCATAATTCATTCTCCTATTACAGATGAAGAAACATTTATGAAAGCAATGTATTATGCAGGAGAAGAAAATGACGGAGCATTAAAATCTGGATGGGTAAAGTATACTAATGATACAAATATAGAAAGCTATCAATCAAAAAATTATTTTTGGCTCTATTTTGATTTAAATAATTTTAAAAAAATATATTATGATGGAACAGAAGACAACAAATACAGAGAAAAGAAAATAGATGATAAAACATACAGTTTTGATAAGAACGGAGTAATGCATACAGGCTGGTCAAGTGTAAAAGTAGGTACAGGCAGTTCATCACATTATGTATCAGTTGGTGGTGCACATTTGAAGAAAAAAACGTGGTTTTATGCTGTACCAACAGAAAAAGCAGATAAAGCATCATTTGATGACAATGCTCTTAGATGGTTTTATAAAGATAACTCTGGTGCTGTAGTAAAAAATGGAATAAAGAGAATCAATAATGCATATTATGCTTTTGATGAAAATGGAATTATGAGAGCTGGTCTTATACTATTTGATTATATGGGTCGTTATGTAGCTAAAGTAAGTTTAGAGAGAACTGATGTGTCAGATATTACTGTATTAAAACGTTTTTTTACTGAAAATTTTGTTACAGGGAGTGATGATTATTTAGAAATTTCTCTTGAAACAGGTGATTATTTTTTGTATTTTGAGGGAGAGAATATTTATCATATTGATTTAAATGAATATAGAAAAAGTTATATTGCAAGCAAAAATGAAATTGATAAAGGTGTTATACACCCACAGAATACAAATGTAAATTTAGCTGAGCCTCATTATAATTTGGGCAAGGAAAAAAATGGATTAGTAACAATATCATTCCAAGATAGAGATGTATATTTTAATTCAAACAAGCAAGGTGGCTATGATGGATATGTATCAAAAGAGAAAAAAATTTATGACAATGGTATTCTTCTTCAAGCAGATAAAGATTTAAAATATGGGATAGCATATGCTACAAGTTCTACTCCAAGCAAAGATATTGATTATAAGGATCCTATTATAGTATCATACAAAACAAGTGATATAGAAGAGTACCCCTTATTTGTAGTTGATACAAATGGAAAACGAATTACAGGATACGAATGCAAAAAAGATGGTTTTGGAAATTATTGGATTATAAGTGATAATTATTTTATGAAAGTAGTGGATATACCAGTAAAATTTGATAATTCTAAAGGATATATGTTTAAATCAGAATTTTATACAGATGATACTAAGACAAAAATTGTGAGTAAATATATGCCATTTTATGAATTAGATATTCATGGCAATACTGTTACATTGGAAAGAAATGAGAAAAAAGGTGCTTATGATTTAGATGTTAATACATTTGGCGAAGAGTATTGTTTAAATTTCCAATTCGCAGAGCATCAATTTAAAAAATATTAAAGGAAAATAATGAATAAAATAGAAAATATTATAATTCCAGATTATACAAAAGGCGAAGAAATTTTTAATATGATTACTCATATTGTAGGTGGGGGTCTTGGCATATTAGCTACAGTTTTATGTGTCATATTTGCAAGCTTACATAAAAATATTTATGGGATAGTATCTGGAGCAATTTTTGGTACTACGATGATTGTATTATACTCAATGTCATCAATTTATCATGGTTTAAATCCAAATAAAAAAGCAAAAAAAATATTTAGGATACTCGATCATTGTGCTATTTTTTTATTAGTAGCTGGCACATACACACCATTCTCATTATGCACACTAAGAAATTATAGTGTAACACTAGGCTGGAGTATTTTTGGCATAATTTGGGCTTTGGCAATTTTAGGTATCACATTAAATGCAATTGATTTAAAAAAGTATAATATAATATCAATGATTTTATATTTAGTAATGGGTTGGTGCATAATATTAACTGGCAAAATAGTATTAAATGGATTAAATATTAGAGGATTTTTATTATTATTGTTTGGTGGGATTTCTTATTCTATAGGTGCAATTTTTTATGTATTTATGAAAAAAACAAAATATATGCATTCTGTATTTCACATATTTGTGCTAATAGGAAGCTTATTGCATTTTTTATGTATACTATTATATGTGATGTAAAAAATGAATATGTATATCCTAATGATAATATAATACTAGTGAATTTACCCAAAAGGGGTGAATTTGTACTTGACAAAAATTACTACTTTTAGTAAAATTAATGACTGTGATTATTTTAATATGCGGGTGTAGTTCAATGGTAGAATGTCAGCCTTCCAAGCTGAACACGTGAGTTCGATTCTCATCACCCGCTTTTTAATGGAAAGTTCCATTTTTGCCTAGATAGCTCAGTCGGTAGAGCAGAGGACTGAAAATCCTCGTGTCACTGGTTCGATTCCGGTTCTAGGCATATACCTTAATTATAAGGTTTTATGCGCGAGTGGCTCAGTGGTGGAGTGTCGCCTTGCCAAGGCGAAGGCCGCGGGTTCGATCCCCG
The DNA here is from genome assembly GCA_030539055.1 of Eubacteriales bacterium. Classification (GTDB taxonomy): domain Bacteria; phylum Bacillota; class Clostridia; order Lachnospirales; family Lachnospiraceae; genus UBA3633. The sequence continues at coordinate 53,448 of JAUNSV010000004.1, read as the reverse complement.
TCTCGCGCTCGCGGGGATGCTGGAATGGCAGACAGGCAAGACTAAGGATCTTGTGTCGGTTACGACGTGAGGGTTCAAGTCCCTTTTCCCGCATTGGGAGAACAATCCCAAAACTCATTAGGCATGCTTATTGTTTGTGTAAATCCTGCCCAAGTGGTCTTTACATTAAATAAGCAGATGTTAATAAAAAGGAGGACAATTTAATGAGTACTATTTCTATGAAACAGCTTTTAGAAGCTGGTGTGCACTTTGGTCATCAGACCAGAAGATGGAACCCTAAGATGGCTCCATATATCTATACCGCTCGTAACGGAATCCATATAATCGATTTACAAAAATCAGTAGTAAAAGTTGAAGAAGCATACAATGCTCTTTCTAAAATTGTGCAAGATGGAGGGAGTGTTCTTTTTGTTGGTACAAAAAAGCAAGCCCAAGAAGCAATAAAGGAAGAAGCATTAAGATGTGGTGAGTTTTATGTAGATTACAGATGGCTTGGTGGTACATTAACTAATTTTAAAACAATTCAAACAAGAGTAAAAAGACTAAATGACCTTACAAAAATGTCCGAAGATGGTACATTTGATGTATTACCAAAAAAAGAAGTTTCTTTATTGAAAAAAGAAATGGATAAATTGGAACAAAATATTGGTGGTATTAAAGAAATGAAAGAATTACCTACAGCAATTTTTGTAGTAGATCCAAAAAAAGAGAAGCTTTGCATAGCGGAAGCTAAAAAATTGGGGATCACACTAATAGGCGTAGCAGATACAAATGCAGATCCAGAAGACTTAGATTATGTAATCCCAGGGAATGATGATGCCATAAGAGCAGTTAAGTTGATAGTAGCAAATATGGCAGATGCTGTTATTGAAGCTAAATCTGGTGAAGAAATGGTAGAGCCAAGCGTTGAAGAAAAAGAAAAAATAGACGAACAGAACGAACAACATCAACAAGATAAAGAAGAAAAAGTAGTAGAGAACGAACAATAATTAATTAATGAAAAAGGAGAAACCAATATGGCAATTACAGCAACACAAGTAAAAGAACTCCGTGAGCAAACTGGTGCAGGTATGCTTGATTCAAAAAAAGCATTGGAAGCATCTAATGGTAATATAGAAGAAGCAATTGAATATTTAAGAAAAAAAGGTCTAGCAGGTGCCGAGAAGAAAGCAAAAAGAATAGCAGCAGAGGGTATTTGTATGGTTATGCTTTCTGATGATAATAAAGAGGGAGCTATTGTAGAAGTAAATTCTGAGACAGATTTTGTGGCAAAAAATGAAAAATTTAGAACTTATGTATCAAATGTATGCACACAAGTACTAAAATCAATTTCAAAAAATGTAGAAGAGTTTTTGGAAGAGAAATGGGATTTGGATAAAGCAAAAACTGTAAAAGAAGAGCTAGCATCACAAATTGCTGTCATAGGCGAAAATCTTAAAATAAGAAGAAAAGAATTATTAAAACAAACAGATGGTTTTATTTCAGCTTACACTCATGCAAATGGCAAAATTGCTGTTCTTTTAAAAGTTAAAACCGATAAAATAAATGATGAAATAAAAGAAATGGCAAAAAATGTGTGTATGCAAATAGCAGCTCTTAATCCTAAAGCAATAGATGAATCAGGTATTTCAGAAGAGACCAAAAAACACGAAAAAGAAATTTTGTTAGAAGCAGCAAAAAATGAAAAGCCAGATGCAAATGAAAAAGTTTTGGAGGGTATGGTAGCTGGTAGATTAAATAAACAATTAAAAGAAATTTGTCTTTTGAATCAAGTGTATGTAAGAAGTGAAGATGGAAAACAAACAGTTGATCAATATATTAAAAATATTTCATCTAAAAATGGTGCTACTCTTCATGTAGAATCTTTTGTAAGATATGAAACAGGAGAGGGTTTAGAAAAAAAACATGATGATTTTGCAGCAGAAGTTGCAGCACAAGCAAAATAATTTAAATTAAATAATAAAAAAGCGAGAATAAATATTTATTCTCGCTTTTTTTATAAAATTTTTATAATCATTTTTTACTTAAGTTTTGCTAATTCACCTTAAGTTTTGTTATAACTCACGCTTATACAATAATTTTTTTAAAAAAAATAATCTTCTAGTTCTAAACATAAAGCGTGATAAATTGGCAAATGGTACTCTTGTACTCTAAAAGTTTCACTCTCTGGTACTATAATAGAAACATCACTGTAATTTTTTAATTTCCCACCATCATTTCCACTAAGAGATATTACATTCATTTTTTTTGCTTTTGCAACTATTGCAGCATTTATAATATTTATAGAATTGCCAGAAGTAGAAATAGCAAGTAGAGTATCATCAAGATATCCATAATTCATAGTAGCATTTGCATATATAATACTTGCGTTTTTATCATTTAATAGTGCAGTGTTTAAAGACAAAATTGTTGTTAAGTCTATAGTATTTAAACCTAATTCAAGATCATCAGCATATTTTTTTGCAAAATCTTCATCTATATTATACAATTCATTTTTAAAATCATCACTAATATGTCTTTTTTTTACAAAAGATTTCATAAGTTCGCCTACAATATGAGAAGAATCTGCAGCAGAGCCACCATTACCACAAATGAGAACTTTTTTGTTATTTTTATATGTATTAATTAATATATTTAAAGCTTTCTCAATCTCTGGTCGTATAGTATTAAGTTTGGGATAATTTTTTATTAATAAATCAATATGTTCCATAAATTAATCACTCCTTTGTCTCTAATTTCTTTCTTAACTCACTAACATTTTGTAAGATATCTCCATTATTAAATAATACAGATCCACCAACAAATATGTTAGCACCTTTATTTTGCATTTCTTTTATATTATTTAATCGTACACAGCCATCTACTTCAATTTCTACATTTTTATATCCATGTGAATCCAAATAGTTTCTTGTATTTTGGATTTTTTCTACGCAAGAAAGAATCAAATCCTGCCCTGCATATCCTGGATTAACTGTCATTATTAAAACAAAATCTAAAACATCCATTACATTCTCTAACACATTTATTGGAGTTGCAGGGCAAAGAGCTAAGCCTACATTTACTTCCATACTTTTTAATTTTTGCAATACTCTTTGAACATGATATGTGCTTTCATAATGAATAGAAACTGAATCATTTTTTTTAAAATCAAAATAATTGATTTTTTCTTCTGGCCTTTCTACCATTAGATGAAAATCTAGTGGAATTTTAGTAGCACTTTTTAGTTGATTACAAAAGTCTACACCAAGTGTAATATTTGGTACAAAAGCTCCATCCATAATATCAATATGGAGCATATCAATATTAGCTTTTTCAAAAGAAAGAATTTGATTTTTTAAATCTAAAAAATTTGCACACATCATAGAGGGTGATATTTTATATTTCATTTTTTCTCCTTATAATACGCTTACACCTTTATTACGCATCTTTTCTGCAATATTTTTTGGTAGATTGTCATCGCTGATTACAATATCTACTTCTTCTAGTCTTGCAAAAGAGTAAGCAGAAGTAAAACCTATTTTGCTAGAATCCATTAATATAATAGTAGTGCTTGCATTTTCCATTATTTTCCTTTTTAATTTATATCCACACTCTTCACCACATGAAAAGCCTGAGCTTTCATCATAGCTTGTAGAGCCAAGAAATGCAACATTAATATTTATATCCTTCAAATAATCAAAGCTTCTCTCACCATCTATACACATTGATTGTGAATTAAACCTGCCACCTAAAAATTCTATAGTTGGTTTACTTAGTTTAGAAAGCTCTACTACAGCAAAAAGATTACCAGTGAATATAAGCATAGGTAAGTCTGGTAGTATTTTTGAAAGAGCATAAAGACTAGTTCCTGAATCAAGAAAGATAGTGCTTCCTGCGTTCACATATCTTAAAGCTTTTTTTGCAATCAAGTTCTTTTCTTCCAAATGAGAAACAGCTCTTTTTGCATATTTTTCATCTGATTGAATAATAGCATCCAAAGATTTAGCACCACCATGGACTCGAACTATAAGCCCCATCTCATCTAGTGCTTCAAGATCTCTTCTAATAGTCATATCAGAAATATCTGGAAATTTGATTTTTAAATCCTTTGTATCGACATGTTTATTAGAATTAATAATATCTACTATTTCACTTTGTCTTTTGTTCATATTTGTTTATTTTAAACATTATCACTCGTTTTTTATAGTATAACAAAGGTGTTTTTGTTTGTCAACCACCAATATGCACAAATATATGTTTAAATTTAACAATTTTTTGTGCGAATTTTATTGACAAGTATATAATATTGTGATATTATACATTAAAATCTTGGAGGTAAGCGTGCCAATAGTACATTCTACAAATATAAAAAATGAATGGGAAAAATATAAAAATTATTATGATGATGAAGTAAAAAGTATTCAATCTAATGGTAGTATAACAAATTTTTTGTTATTGTCAAATAGTATTAAAAAAGATTTATCTTTGATATGTAGTGAAATATATAATAATTGCAATGATTATCAAAAAAAAGAGTATGCTGCGTTAAAAAATCATATTACTCTCGATGAAAAAGATTTTGTATTAAATGAAATAAAAAGAGTACTCAATGAAGCAGATGAAGAGTACAAAAAAATATTAAATGTAATGTATGATTTTTTCAAAATTTTTATATATGATTTAAAAAAATATGAATTAAAATATTCAATTGAAACAGATGATTTATTATCAAATATGTTAAATTATTTTAAAGATGCATTTAATTTAGAAAGAGAGCTTGGAATAAATATTCAATATGAATTAGATAATATCATAAAAGAAATTTGTATTATGGATTTGAAAAAAGAATTTGTAAAATCAAAACAAGTTAGAAGCGAAATATTATTACTTGCATTAAATGATATAAAAGTATTAGAAGAATGGGATTTTTATAATTCATTTTGTAATGAAGTAGGAATTAAAAAAATAGATTTAGAAAAAGAATTAAAAAAAATAAATAAAAAAGAGAGATTAAAATTTTGGAAAAGGATAGGTAAAAAAAAATGACGAAAAATGAAGTAATAATTACAAATGAAACAGGTCTTCATGCAAGACCAGCAGCTAATTTAGTAGGTTTATGCAAAAAATTTAAATCAAAAATTACAATTACTAATTCATCAAATAATCAAAATTGTAATGCAAAAAGCATATTATCTGTTCTAGCTGGTGGCTTTAGCAAAGGAGTAAATATTTGTATTGAAGCAGATGGAGAAGATGAACAAATAGCAATAAATGAAGTGAGCACATATATTAAAGAATTAGTTGAGTAAAAAAAATTAAAATATATAAGGGAGGAATTTTATGATTGTACAAGCAATCGGAGTAGCATTAATTGCTACAATATCTACTTGGTGGTTTTCGCATGTAATCACAAGAACATGGCTATATCCAATATGGTCTGGTTTCTTAGTAGGAATTGTAATGGGTAAACCAATGGAGGGCATGATGCTAGCAGCAGCTATTAATCTTCCATATGTAGGTTTTATTACAGCTGGTGGTTCAATGCCTGGAAATGCAATGTTCGCAGGCTCTGTAGGTACTGCTCTAGGTTTAGTATCTGGTTTACCAGCAGATCAAGCAACAACTATAGGAGTAATCCTTGGATCAGTTGCAGTAATGATGTGGAATGCTTATATGTCAATCAATTCACTATGGATTCATATGGCAGATAAAGCAGCAGAAAGAGGAGATTTAGGAATGATAAGATTTTTAAATTATGTTCCATCATTCTTCGTTTCATTAATATTGAATGGTATTCCTGCTTTCTTAATCGTAACAAAAGGTGCCATAGTAGGAGAATGGTTATCATCAATGCCTGCATGGGTTATCGAAGGATTTGCACTTGTTGGAGGAATTTTGCCAGCACTTGGAATTGGAATGCTTTTAAATTATCTTGGTCAAAAGAAAATATTACCATTTTTCTTCCTTGGCTTCTTCCTTGCAAAATTTATGGGATTAAGCACAATGGCTATAACAGTATTTGGAGCAATTATTGCATTTTTGATTTATTTTTTCCAAAATACTAAAAAGGAGGTAAGATAATTATGGCACAATTACAAAAATCCGATTTAGTAAAAAACTGGCTTTTAGGTTATTCAAGTGAAACTTGTTATAATTATGAAAGACTTCAAGCTTTGGGAAATGCAAATGCTTTTATTCCTATAATAAAAAGATTATATAAAAAAGAAGAGTATGCACAAGAGATTAAAAAATATTTAAATTTCTTTAATACAGAGCCATCTTATATGGGTACAGTTATTCATGGAATTACAGCAGCTATGGAAGAGAAAAGAGCAAATGATGGAACTGTTTCTGCAGATGAGATTATTTCTGTTCGTAGTGCACTTATGGGACCTTTGGCAGGTATTGGTGATGTAGTATCTCAATCAATAGTTTATCCTATTCTAGCTGGTGTATGTATACAATTAGCATTAGCTGGCAATTACGCAGGTCCTATTCTTTTTGAAGTAATATATAAAGTAATAATGCTTACCCTTGGTTACAATATGTATATGTTGGGATACAAAAAAGGTAAGACAGCAATATTAGACTTTTTAAAAACAGGTGTCTTGAATGAAATTCTTGAATTAGTTAGTATAGTGGGGCTTATGGTTGTAGGGTCAATGGCTGCATCAAATGTAAGCTTTGGATTTAATGTTATTGGTTGGACAGTAACCAATGATTTAGGCTCTGTTGCATTCAATTTGCAAGAGACAGTATTTGATGCCTTGCTTCCTGGCTTAGTACCTCTCGCTTTAGTTCTTGGAGTGTGGGGCTTACTTCGAAATAAAGTAAAACCAAACACTATTATTCTTTTATCATTCTTACTTGCATTTATTACAGTTGGACTTGGTGTATTATGTGGTGTAATAAAATAAAAAATTAAATTATAATTGCAATGGTATATAAAAATATATCATTGCAATTTTATTATTTTGAGGGAGGTGGATGTGGTTAGTGTATTAGTGGCAACACATGGAGAATTAGCAAAAGAATTGTTTAACGCTATGGATATGCTTACAGGTGTAGCTGAAAAAATGGACTATGTATGTTTAAAACCAGGTGATAATGTAGAAGATTTTTATAATGAAGCAGAAGAGAAAATAAATAACTTAGGTTATGAAGATGGTATACTTGCTTTAGTGGATATTATTGGTGGAAGTCCAAATAATACAATGTTTAAATTAAAACAAAAATATAATATGAGAATAATAACAGGAGTCAATTTACCAATGTTATTGTCTCTTTCTATGGATAGAACAAATGAAGATACATTAGATGAATTAGTAAAATTAATTATAGAAAATGGAAAAGATAGTATAAAAGAATTTGGGGAGATTAAATAATGAATAATTTGGAATTTACACGAATTGATGATCGTTTAATACATGGTCAAGTATGCGCTGCTTGGTTAAAAAGCATACCAAGTATAAAACATATTTTAGTTATAGATGATGATGCATCAAAAGATCCATTTATGAGTGAGATGTTTTCACTTCTTGTACCTACTCATATTACTATTGAAATACAAAGTGTAGAAAATGCAACAAAAATTCTTAAAGATGGTTTAATTGAACCTACAATGATAATTGTAAAATTACCATTAACAATAAAAAGAATAATAGATAATGGAATAGATATTAATTTTATTAATGTAGGTGGTATGGGAATGACTACAGGAAGAAAAAAATTATTTCAAAATATATCTGCTTCAGATGAAGAAAGAAATATTTTTAAAGAATTAATAGATAAAGGAATAAAAGTAGAAATACAAATTATTCCAGCACAAAGGCAAGTAGATGTGGCAAGTTTAATAAAATAATTTATATGGGAAGTACAATATGAAAGCAGTTCAATTGTTTAAAATAGGAGATTTTAGGGTAGTTGATGTACCAAAGCCAGTTCCTAAGGGAGATCAAATTTTAGTCCAAGTTGGCTCTTGTGGAATATGTGGATCAGACATTCCTCGTATTTTCGAATTAGGCACAAGCAAGCAAAAATATCCTTTAACTATAGGTCACGAATTTTGTGGAGAAATAGTAGAAGTTGGAGAAAAAGTAGATAAAAAAAATATAGGGAAAAGAGGAGCTATATTCCCTTGCATACCTTGTAAAAAATGTGATCCATGTTTATCTGGTCATTATGCAATGTGTGAAGATTATGATTATTTGGGATCAAGGAGTGATGGAGGTTTTAGTGAATATTGTTTAGTTCCCTCACTTTGGCATTTCGTAGAATCAAATAATAATAATTTGAGTGATGAAGAATTGTCGATGGTGGAGCCTTGTACTGTAGCTCAACATGCTATTAGAAGAAGTGATTTTACAGCAGGTAATTCTATTTTAATTTTTGGAGCAGGACCTATAGGTCAAATGGCAGCAAATTGGGCAAAAATATTTGGTGCCTCATTGGTTGTTTTGGTAGATGTAGTAGAAGAAAAAGTAGAATTTGCAAGAAAACAAAATCATATTGTTTTAAATAGTACAAAAGTAGACATAAAAGAAGAATTCAAAAAAATAAACAATCAAAAACTTCCAGATGTGATTATTGAGGGTACAGGAAGTGGCAATGCACTTTGTCAAGCTATAGAGTGTTGCAAAACATTTGGCACAATAGTATTAATGGGAAATCCAAATAGAGATACCAATATAAAATTATCGGATCATTCTTTAATACTAAGAAAAGAATTAAATATTAAAGGCTCTTGGAATTCTCATTACAATAATTCACCTATTAATGAATGGTATTATACAGTTAAAATGCTAGATGAAGAAAAAATGAAAGTAAAAAATTTAATTACTCATAAATCAAATTTAAATAATTTACCAAAACTATGTGAAGATATATACAAAAAAAATATTTCTATTTGCAAAGCAATTTATTCAAAAAATGAAAAATAATATTACTAAGAGGTAGTTATGACAAAAAATTGGACCAAACTTATTCTACTAGAATTAAATGATACACTATTAGCAATTGATGAAAATAAAATGGATGATTTAATAGAAGAGCTTTGCAAAAAGGAAAGAAAAGTATTTGTTGTAGGCGTAGGAAGAGTATTAATATCATTAAAATCTTGGGTAAAAAGATTATGCCATATGGGCATAGACATTAATTTTGTGGGGAGTGAAACAGAAAAACCAATACAAAATACAGACTTGTTGATTGTAGCATCCAGCTCAGGAGAAAGCATATTTCCATATCAAATAGCAAAAAAAGCAAAAAAGTACAATGCTAATATTTTTTATATAGGCTGCACTAAAGACAGTTCAATTGACCAAATATCAAATAATAGGTTAATATTAAAAGGGCATACAAAGCTCTCTAATGTGAATGAATATAAGTCAATTCAACCTATGTCTACACTATTTGAGCAACAATTGTTTCTACTTTGTGATATTATAGCTTTAGAAATAATGCACAAAAATTCTTGGAATGAAGAAGTAGTAAAAGAAAAGCATGCTAATTTAGAATAAAAAAATACCTATAGACAGTAGGTATTTTTTTTATTATAATTATTACCAAAGGGAGTATTATGAAAATATTAAAACCAATTATACAAGTATCATTTGATGAATACTTAAATACATGGATTAAGCTTATTGAAGAATTCTTTTTGAGAATAATTAGTAATAATAAGCTTTTTGAAGAGAATAAAATAATAGACAATGAAACTCATAAAAGAATGATAGAAATTCTTTCTATTTTATTATTCTTATGCAAACAATCATTTAAGAGTAAAAAGAATTTTACAAGCGAAAAAAATATAACAGAACTAGTTGAGGGGATTGAAAAAGGCATATTTTATGAAATATTTACAGAAAGCAATTCATTTAGTGAATTCAAAATGTATAATGAATTTAATCATGATATATTAGAAAAGATATGCAAAAACACATATTCAAAAGATCAAACATTAGTAAAAGAAGAAATAATAGGATTATCATTATACATATTAGACAACATTAATATAGATAGTGATGAAGATGAAGAAATAATACAATGTTTAAGTGTTGAATTAATGTATGCAAATGAAAAGTTTTTACAATTAGTGAAAAATTCTTCTGAGGATACCAAAATGCCATTTGGAAAACAAAAATTTACAATAGTAAATGAAAAAGGATAATTTTAATGAACAAACAAAATGTAGATAGCTTATTATTTGATTTAGATGGTACATTATGGGATGCTTGTATATCTGTAGCAAAAGGTTGGCAAAAAATTATTCAAAAAATACCAGAAGATCTTCCAGAAATAACTGAGAAAAAAATTCGTGCTGGTTGTGGATATCCTGTTGAAGTTGTTCATCCAAAACTATTACCCAATTTAAGTATTAAAAGAAGAAAAGAAGTAGAAAAAGAGTGTATGCAATCTGCTTTTGATACTATATTATCCGATGGAGCGTTTATTTACGAGGGAGTTGAAGATACATTAAAATTACTATATAAAAATTATAAATTGTTTTTAATAAGCAATTGTTCAACTCCTTATATGAAAATGCATATAGAAAAATATCATTTTGATAAATATTACACGGAATATATATGTAACGGCGACAATGGACTTTCAAAAGAAGAAAATATAAAATATATAATAAAAAAATATTCTTTAAAAAGACCAATATATGTAGGCGATACAATTATGGATTATGAAGCATCAAAAAAAGCAAATGTAGAATTTGTTTGGGCTATGTATGGTTTTGGTAAAGATTTAAATTGTATAAATAGAATTAAAGATATTAGAGAACTTCC
>JAUNSV010000004.1:0-42669 GCA_030539055.1 Eubacteriales bacterium | reverse complement strand
AAATAAAATATAAAATAAATAGCTAAAGGAGGATTTAATGAAAGTTTATACTACAGATAAGATAAGAAATGTTGTTCTTCTAGGACACGGAGGTGCTGGAAAAACAAGCTTAGTAGAAGCAATTAGCTATATAGCTAAATTAACAAAAAGACTTGGCAATGTAGTGGATGGTAATACTATTTCAGATTTTGGTAAAGAAGAACAAAAAAGGCAAATTTCTATTCAAACTTCATTAATATCTATTGAATGGGGAGAGTATAAAATCAATATTTTAGATACTCCAGGTTATAGAGATTTTAGTGGTGAGGTAGAGGAAGCTATAAGAGCAGCTGGTGGTGCTATAATTGTAGTAAATGGAAAAGCTGGTGTAGAAGCTGGCACAAAAAGAGCTTGGGATTTATGTGAAAAATATAAATTGCCAAGATTTGTTTATGTAACAAATATGGATGTTGATAATGCATCTTTTAGACAAGTAGTAACAGATATGACAGAATTGTATGGAAAACGCATGGCACCACTCAATTTGCCAATAAGAGAGAATGGTAAATTTGTAGGGTATGTAAATGTTATTAGTCAAACAGGAAACAGATGGAAAGAAAGTGAAGTAATTCCTTGCGATATTCCAGAGTACAATAAAGAAAATTTAAACATATGTCGTAATACTTTGATAGAATCTGTAGCTGAAACAAGTGAAGAAATGATGAATCGATATTTTGCAGGAGAAGAATTTTCAGAGCAAGAAATAAGAAGTGCACTTAAATTTAATGTGTGGGATTCTTCAATTGTACCAATGTTTATGGGATCAAATACCTTATGTCAAGGAGCTTATGCTCTAATGGATGACATCATAAAATATCTTCCAGGGCCAGAAACAAGAGAAGTAGCTGGAGTGAATACAAAAACAAATGAAATATTCAAAGCAAACAATGATTTTTCAAAAACAAAAAGTGCTATTTGTTTCAAAACAATGGTAGACCCTTTTATAGGTAAATATTCTTTTATTAAAGTACATTCTGGAGTTATAAAAACAGATGATATATTATATAATGCAAACAGAGACCAAGAAGAAAAAATAGGCAAAATTTATGTAATGCAAGGAAATAAAACAACTGAAGTGAAAGAATTATTTGCAGGAGATTTAGGAGTATTAGCTAAATTATCCATAACAAAAACAGGTGATACTTTATCTCAAAAGAATGAACCAATTCAATATAGTAAAATAGAAATACCAAAACCTTATACTGCAAAAGCTTATATTGTAAAAGAGAAATCCGAGATAGACAAATTAGCACAAAGCTTGCAAAAATTGTGTGAAGAAGATTTAACAATAAAAATAGAAAATGATACAAAAAATCATCAAATGCTTATTTATGGTATGGGACTTTTACACCTTGAAGAAATACAAAGTAGGTTATTAGATGAATATAAAGTAGAAATAATTTATTCTAAACCAAGAATTGCATTTAAAGAAACAATAAGAAAAAGCTCTGATGTAGAATTTAAACATAAAAAGCAATCTGGTGGTCATGGTCAATATGGCCATGTAAAAATGAGATTTTCTCCATCGCAAGATTTTGATACTCCTTATATTTTCAAATCCGAAGTAGTGGGAGGCGCTATACCAAAAAATTACTTTCCTGCAGTTGAAAAGGGTTTGATTGAATGTTGCGAAAAAGGGCCACTATGTGGTTATCCTGTAGTAGGTGTTAATGCTGTATTATATGATGGCTCATATCATGAAGTAGATTCATCTGAAATGGCTTTCAAAATGGCAACTATAGGAGCATTTAAAGATGGGTTTATGAAAGCATCTCCAGTTCTTCTTGAACCAATTGCCAATATTAAAGTGGAAGTAGAAGATAAACACACAGGCGATTGTATGGGCGACTTAAATAAAAGAAGAGGTAGAGTCCTTGGTATGAAAGCCACTCAAAAAGGTAAAACACAAATAGAAGCAGATATACCTGTAATGGAAATAGATGATTATTCTACAACACTTAGATCCATGACTGGTGGGACAGGTGATTATTCGTATGAAGTAGTAAGATATGAGCAAGCACCAAGTGATATTTGTGAAAAAGAAATTGAGAAAGCAAAAAATGAAAAAGAAAGTTGATTAAATTAAAGTACAATTAATACGAGGAATATATGAGATATAAAAATTATGTTTTTGATATGGGTAAAGTACTAGTAGATTATGATGCACATCTTGCTTGTAAACAATTCACAAACGATGAAAGAATTATAGAAGAATCATTTAATGTATTATTTTGTTCTATGGAGTGGGCATACTTGGACTGTGGGCTTATAAGTGATGATGAAGCTTGGAATTCACTCTCAAAAAGAATAAAAAATGAAGAAGTAAAAAGAGTATCAAAAGAGTGTTTGTATCATTGGGAAGAATATTGTTTGTGGGAAATAAAAGGTATGAAAGAAATATTGAAACAAATAAAAGATAATGCTTCCAATATTTATTTATTATCAAATGTAAATTCGCATATAATACATGTGCAAGATAAATATATGCCATACCCAGAACTATTTAGTGGTAAGTGCTTCTCATTTGATGTTAATCTTATGAAACCACAAAAAGAAATATACAAAAAGTTTTTTAATATGTTTGATTTAGATCCAAAAACTTGCTTTTTTATAGATGATTTACCTTGGAATATAAAAGGTGCAAAAGAATGCGGAATGGATGGATACATACATAAGAATTGTGATATAGAAAAATTAAAAAAAGTATTATTTGAAAATTAATAAAAAACACTCTGAAGAATTTTATTCAGAGTGTTTTTTTGTTAATTCAATTATTTCATTAAATTTACTCAAAATATATTCATAATTTTTACTTTCGTGTGGTATTATGCAATTGGAGCAATCTTTTATATCATTAATATACAAATAATTACCTTTGCAATTTTTACCCAAAGCATACAAAGGACAATAACAAAACAAGCAATTGAAATCATCTTCATTTTTCATATTATGACAAGGAAAGTATTCACAATCCTTATTTTGAAAAAACTTATATGAATTTTTGTTTTTATTATTCATTAATATATACCCGAATAAAATTCTTTTTTCCTTTTTTTATTATTTTTCCATTTCCTAGCAAGTCTTCTTTAGAAAATGTGTATTTTACATTTGTTTCTTTTTTATTATCTATGAAAACACCACCTTGTTCAATATTTCTTCTTGCATCACTTTTTGATGTGCATAATTTAGATTTTACTAATATTTCTGCAAGTTCAATTTTTTCATCAATTAATTCTTTTTCATCTATTATAAGAGTAGGGATATTTTCAAAAGATAAATTTCCACTAAATACATTTTTTGCAATTTCCTTGCATTTACTTCCCTCTTCTTCACCATGCACTAATTTAGTTAATTCAAAAGCTAGGATTTCTTTTGCTTGGTTTAACTCTTCACCTTGATATTTTTCCATTTCTTTAATTTGATCTAGTGGAAGAAATGTGAGCATTTTTAAACATTTGATAACATCTGCATCATTTACATTTCTCCAATATTGGTAAAAATCATAAGGGGAAGTTTTATTTGCATCAAGCCATACAGCACCATTAGATGTTTTTCCCATTTTGTTGCCCTCTGAATTAAGAAGAAGATTAATAGTCATAGCGTGAGAGTCCTTTCCCAATTTTCTTCGAATTAATTCTGTTCCAGCAAGCATATTTGACCATTGGTCATCACCACCAAATTGCATATTGCAACCATAATTCATAAATAGATAATAAAAATCGTAAGCTTGCATAAGCATATAATTGAATTCAAGAAATGTAAGACCTTTTTCCATTCTATTTTTATAACACTCTGCACTTAGCATTCTATTTACACTAAAATGAGTGCCTATATCTCTTAAGAATTCTACATAATTTAAGTCTAATAACCAGTCCTTGTTATTTACTATTTTAGCTTTATCATCACCAAACTCTATAAAATTTGACATTTGCTTTTTGAAACATTCTACATTTTTATCTATAGTTTCAATTGTCATCATAGACCTTAAATCATTTCTGCCAGAGGGGTCTCCAATCATTCCAGTACCACCACCTACAAGTACAATAGGTGTATTACCTGCCATTTGTAATCTTTTCATAAGGCATAAAGCCATAAAATGACCTACATGAAGTGAGTCTGCTGTAGGGTCAAAACCAATATAAAATATAGCTTTTCCCTGATTAATTAATGTTTTTATTTCTTCTTCATTAGTTGTTTGAGCAATCAAATTTCTTTCTTTTAATTCATCATAAATATTCATATTTACCACCTAAAAAGCAATTATATATAAAAAAAGAGCATTTGTCAAATGCTCTTGTCTAAGTCAAAATAGAAAATAATACCATCTTTTGTATTCATACACCCGCAAGTTGTATGATGTTGATTAGCTATAGCTTTTACTATAGAAAGCCCTAAGCCAGTTCCTCCATAAGCTCTTGTATGTGCTTTATCTACTTTATAAAATTTTTCCCACACTAGTTTTAAATTCTCTTCAGATAAACCACTACCAGAATTATAAAAGTTAAGTCTTATTTTATTATTTTGTAATTTTTCAATATAAATTTTGATTATCTTAT
Source organism: Eubacteriales bacterium (assembly GCA_030539055.1). Taxonomy (GTDB): domain Bacteria; phylum Bacillota; class Clostridia; order Lachnospirales; family Lachnospiraceae; genus UBA3633. Next base: position 38,074 of record JAUNSV010000004.1, on the reverse strand, counting down.
TTTCATCTACATGATTAATAGCATTTGTCAAATAATTTCTTATGATTTCTTCTAATTTAAGTTCATCAACATACACATTTGTATCTTTAGGGATATCAATACTTAAATTAATATTTTTTTCATTAATAAGTAGAGTAGAAGCATTAATAGTGGATTTTACTATATTAACTAAATTTACATTGCTTAAATCGAGTACCTCGCTTCCTCTTTCTATGGAAGATAAATTTAGTAATTGCCTTACTATTTTATTCATTTTTATAGCTTCATCTTGAATAACATTGCAATAATAATCCCTAGCTTCTCTTTCTTCTGCCATACCCTCAATTAAGCCCTCTGCGTATCCTTGAATAAGAGCTATAGGAGTTTTTAATTCATGTGATACATTAGCTACAAATTCTTGTCTCATAATATCAAGTTTTTCTTTTTCACTAATATCATGTTTTAATTGAACATTTGCTTTTTGTAAATCATTAATTGTGCGTTCCAATATAGAACTCATTTCATTCATTGAAATACCAAGTGTAGCTATTTCATCTTCTCTTACATCCTTATATTTTTCAGAGAAATCTAGTTTAGACATTTTATTGGATAAAAGAGCTAATTTTTTTATGGGGTTAGTAATTTGCATAGATGAAATATAAATAAAAATAGTACCCATGCATATGACAATTATAGAAATAAGAAATATATTTTTATTAAAAATTTTTATTGGTTCTTTAATTGATACTATAGGAGTAGACATCAAAAAAGATGTTTGGTTATCACTAAAAAAGCCCCAGCACTCTAAATTAGAATTGTTGGAAACATTTTTTTGTGGTCCCATATTATTCAATAAAATTTGATAATGCTCATTTTGAAAAATTTGCTTAGATTTTGAGTTTTTGATTTCAACTTCATTAAAAATATGAGTTTGTAATTGTTCATCTAACCTTTGAGGATTACGCCATAGTGAATATGCATTAGAATTAGAATCTAATATTACTATAGAAACATTATAAGTATCTTGCAATTCCGAAATAAATTTTGTCAAAAAAGTATCACTCGTGCTTATTCTTGCACCAGGCCCAACTTCATTATTCTCTTTTGGCATTAAATCTTCAAGTGAATACCCTTGAGAAAAAGCATCCATTAAAGTAGAATTAAGCACTTCATAACTTTTTTTTAATACATTTGCTCTTTCATTCAAATACACATCTTCAAGAAAAAGAGAGTTAAATAATGATATAGAGCCAACACAAATTATCATTACTATTACGAAGATAAGACTAATCCTATTGCCTATACTTTTTTTTGGATTAAGATTAATAATATTCATATTCAGTCGATTTTAAATTTATAACCCATTCCCCATATAGTTTTGATATAATCACCCTTACTTTTTAATTTTGCACGGAGTTTCTTTATATGAGTATCAATAGTGCGTGCATCTCCAAAATAATCAAAATTCCATACAGAATTTAATATTTTTTCGCGTGTAAGAGCTATGTCTTTGTTCTCCATCAAAAAGTCTAGTAATTCAAATTCTTTGAAAGAGAGTTCTATTGGGTCATCATCAACATAAACTTGATGTTGTATTTTATCTATTTTTATGCCACCTATATCCATTATTTCACTTGATTCTTTTTTATTTCGTCTTAGTATAGAATTAACTCTTGCTATAAGAATTTTAGGTGAAAATGGTTTTGTAATATAATCATCTGCACCAGATTGAAAACCAGATACTTCATCATTTTCTTCAGAACGAGCAGTAAGCATTATTATTGGAATAGAAGAATCATTACGCATAGCTTTTAGTACTTCCCAACCATTCATTTTTGGCATCATTACATCAAGTATAACAAGTGAAATAGTATTATCAGAATAAAAAGCTTTGAGAGCAGCCTCTCCATCCTCTGCTTCTACTATAAGATAACCATTTGCTGTAAGAAAATCGCCTATTAACTTTCTCATTCTTTGTTCATCATCAACTATTAATATTTTTAATTTCTCATTTGTCATAATAAGCTCTCCTCTATAAATCTTGATTTATTATATGACTTAGCATACCTTATATTTGTGAAATATATGTGTAAATTATGTTTAGCCCTTGTGCATGCGACATAAAATAATCTGCGTTCATTCTCTATATCTTCCTTATTTTTAGCTTTTTTATGTGGAATAATGCCATCCATAGCATCTAGTATTTGTACATCATAAAACTCTAATCCTTTTGAGGAGTGAAAAGTCATTAAGTTAATACTGTTTTTTTCATTACTAGTATGTATTTCATATAAATTTTGATTATAATTATCAATATATTCCAAAAATTCATTTAGGGTTTTATATGATAAACTTTCTTCTTCATAAACATTTAAATTATTATTTATTTCATCAAAATCCAAATTCAATTCCTTACAATATTTTAATAAATAATCATCATATTTTAATATTGTTCTTATATAATGAAAGCAAGATGCTAGAGGGAGATTCCTAGCAAAATTTATTTTTTCTCTAAATTCAATTAATATATTATTCATATATGGTGTTAATTTATAATAATTAATTAATTTATTTATATTCCCCAAAGATTCTCTTATACTCTCTCTTGTAATATATCTTAAAGGTTTATTCGCTACTCTAAAAAAATCGTTTATTGAATGAATGTTATATATTATTTTTGCATAAGATATTAAATCTTTAAAATAAAAAGTATCAAAAATATTAGTAATTTTATCTTTAATAAAAAAAGGAATATCATACTTTCTTAAAAGATCTATTATAGCTATAGGGATAGTATTAGTCCTATAAAGAATTGCCATTTCTTTATATGGAAGCCCAATTTTTGTATTATTATTTATAATATCTAATACATATGAATTTTCTATTTGTGAACTTTCAAATTGTTTTATTTCCAAAAATCCTTTTGTTTTATTGTAAGGCAGTATATCCTTTTTAAACCTATTTTTATTATATTTAATAATATTTGATGTATAATAAATAATAATAGGAGCACTCCTATAATTCATATTCAAATTATAAATTTTTGAATCAGGATAATCTTTCAAAAAATCTTTCATAATATGAGGATTCACATCACGAAAATTATATATGCTTTGGTCATCATCACCTACTACAAAAATATTTTTAGAAGAAACAATCATCTTAATCAATTTATATTGAATTAATGAAATATCTTGAAATTCATCTATAAGTAAGAACTTATATTTATTTTGATAATAGCTTAAAACTTCTTTATTTTTTAATAAATAATCATAAAGCAATATTGCCATATCATCAAAATCAATTTTTTTCTTATTTTTACACTTTTTTATATAATATGACAAAATTGCATCATCATATTTGTTTTTCTTAAGTTTATTTTTATATGAGTTATTTTTTAAATATATTATTTTATTTAAGTAATCATTAATAGAATCTAAATTCAAATTGATATATTCTTTAGGAAGTTTTTTATTTTTATACAAGTATTCTATTGCTTCTTTTAAATACATTATTTTTTCATTATATTTTATTAATGAATTATTATTATAACCAAAACTTTCTCTTAATATTTCAAAAAATATTGAATGAAAAGTACCAAATTTTACTTGATTAAAATTAAATTCTGGAGTATTTTTGCATAATTTAATAAATCTTTCTTTCATTTCTTTTGCTGCTGCTCTAGTAAAAGTAACTACCAAAATAGAGCTAGAATCCACATGATATTTTTCAATTAATTTATAAATTCTATTTGTTAAAGTATAAGTTTTACCTGTGCCAGGGCCTGCTAAAACTAGAGCAGACCCAATATAATGATTAATAGCATCATTTTGCATAATATTATTCATAATACAATTTTAATACAAAAATAAATATTAATCAAATATTACTTGTCTACTTTTTATATAGATAATTTTTATAATTTATGATAAAATTTGTTTATGAAAAATAACAAAATAAAGAATATATTTATTGATTTAGATAATACAATACTCGATTTTGCAATGCAAGAAGAAGTTTCTTTAAAAAAGACTTTTTGTAAAATTAATCTTCCTTTTACAAAAGAAAATATAGATGAATATTATAAAATAAATTATAAGATGTGGAGATTACTAGAACAAAATCTTATAAAAAGAGAGGATATATTTGAAAATAGATTTTTATTATTTTTTAAGGAAATTAATTTTGATTTTGATCCAATAGAAGCAGAAAGAATATATGAGCATTTTTTGGGAGAGGGTCATTTTCTTGTTCATAACTCATTAAAATTAATTAAGGAAATATATTTGGATTATGATTTGTATATAGCTACAAATGGCATTAAACATATACAGGATAGAAGAATTGATTCATCAAAAATTCGTAAATACTTTAAAAAAATATTTATTTCAGATGAAATAGGTTTTTCAAAACCAGATAAAAGATTTTTTGAAGCTTGCTTTAAACAAATAAAAAATTTCAAAAATGAAGAGACCATTATTGTGGGAGACTCTCTTACATCCGATATACAAGGTGGCATAAATTCAAATATTAAAACAGTATGGTTAAATAAAAACAATATGAAAAATGATACTACCATAAAACCAGATTTTGAAATAAGAAATATTTATGAATTAAAAGATATTTTACATATTTTAAACACAAATTAATATTAATATATAATATATGATAAAAAATATAAAAAAATCAATAGTGGGAATAAGCTTTGTTATGATGATTTTTATCATAAGTATAAATTCTTTTGCTACTTCAAACGCACATAATACTATATCTGATGGAATATTATATCTTAATCCACCAGAAGAGTATAAGGGAAGAACGCTTATATATCTTGAAAAAGCAGTTGTAATAGCACTGGATGATGCAAAAATACCTTATGATATTGCATATATAGAAAAGAAAAATTTTTCTTATGAACAAGGTACAATTATTTATAATATATATTTTAATAATAAAAAAACAAATGATAAATATGTATACACTATAAATGCTATGAATGGCGACATTATAACAAAAGAAAAGCAATCATTAAATAGTAACAATGAGTATTATGTTGTATCATTTGAAAATCTTTTTCCTAATGGAATCAATAATATATCAAAAGACATAGGAAAAGAGAAAGTAATAGAAATACTTCTTTCAAAAATAAAAGGTGCTACAAAAGAAAATATAGAAATGCGAGAAAATATTTATGAAAACAGAAAATACTATGAGGGTTATGTAGAATATGATAATGTAGTTTACAATTTCAAAATAGATGCAGAGGATGGCTTAGTAATAGATTTTGATAAAACTCTTGGTAAAGAGATAAATGTATCATATCCAGATACATTTGTAATAGAAGAGAATATGTTGAAGTAATATTAATAAAAACACAATATCGTTTCTTTTAGTATATACAAATATATATAATAATGATAAAATATAACAAAGACAAAATATATAATAATAAAAATAGGCAAGAATGTGAAAAAAGGCTTGCATTTAGGTATTTTTTTTGTTATATTACTTAAGTCAAAAAAATAAACCTTGTTTTCACTATATGTGAAAGCCAAAGTCCAAAAGGAGGTAAAAATGAAAAAATACGAATTAGCAGTAGTTTTAAGTGCTTCAATCGATGACAATGCTCGCATTGATGAAATATCAAAAATCAAAGGATACATTGAACGATTTGGTGGCAAAGTAATCGAACCTATTGAAGAATGGGGTAAAAAAAGATTTGCTTTTCCAGTAAAGCATGCGAATGAGGGGTTTTATTACTTTATTCCTTTCGAGGGAAACTCTGTTACGCCTAATGAGTTAGAGTCTTATGTTCGCATTATGGATAATGTATTAAGATACTTAGTAGTAGCTAAGGAATCTTAAGAAAGAGAGAGAAAATGAACAAAGTAATTCTAATGGGTAGATTAACAAGAGATCCAGAAGTAAGAGTTTCTGGAGCAGATAATTCTTTAACAATAGCAAAATATACACTTGCTGTAGATAGAAGAATAAAAAAAGATGATTCTCAACAGTCAGCTGATTTTATCAATTGTGTTGTATTTGGAAAAGGAGCAGAGTTTGCAGAAAAATACTTTCACCAAGGTCAAAAAGTTTTGATTACTGGTAGAATACAAACTGGCTCATACACAAATAAAGATGGTCAAAAAGTATATACAACAGATGTAATTATAGATGAACAAGAATTTGCAGAAAGCAAAAAATCTTCAAGCACATCAAATAGTAATGATAAAAAAGAAGATGATGCTTCTATAATGGATGGCTTTATGTCTATACCTGATGGAGTTGAGGATGAGGGATTACCTTTTAACTAAGGTAAATATTTAAGGAGGAAAATAAAGTGGCTTTTCAAAGAAGGGATAAAGATCAAATGGATAAAAATCCTAGAAGAGGAGGAAATTTCCATCGCAAAAAGAAAGTATGTGCTTTTTGTCAAGACTCAAATTTTAAAGAAATTTCATATAAAGATATTCAAGTTTTAAAAAGATACATTTCTGAGAGAGGTAAAATATTACCTAGAAGAGTAACTGGAACTTGTCAAAAGCATCAAAGGTATTTGGTAACAGCAATAAAGAGAGCAAGACATTTAGCTTTGTTACCATATGTAATAGAATAATAAACTAGGTGGGCTTAAACCCACCTTTTTTTAAATAAAAAATTTTGGAGAATAATATGAGATATTATTTACAAGATGTAAATCAAATATTAAAAGAACTAAATTCAAATACAAATGGGATAAGTGAAGACAAAGCTAAAGAGCTTTTATCAAAAAATGGCAAAAATAAGTTTGATGATGAAAAGAAAAAATCTATTTTTATGAGATTCATATCTCAAATTGTAGATCCAATGATTATCATTTTGATAATAGCTGCATTTATTTCTGGTATTATATCTTATATTTATAAAGAAGTACCTACAGATGTTATAATTATTCTTTTTGTTGTTGTATTAAATGCTATATTAGGCGTATTGCAAGAATCTAAAGCAGAGAAAGCTATAGATTCTTTAAAAGAAATGACAAAATCCAAAACTAAAGTATATAGAAATGGTCATATTAATATAATTAATTCAGAAGATTTAGTAGTAGGCGATGTAATTATTTTAGAAGCAGGAGATCAAGTACCAGCAGATTGTAGGATTATAGAGAGTGCTCAATTAAAGTGCGATGAAGCTTCTCTTACTGGAGAATCCTTACCAGTTGAAAAAATAATAAATATTCTTACACTAGGTACACAAAATGATATATCACTAGCAGACAGAAAAAATATGATTTTTATGGGTTCTACAATAGTATATGGAAGAGGCAAGGCCCTAGTTGTAGAAACTGGAATGAATACAGAAATGGGAAAAATTGCCAAAGTCCTAACGAGTGTAAAAGAAGAAAAAACACCACTACAAGTAAAACTAGCTGAGCTTTCAAAAATATTAACTAAAGTAGTATTAGCTATATGTATTATAATATTTTCTTTTAGTGTTATAAAGGCAGGTTCATTTGATTTTAATAATGTAATACTTCCATCATTTATGGTTGCAATATCACTTGCTGTAGCAGCAATTCCAGAGGGCTTAGTTACAGTTGTTACTATTGTACTCTCAATTGGAGTAACAAAAATGTCTAAGCGTAATGCTGTTATAAGAAAATTGACAGCAGTAGAAACACTAGGTTGTACAGAAGTCATTTGCTCAGACAAAACAGGAACGCTTACAGAAAATAAAATGACTGTTGTAAAAGAATGGACAAATGACAAAAAACTTTTATCAAAATGTATATCATTTTGCTCCGATGCAATAATAGAAGAGGGAGATGCAAAAGGAGAACCTACAGAGTGTGCACTAGTAAATTATGCTTACAATAATGGTATAGACAATAATAATATTAAAATAGAAGAAAAAAGAGTTTCTGAAATTCCATTTGATAGCACTAGAAAGATGATGACTACAATTCATGCAAATAATATTCAATACACAAAAGGTGCTCCAGATGAATTAATTAAACATTGCACAAAATATTTATCTAAAGACGGAATTGTAGAATTAAATGAAGAAATAAAAAAATCAATAATTGAACAAAATAAAATAATGGCAAATGATGCACTAAGGGTTCTTGCTGGAGCATATAAAAAAGTAGATAAAATACCAAATGAAGCATCTCTTGATATGGAGAATGAATTAATATTCATAGGCTTAGTTGGTATGATAGACCCTATAAGAAAAGAAGTAAAAGAAGCTATATTAGAGTGCAAAAAAGCAGGAATAAAAGTAATAATGATTACAGGAGATCATTTTGATACAGCAATAGCAATAGCAAAAGAGCTTGGAATTATAATATCAAAAAATGAAGCACTTATGGGCATAGACTTAGATCAAATGAGTGATGAATATTTTGAACAAAATATTGAGAAATATAGTGTATATGCTAGAGTTAAACCAGAGCATAAAGTAAGAATAGTATCAACCTGGAAAAAATTAAATAAAATTGTTGCAATGACAGGTGATGGAGTAAACGATGCTCCATCTATTAAAACAGCCGATATAGGTATAGGTATGGGAATTACAGGCACAGATGTTACAAAAAATGTAGCAGATATGGTTTTATCGGATGATAATTTTGCTACTATAGTAAATGCTATTGAAGAGGGAAGAATAATATATTCTAATATAAGAAAGTCAATTAAATTTTTATTATCATCTAATTTTTCTGAAGTAATAACTATTTTTGTAGCAACTGTTCTTGGATTTACTATACTAAAAGCACCACATTTACTTTGGATAAATTTAATTACAGATTGCTTCCCAGCACTCGCACTCGGTGTTGACCCACCAGAGAGCGACATTATGCTCCTTGCTCCAAGAAAAAAAGATGAGGGAATATTTGCAGGAGGAGTTTTGTTTGATATGATTTATCAAGGTATAATGGTTTCTATACTTACTTTGATTGCATATTATTTAGGCACAAATATTTTATATGACCCTTTATGTGGCACAAAAGAAATGCAAGGAATGACTATGGCATTTTTAACAATGTCTATGGCAGAAATATTTCATTCATTTAATATGAGATCATTTACACACTCTCTATTTTCAATAAAAAAACAAAATAAATTTTTATGGGGAGCTATGATTCTTTCTATTATATTGACAGCATTAGTTATAGAAGTACCAATAATAGCAAATGCTTTTCAATTTGCTGTTATTGATTCTGTAGAATATTTTGTAGCAATACTATTAGCATTTTCTGTTATTCCAATAGTAGAATTAGTAAAACTTGTAAAACGACTATCTATCACTTGATTAAAAAGTTCCCAAAGTGTATTAATATCAAAAGATGGATCTCTACTTAAAAGAGTATTATTTTGTAATATTTCTTCATTATAATCTACTAATTTATATAATGAGTATTGATTATCTTTACCTAAGTGCATAAATAATGGAACAGTTTCTATATTAGATATATAAGTAGTATTGTTAATTTTTTCTAGTTTTATTTGTGGCATAAGCCCTAAAAAACGACTATGAGATCCTGCAAAATTTACACCATTTCCTATACTATAATAGCAAAGAGTTTTATGATTATATAAATTAGATGTGCTAGCAACATTTGGAGTAAGCCACTCTATAGGTTCAATAACATGTGGGTGAGCACCTATGATTAAATCTACACCAAGGTCAGTAAGAAATTGTGCTTCGTACCTTTGCTGCATAGTTGGAGTAAATTCATACTCCTTTCCCCAATGTGGAAGTGCAACAATAAAATCAGCTTCTTTTTTTGCTTTTTCTATTTTATTTTTCAATTTTTCTTTATCAAAAATATCTACAGCATAAGGAACTTTGTATGGAAGAGTAAAACCATTTAAACCATAAGTGTAATTAATGAAAGCTACTTTAATATTATTTTTTTCTATAATACACAATTTTTCAGATTCTTCAAGAGTATCATAAAGCCCTGTAGTAGTAATATTTGGATGATTATTTTTTATATAATCTAGTGCTAATTTTACTTGTTGCATTCCTCTATCAACAGCATGATTTGTAGCATGAATTAAAAGATCAAAACCTGCTTTTTCTTCTGCAACTACTACTTCAAAAGGAGCATTAAAAGAGGGGTAGCCAGAGTAACCAATACTCCCACCTCCGCAAACAGACTCTTGATTTATTATAGCTATATCTGCTTTAGAAATATCATCTTTTATATATTGGTAAAAATGATCATAATTATATGATTTGTCTTCTTGTAAACCAGTTTTTATTGTTGATTCATGAAGAAGATTATCACCTATCATAGTAATCATAATTTCATCTTTTTTAGGTTTTTCTTTAATAATAATATCATTTTGTATATTAGATGGTGTAGGAAAAAATTCTTGAGAATCAATAGTTTCATTACTTGTATCATTATATGAGCATGAAGATAAAGAAAAAATATTTATTAAAAATAAAAAAATCAAATATATGATAATATTTTTTTTATAATAATTTGTAAATTTCATGTTAAAAAATATACTACTAAAAATCACAATTGTCAATAAATAAGAAATAGTATATACTATAAAATAAAAAAAATAACTTTAAGGAAAAAAATATGAATGATAATGAATTAAATATTAAAGAAAGCATACTAGTTCTTGATTTTGGCGGTCAATACAATCAATTGATAGCAAGAAGAATAAGAGATCTAGGAGTATACGCTGCTGTTTATTCTCATAAAATAAGTATAGAAAAAATAAAAGAAATTAATCCCAAAGGTATAATTTTTACAGGTGGACCTAACAGTGTATTTTTGGAGAAAAGCCCACATATAAATAAAGAAATATACGAATTAAATATTCCTATATTAGGAATTTGTTATGGTGCTCAATTGATAGCTTATGATTTTGGAGGAAAAGTAGTAAAATCAAAAGTAGGAGAGTATGGAAAAACTTATGTCAAAATAAACAAATCAAGCAAATTATTAAAAAATGTAAATGATATGACAGAAACATTTATGAATCATTCAGATCATATACAAAAAGAGCCAAATGGATTTGAAGTAATAGCAAATAGTGATACATGTATATCTTGTATACAAAATGAAGAAAAGAATATTTATGCAATCCAGTGGCACCCAGAAGTAAAACATACTATAGAGGGAGAAAAAATATTCTCCAATTTTATTTTTGATATTTGCAAATGTAGCAAAAACTGGAGTATGGATGATTTTATTGAAAAACAAGTATTAGAAATAAAAAATAAGTGTAACAATAAAAAAGTGATATTAGCTTTATCTGGTGGAATTGACTCTGCTACAGTTGCTTGTTTAATATCTAGAGCAATAGGTAAAAACTTATATTGTGTATTTGTAAACCATGGCTTACTTAGGAAAGACGAGGAAAAAGAAGTAGAAAAAGTTTTTAATAATAATAAATTACTAGATTTAAATTTTATAGAAGTAGATGCAAAAGAAAGATTTTTAAAAAAATTAGAGAACATAATAGACCCAGAGAAAAAAAGAAAAATCATAGGAAGCGAATTTATTAAAGTATTCGAGGAAGAAGCAAAAAAAATAGGTGATATTCAATATCTTGCACAAGGCACTATATACCCAGATATTATTGAATCCGGTTTAAATGGCAGTGCTATAATAAAATCACATCACAATGTGGGTGGTTTACCAAAGGACTTAATGTTCCAAAAAATTTTAGAACCATTAAAATTTTTATTTAAAGATGAAGTAAGAAAAGTAGCACTTAAATTAAATTTACCAGAAAGTATTGTATATAGACAACCATTCCCGGGACCAGGTTTAGCTATAAGAATAATGGGAGATGTGAATGAAGAAAAGCTTAATATAGTTAAAGAAGCAGATTATATACTACGAGAAGAGTTAGAAAAAGCAAAATTACCAAATTTAAGTCAATATTTTGCTTCACTAAGCAATATGAAGAGCGTTGGTGTAATGGGAGATTATAGAACTTATGATTATGCTGTTGTACTAAGAATAGTGCATACAGATGATTTTATGACAGCAAATACAGTAGATGTACCATATGATATTTTACAAAAAATAATGAATAGAATAGTGAATGAAGTGAAAGGCGTAAATAGAGTATTTTATGATTTGACAAGTAAACCACCAGGGACGATTGAGTTTGAGTAGCCTGAAAAGCCTGCAAACCCGCATAAACACTGGGTTTCAGAAAAGCGTGGTTAAAAAATGGTTGCAATTTTAGAGCCAAAGTAGGCTATAAAAGGATAAAATATAAGCCACAGACAAGAAAAATGTCTGTGGCTTTTGTTATACATATTCTTTTATTGGAACGTTCATCCATTTAAGTGCTTCTTTGTATTTGTATAGATTTTCTATATCTTCTAACGTATTTTCTTGAATCCATTCTTTTAATTCTCTTAATGTAAGTATCATGGTAGCCACTTGTGAACTATAAACATAGTATTCAGTAAAGGTATCATTTTCAAAAGAATGAGAGCCTTGTTGAACAGTAATACCATATTCTTGTAATTTATCAATCGCATATAAAAAGCTGGCATAGCTATCAGTTATTGGACTTTCAAGAGATAATAATTGTGAATTGCAAAAACAAAAAATACCCATTCCCTGCCCTACACCTAGATGTTCAGTACAGAGATTGATGAAACTGCGAACAAGAGAGTAAAGCTGTTAATGCAGCAGTACCAGGAGCAGAATCCTGCACCAGATAAAAAGATGAATCAAATGAAGTGGGTGCAGTACATGAATACCATGAAAGCACAGGCAGAAGAAACGGTGAAATTTGAATTGATATACGACTAACAAATAGATGAGCTGGCAGAAATGCTGGCTCATTTTTCAAAAACATAGGTCTTGAAAATTTCAAGATTATCTTGATAAATATTTCGCATAGAGGTATAATGAAAGAAACGTTAACAATGCCGTTGCCAAAAAGAAGGAGGCAGAAAATATGGCTGTCTGCTATGACAAATTATGGAAATTAATGATTGATAAGAAAATCAACAAAACACAACTTTGCGAAAAGGCAAAAATTACAACGAATGCTATGGCGAAACTTGGAAGAAATGAAGATGTCCGAGTAGAGACACTTGCAAAGATTTGTAATGTGCTGAATTGTACGATGGATGACATTATGGAATTAAACAAAACAGAAGATGGAGGGAACTCAAAATGAGTTTAAGTTCAAATATAAGCGAAAAGGCTGCCCTTATATGGGCGATTGCCGATAAATTGACCGGTGTGTATAAGCCACATGAATATGGCGAGGTTATTCTCCCTCTTACTGTTATGAGAAGATTTGACTGCATACTGTCTGATACGAAAGATGATGTGCTGAAAAAATATGAGGAAGTAAAACAACTTCCAATGAAAGATGTTCTTCTTTGTAAGGCGTCAGGACACGCATTTTATAACACAAGCAAGTACACATTTGAAAGAATGCTTGATGACCCAGACAACATCGAAGAGAATTTTCGTGATTATTTGAATGGTTTCTCTGATAATGTGCAGGACATTATTGAGAAATTTAAGTTTGATGGTCATATCACGACTATGGCAAATAAAGGCATTCTTTATATCGTAATCAAAGAATTTACATCATCTAGAGCGAACCTCCACCCAGATGTAATCTCTAATCTGGAAATGGGTTATATTTTTGAAGAGATTATTCGTAGATTTTCAGAGTCACATAACGAAGATGCAGGACAGCATTATACACCAAGAGAAGTTATTCGCCTAATGGTAAATATTTTGTTTTACGATGACAGCGATATTCTTTCCGGTAACAATGTTGCAAAAACAATCTATGACCCTGCCTGTGGTACTGGCGGTATGCTATCCGTTGCAGAAGAATATCTGCATGAGCTGAACAAAGCTACAGAGTTGATGGCATTTGGACAGGAACTGAATGACCAGACATTTGCCATCTGTAAGGCCGATATGCTTATAAAGGGCAACAATGCCGAGTTTATTAAAGATGGAAACACACTGTCTGATGACCAGTTCGAGGGTCAGACATTTGATTATATCCTTTCCAATCCTCCGTTCGGTCGTGAATGGAAAAATGAAAAAACAAAAGTAGAAGCAGAAGCAAAGAAAGGCTTTGCAGGCAGATTCGGTGCAGGACTTCCAGCAGCTTCTGATGGACAGATGCTGTTCCTTATGACAGCTATTGATAAAATGAAAGAGCCAAAAGATGGTGGAAGCCGTATTGCAATCATTCACAATGGTTCTCCACTTTTTACCGGAGATGCAGGAAGCGGACCATCAGATATCAGAAAGTATATTCTGGAAAATGACCTTTTGGAAGCGATCATTGCCCTTCCTAATGATATTTTCTATAACACTGGTATTGCCACCTACATCTGGGTACTGTCCAACAAAAAGGCTGGTACAAAGCGTGAAGGCAAGGTTCAGTTAATCAATGCCAATGAACTGTATGAGAAACGTCGCAAGACACTTGGTAATAAGAGAAATGATATTCCGGAGAGTGCGATTGCGGAAGTCACACAGATTTATGGTGATTTTGTGGCAAATGATATTAGCCAAATTTATGATAATGCTGACTTTGGATATACCAAGATTACAGTGGAAAGACCATTATGCGATGAAGCTGGAAAGCCACTCTTAAAGAAGGGTAAACTACAGCTGGATGCATCGCTTCGAGATACGGAGAATGTTCCGCTGACTGAAGATATCAAGGAATACTTCAAACGAGAGGTGCTTCCCTTTGCACCTGACGCATGGATTGATGAAAAGAAATCCAAAGTGGGTTATGAAATTCCGTTTACAAGATATTTCTACAAATACCAGGCACCACAGCCTTCACAGGAGATTATGGCGGAAATTATGAATTTGGAAACCGAACTCGCAGGCAGTCTGGAGGAGGTGTTCGATTTATGATGGATGTAATGGATACAGGTATAGATTGGATTAATACGATACCTTCTACATGGAGTGTAAAAAGACTTAAAGCTGTACTTGAAGATAGAAATGAAAGTAATAATCCAGAAAAAACTGATTTTATCCTTTCGTTAACAAATGATAGAGGGGTTATTCCATATACGGAAAAGGGAGAGGTCGGAAATAAATCGAAGGATGATTTGACGGCTTATAAACTTGCATATCCCGATGACATTGTCATGAATAGCATGAATGTTTTTATTGGCTCTGTCGCATTGTCGAAATACTTTGGCTGTGTCAGTCCAGTATATTATATGCTCCATAGAAGAAATGAAGAGGATTCAATTAGGTATTACAACTACTTATTTCAGACTAAAGAGTTGCAAGAAAAATTGCATGGATATGGCAACGGAATTATGGAAATAAGAATGCGTATTCAGATGTCAAAATTGAATACAGTTATGTTGCCTGTTCCACCTACATCTGTCCAACATCGTATTGCAGAATATCTTGATAGAAAATGTGCCAAGATTGATGCGATTATTGAGAAACAGCAGGCAGTCATTGAAAAGCTGAATGCATATAAGTTATCGGTTATCACAGAAGCTGTTACAAAGGGATTGAATCCGGATGTTGAAATGAAGGATAGCGGTATTGAATGGATTGGTAAGATACCAAGTGACTGGAAAATAGTAAAATTGAAATATTGCACATATATAAGAGCAAGATTGGGGTGGAAGGGATTAAAGGCTGACGAATATACGGAAAAAGGATTTCCATTGCTTTCTGCGTTTAATATTGTCAACAATAAACTCACCTTTGAAAATTTAAATTTTATCAATCAAAATAGATATGATGAATCTCCAGAAATCAAGCTTAGTATCGATGATGTATTATTGGTTAAAGATGGTGCAGGTATTGGTAAGTGTGCAATTGTAACTGAATTACCATATAGTTCAACAGTTAATGGCTCAATTGCAGTTGTTACTTCGATTGATTTGTTGTCAGGTAAATTCTTGTATTACTATTTTATGACAAATATGTTTCAAAAGCTAATTGATAGAATTAAAGGCGGAATGGGTGTTCCACATCTATTTCAATCTGATTTAAAAGAAATTCAAATACCCCTACCGACGGAAAATGAGCAGAACAGAGTTGTCGATTATCTTGAAAAGAAATGTAGCAAAATAGATGCTTCAATAATAAAAAAACAATCTGTTATAGACAAGCTTCAGAACTATAAAAAATCTCTTATTTATGAAGTTGTTACTGGAAAGAAAGAGGTATGAGTGATGTTCTTTTTCAAGCCGCAAGCCCACAAGTTAATATTGAGAAGATGGAAATCTGTCTTTTGTAGATGCTGACCATAAGGAAAGACTACACCACTTTTATGCAAAGTATGGATTTATCATTACAGAATTCCCTGAACCTAAAGACTGTTATTACGGAGAATTACGAAAAATACTTATGGAGGTGAATTGCTAATGTCAGATTTTGATGTGAAAGAGAAACGCTTTGAGCAGGATATTGAAGAATATCTGATTAACCAGGGCGGTTATACAAAAGGCAATCCTCAGAAATTCGATAGAAAGCTGGCACTGGATACGGAAACCTTCCTGTCATTTATCAAGGAGAGCCAGCCTAAAGCATGGGAACGCTATGTGAAGATATATGGCACTGACAGTGAAAAGACTATCATTGATCGCTTCTGTAGAGAAGTGAAAATGATAGGCTTGCTTCGTGTGCTTCGTCAGGGTTTTACTGACAGAGGTATTAAGTTCAAAGCAGTATTTTGGAAGCCGGAAACTGGTATTAATCCTACTACAGTTGCCCAGTATGAAGCAAATGTTCTTCACTGCACAAGACAGCTTCATTACTCCTTGACCAATGAGAACAGCATTGACATTGTATTATTTATCAATGGTATTCCAGTTGTTTCTATGGAGTTAAAGTGTCAATTTACCGGTCAGAACACAGCAAATGCAATTCAGCAGTATAAGTTTGATAGAGCTGGAAAAGACGCTATATTCGCATTTAAAGAGCGTGTATTGGTACATTTTGCGGTTGATTTGTCTCGTGTATATATGACTACAAAGTTGGAAGGAGACAGAACCTATTTCCTGCCATTCAATCAGGGAAGCAATGGTGCAGGAAATGTGGGTGGACAGGGAAATCCTATCAATGAGGATGGATACGATACGGATTACTTATGGAAGTCTGTACTCTGCAAGGAAAGGCTGCTTGAAATCGTTCATAAGTATCTGCACTTGCAAGTGGAAAAGGACGAGAAAACTGGTGAAGTCAAGTCTGAACGCATGATATTCCCACGCTTCCATCAGCTTGATGTTGTTACAAAGATATTGATGGATGTTAAGGACAATGGAGCTGGTAAGAATTATCTGGTTCAACATAGTGCTGGTTCTGGAAAGTCCAATTCTATTGCATGGTTAGCATACAGATTATCTGGGCTACATGATGACAATGATGAGAAGATATTTCAATCTGTTATCATTGTTACTGACCGCAGGGTTCTGGACAGTCAACTTCAGAACACAGTGTATCAGTTCGACCATGTAGAAGGCGTTGTCAAAAAGATAGATAAGAACGCACAACAGTTGAAAGATGCAATTAACGATGGTGTTCCCATTATCATAACCACATTGCAGAAGTTCCCAGTTATCTATAAAGAAGTGAACTCTGGCAATAAGAGATTTGCGATCATTATTGATGAGGCACATTCTTCTCAAACAGGTGATGCGGCTAAGAAGTTAAAACGAGCATTAGCTGATACAGAGAAAATTCTGGAAGAATATGCTGATATGGAATATGAAGATGAGTCCAAACGCAAAGATGATGAGGACAAATTGCTTGATGAATTGGCATCCCAAGGCTTTTATGAGAATATGTCCTTTTTTGCTTTTACTGCTACGCCAAAAGATAAGACTTTGAATATGTTTGGCAATCGGGATAAAGATGGCAAGTACCACCCATTCCATGTGTATTCCATGCGTCAGGCGATTGAGGAAGGCTTTATTCTTGATGTTTTGAAAAACTACATGACCTATAAGATGTACTACAAAATCGTCAAGTCAATTCCTGATGACCCAGAACTTGATACAGTTGCCGGTGTGAATGCGATTCGTAATTTTGAAACCCTGCATCCGCATAACATTTCACAGAAAACAACAGTTATGCTGGAACAGTTCATGAATGTAACAAAACATAAAATTGGCGGCAAGGCGAAAGCAATGATTGTTACCCCTTCTCGTTTACATGCAGTAAGATATTTACAGGAATTTAAGAGACAGATAGCAACGAAAGGATATTCAGACCTTGATGTGCTTGTTGCTTTTTCGGGAGAGATTGAAGATGGTGGAAAGACCTATACCGAAGAAAAGATGAACAAGAATAAAGCTGGAGAGACTATTAAGGAAAAGGCATTGCCGGAAGCATTCCACACAGATGAATTTGGTATGTTGATTGTTGCAGAGAAGTATCAGACCGGCTTTGATGAGCCATTGCTACATACAATGTTCGTAGATAAAAAATTATCTGGAGTTAAGGCAGTACAGACCCTCTCCAGATTAAATCGTACTATGCGTGGTAAGCAGGATACCTTTGTCCTTGATTTTGTTAATTCAGCAGAAGATATTCAAAAATCTTTTGAGCCATATTATGAAGAGACCGTATTGGAACAAGAAACAAATCCAAATGTGGTCTATGATTTGAAGAATACTCTCGATGAATTTCATGTGTATCAGGAAACGGAAATCACAAAGTTTGCGGATATGTTCTTCTCCAGTAAAAATCAGAAAGAAGGAGATTTAGGAAAGCTGCAGAGCCCGATACGGGCTGCGCTTGATCGTTTTGATGCACTCCAGGATGAGCGGAAAGATTTATTCAAGTCTACACTTGCTCGTTTTAATAGAATTTATGCGTTCGTAACACAGGTGTGTAGACTGTTTGATAAGGATATTCATAAATTCAGTGTTTATGCGAAGTGCCTTTATATGCAGCTGCCAAAAGGACAAGGAGTAAACATCGATATAGATGACAAAGTTCTGCTTGAATACTACCGACTGGAAAAAGATTTTGAAGGTGGTATTGAGTTAAATCCTACCGATGAAGGGTTCAGACCTATTACCGGAGAGTCTGGCAGAAAAGAAAAAAAGAAAGATCCGTTGACAATTATCATTGACAAGATTAATGAGAAGTATGGAACAAACTTTACAGAGATGGATAAGGTGTTGCTACAGATTGAGAATGATTATGCAACACAGGAAAAATGGAAGAGTTATGCAAAGAATAATGATTTCAAAACGTTCATGTTGCTGTTTGAAAAAGATTTTCCGGAGATGGCGGCAAGCAGATATGAACAAAACGATGATTTCTTTGTAAAGATGTTCTCAGATCCAGAGATGATGAAACAGGTAATGTCAACAATTGGAGAGGTGCTTTATCAGAAATTGAAGAAAAAGATTGTCCGATATGATGATGTAAAACCTACTCTTTCAATGGTAGCGGAAGAAAAGACACCTTATGGAAGTGAAGATAAGTAACGATAGTGAAAAAACAGTGAGATAGGAGATAAGCTTATATGGGCGATAAAGCAGGAGTAATATATATTCTTACAAATCCATCGTTTGATGAATATGTAAAGATTGGCTATGCTGATGATGTGGATAAGAGACTAAAGCAATTGAACCGTAGCGAATGCACTCCATTTGCTTTCAGGGTGTATGCAACATATGAGGTGGAAAATCGATTATCTGACTTAAAGCTGCATGATATGATTGACCGTATCAATCCTACCCTTAGAGCAATTGATAATGTTTGTGGAAAGAAACGAGTCCGAGAATTCTATGCAATGACAAAAGAAGACGCTTATGGAATATTAGAAGCCATTGCTGAAATAAGCGGTAGAACTGATAGACTTACGTTGGTTACGCCAAGTGAAGAACAACAAATTGAGGAAGAAATTGCCGAAGAAATTGAAGAAGAACACAAGGAAAGAATGTCTCCGTTTACCTTTTCGAAATGCAAAATACCTGTAGGCGCACATTTGATTTACACAAATAGAGGAAATGATAATACTGGTAAAGAATGTGTCGTTATTGATGATAAAAATGTGGAGTATAATGGCGAAACATGGTCTCTTTCTTCCCTTGCAACTATGTTGACAGGCAGTAAGCGAGGAGTAGCTGGCCCAAGATACTTCAAATATGATGGTAGATGGCTTAATGATATTCGTGCGGAAGTAGAAGGACGTGCGCTTAACAGAAGAGTTGAAGATACATGGATTATTCCTTGTAACCCTGAAAAATATGACATAATTGGAGCATTTAATGAACTTGATGAAATTGAATGGAGCCAATCACAAACGAATATTACCATAGGTGATACAGTGTATGTATATGTGTCAGGCGATTGCCACGCAATTATGTATAAGTGTGAAGTGACAGGTGCAAACCTCAAAGGAAATAGATCTAATGAGGACGTAAAGTTCTATGCAGACCTTAAAAAGAGTCCAAACATTGAATACATAAAGCTAAAGTTGATTGATAAGTTCGATTCATCAAGATATCCGCTGAAAGAACTGAGGGAACATGGATTGAAAAGTGTGCAGGGAAGAACAAAAGTAACACATGAGATGGAAGAATATCTGGAAGCTAATTAGTTTTCTTAACCACAACAGGAGGTAGTAATGGATTCAATAGATAACAAAGGCGAAGTGATTATTTATCAAACAGATGATGGACTGACGCATATTGATGTGCGCATGGAAGAGGAAACTGTTTGGCTAACTATTGACCAAATGGCCGAACTATTTGGGAAATCTCGGTCGACAATAAACGAGCATATTTTGCATATTTTTTCTGAGGGAGAATTGCTCGAGTCCGATTCTGTAAGAAAAATCGGAAATTCCGATTTTTCTACTAAGCCAACAAATTTTTATAATTTAGATGTAATTATCTCTGTGGGATATAGAGTTAAATCGGTTCGTGGCACACAGTTCAGAAAATGGGCAACAGAGAGATTAAAGGAATACATGATTAAAGGCTTTACCATGGATGATGAGCGTCTGAAAGGCAACGGTGGAGGCAGTTATTGGAAAGAATTGCTTGACCGAATCAGGGATATTCGTTCTTCAGAAAAGGTTCTTTATCGTCAGGTGCTTGATTTGTACGCTACCAGCGTGGATTACAATCCCCAAAGTGAAGACAGCAGATTGTTTTTTCAAATTGTTCAGAATAAATTGCATTTTGCAGCACATGGGCATACAGCAGCAGAAGTTATCTATGAAAGAGCAGATGCAGAGAAACCGTTCATGGGACTTACATCATTCGCCGGGGAGTTGCCGGCATTAAAGGATATTAGCATAGCAAAAAATTATCTTTCAGAAGAAGAACTGAAAGTTCTGAATAACCTTGTTTCCGGTTATTTTGATTTGGCTGAAATCAATGCGATTGAGCATAAGCCTATGTATATGAATGATTATGTGGAACAGTTGGATTCTATTTTAGCTTCTGGGAATCGAAAATTACTTGCGAGGGCTGGCAAGGTGAGCCATAAGCAAGCTGTTGCGAAAGCTACGGAAGAATATAGAAAGTATCAAGAGGCTACGATTGCACCAGTGGAAGAAGCGTATCTGGATAGTATTAAATCGCTTGAAAAAGAAGCAAAACAGAAAGTGCGGAATTCATCGAAATAGGTGCAATAGCTGATGGAAAATTCAGGTGACATGTGAGGCATAAGCGTACAAAACGATGATGAGTAGTTGCATTTACATTAAAAAATTAAGAGCCGGAATTAAACTTATTAAGAGAGTAGAATGATTGGAACAAGATATAAGAAAAATGGAATAATGCAAATAAATTGAATGCGAGGATAACGAATGGAAGAGAATATATCGTTTCATAAAGGCAAAGTAGAGAAAAAAGTTTCTGATGAGATTATTAAATCCGAGTTAGCACAATACTTACAATTAGATAATCTGAACTTTTTAATTGGTCAGGTTGTTCAAGCCACATATTTGAAAGTGAAGAATGTGGAATTCCTGGTATGAAAAAATTATATGAGGAATTTTTCGAGTGCAATCCACATTTTGAAATTGCCGGAGTCAAGGTGAAGAATTTATATGATGGAAACCTTGAAAAGATGCTTGAGTCAATGGGCGCTGTGGCTGTATCTAACAATATCAAGGTAATCGACGCCGATATAGAAAGCAAAATAGAGAAGGTGCAACACTTTATTCGTGAGAAAATCAAAGCGGGAACATTCGGTGAAGAAGTGAAGGGGATTTATCATGAATTTTATATGAAGACAGTATGTAAGGGCAGAAAGACACCGATAAGTGTTTTTACGACGAATTATGATTTATATAATGAGCAAGCTTTAGATTCTCTTGCGTTTCCATACAATAATGGATTTATTGGGACATACAGTCGTTTATTCAATCCAGCAAGTTATAAATATGCGTATGTCGAAGACATGAATTTATCAAAAGATGTATGGGAGAGAGTTCCTAATTTTTTTAACCTTTATAAAATGCATGGGTCAATTTCATGGGTTAAAAGAAAAGGCCAGATTTATGAAACAGATATAGACCACATAGATGATGGTGATACAGTTATGATTTATCCGACGCCACTAAAGGATAGGACGACTTTAATGACACCATATTCTGATTTGTTCAGAGCTTTTGAAACTGCATTGCTTCGTTCAAATAGCATACTAATAACTTTGGGATATAGCTTTGCTGATGATCATATAAATCGACTTATTCTTAATGCATTAGCGATTCCAACTTTTAGGTTGGTGATTTTTGGGCAGAGTGACAATATCGATAAGCTAATAGAAATGAATGATAGCAGGATAATTGTGATAAACTCAGAGGATAAAATTCACTATTTCAAGAATTTTGTAACTAGAGCTATGCCAGAAATTCAAGAGGATATGAAAGAAAAAATAGGTGTTCCGGTTGTTGCTAAGATTATTGAGGCTTTCGAGGGTGAAAGACATGAATAGTAGAACTATTGGAAAAATCACATCAGTGGGTGTACATGGAATAATCGCTGATGTTTACGATGGATTGGGAAATTATGTTAATACATTAGATGGCGTTAGATTTGTAGGTGAGGTCGGTTCTTACGTATCAATATATGAAGTTGGAAGAACTATAATTGCTGAGGTGATAGGTGTAGATGAAAAAACGGTTCTTAGTGCAAAGGATAATCTTCAAAAGCCAAATAGTAGAAGACAAATATATTTGAATTGCTTAGGAGAAATACAAGAACATCACTTCTTTTTTGGCGTTTCAAGAATGCCGCTTATTTTTTCGGAAATTCATTTAATATCGGAAGATGACTTGATAACGATGCTAGAGGTAGAAACTGAAGAACTTTTGATTAATCAATCTGAAAATACCAGAGCAGTCATGTTACCAATCGGGAGGTCAGTGTTTTTCCCGGAGTATGATGTGAAAGTCAATATTGATAAATTTTTTGGATTTCATTTTGCTGTTTTTGGTAATACAGGTGCCGGAAAGTCAAATACTATTGCACGCATTCTTCAAGAAATTTTCAAGAAAAAAGGATTTTCAGCAAAAGGAGCAAAATTTGTAATAATAGATTCAAACGGTGAGTATAGCTCTGCATTTTCTAAAATTAAAGAACGCAATAATGAATTAGATTATTCATTGAAGGTTGCAGATATGGGAGTTGAGCAAAAATTAGAAATACCGGTATGGGCATTAAGCGCAGATGATTGGGCGGTTCTTTTACATGCATCTGAAAAAACGCAGATTCCGGTACTTAAACGAGCAATTGATATAGCAAAAGTGTTCTATGGAAATGCTCAAGATAATTTAGAGGTCAAAAATCATATTTTGGCATCCACATTGTTAGGTATAATTAATAGTTCGGACTCATCCCCATCGAAAGTAGATAAATTGAAAGCAATATTAACAAGATTTGGAACGGAAAATTTATCGCTAAATTGTTCAATGAGCTCAGGCAGTAAACTTGCCGATAAGATGCAAATAAGCTACGGACAAATGAAAGAAGAGGAATCAGTTATAGAATTCCTGACAAAATTTGTGAAGGATGAACTAATTGGAAACTTAACAACAGGGCAGGTGGTTCCATACGATCTGAGTCAATTCATTGCTGCGGTAGAATTTGCAACGTTATATGAAGGGAGCATTAGTTCTCAGAGAATACAGGAATATACTGCGACATTGACAACTCGTCTTCAAACAATACGTGACGGAATACAGGGGAAACTTTTGACGAAGACAAATTTTTGTACAGTTGATGAGTATATTGGTGATCTTCTGGGTAAAAATCAAATAGTTGATGTTGACATAAGCATGTTAGATGATGCTTCTGCTGAAGTCGTTACAAAGGTTTTGGCTAAATTATTACTTGATTATCTAAAACGGCGTGATAAAAAAGCAGATATGCCAATCAATTTTATAATAGAAGAAGCGCACAGATTTGTTAGAAATGAAAGTAATTTCGGCGCTGTTGGATATAACATATTTGAACGTATTGCTAAAGAAGGGCGCAAGTTCGGAATGTTATTAGGAATTTCATCTCAGCGTCCAAGTGAATTGTCAAAAACAGTCGTATCACAGTGTAGCAATTTTATAATTCATAGAGTGCAAAATCCTGATGATTTACAATATATTTCAAGGATGGTTCCGTATTTAACTCAAAATTCAATTGACAGACTAACATATTTACAAACCGGGCATGCGCTTGTGTTTGGAAGTGCTATAAATATGCCCACTTTAACGAAATTTGAGCAGGCTAATCCAAAGACTGATAGTGAGAATGCAAAAATATCTGAAAAGTGGTATATTGAGTGATTTTTGAAATTGCATATCATGTATAGAAGTTATTTGAAAAAATGCGTATATGATATGTGAGTGAAGTACTGTGTGATTGATAACATTCTCCTGATAACAAATTGATAACATAAGCTCAGCTAACCAATGCATTATGGACAATTCGAGCAAATTGGTGTCAAACAAAACTAAAGAACCCATACAAAATTAGTTGGGAAGAAAAAGTATTTTGCGAGTTTGAATAAGGACAAGAGGTTTATAGATATAGGGGTAATATCCATAAGAAAAGGTCTTACTGAGTGAAAATTCAGTAAGACCTTTTTGCATATCTTTGTAAGCCTATTTTATTCCGTTAATCTACGGTTTTATCATCCAATACCACCAAAGAACGCACCAGCAATCAATGCAATCAATGCAAGTGGAACATAGATATACTTGCCAAGAGGGATAAACCATTTACCAATAGATTTCTTTGCTCCTTCATTAACAGCTTCGAAGATTTTCTCTTCTTTTACTAGCCAGAAGAACATAATACCTGCTAACATTGCGCCTAATGGGCAGATGTAAATGGATACAACATCCATCCACTGAGAAGTAATACCCTGGATACAAATAGCTACGATACAACCGACAACGCCGATGCAGAGAACAGCAGGGAGACGTTTCATTTTGAATTTCTCTTGTAATGTTGCAACAGGTGCCTCATACAGATTAACGATAGAGGAAACGCCTGCGAACAATACGCAGATGAAGAAGATCATACCAACGATACGACCACCAGGCATACCGTTAAATACATTAACCAGATAAACGAACATCAATCCAGGGCCACCAGAAGATAATTCAGCACCGCTTGTTGCCATAGCTGGGATGATAACAAATGCAGCGAGTAAAGCTGCCAGTGTATCAAATATAGCTACATTACGAGCGGAAGAAACAAGATCTTCATTCTTAGGCAGATAAGAACCATAGATAACAGATCCGTTACCGGCAACAGACAATGAGAAGAATGCCTGACCAAATGCAAAGATCCAAACCTTAGGATCTAACAAACCTGCAGGATTTAATGTAAAGATATATTTGTAGCCATCGCCAGAACCTGGCAGAGTAAAGATATAAACGCCAAGAGCAACGAATAGGAAGAACAATGTAGGCATCATGATCTTGTTGGCTTTTTCAATACCACCAGCAATACCCATTGCCATGATAGCAAGAGAAACAGCGAGACCAATGATTAGCCACAAAGAATTACCAGCAGCACCACTGAATACGGTAGAGATACTTTCTCCAAGAGATGCACTTTCAGGTGCAGCAGCACCAAAGGTACCACCGATTACACTCATATCGGTTCCCATAGCATACATACTACCAGAGATTGCCATAAAAGCGTATTTGAAAATCCAACTGATAACTACGGTATAGCCAATTGCCAATGCCATAGATCCCAGAACTGGAATGGCACCAATATACTCGCCCAGGTTTTTTTTGCCTAAACGCATTTCAGTACATTGTCCAAAAGCACCAATTGGTCCAGCACCTGCGGAACGGCCAAGAGCGAATTCACCGATTACACCAGATGATGCAATTAGGAAAACAAAGATAAAATAAGGTACAAGGAAGGTCAAACCTCCATAAGTTGAAACCATCATAGGGAAACGCCATATGTTACCCATACCTACTGCGGAACCGATACAGGCTAGAATAAATCCCCATTTACTTTTGAAAATATCACGATTTTGATCGTTATTTCCCATATAAACCTCCATAACAGAGCTGAGTTGGTGGAGATACGCGAAACAAACCCCTAGTCTGTTTGCGATGAAAAGAATCTGTGGCTCCTAGCACAAATTCTTGTGTGTGCTGTGGCAAATAAACAGTTTATTTCTATTTGCTACACACTACCCCCTTTTTTTACCTTTTCAAAAAAGTTGTTAAAGTCAATAAAAGCATATACGATATTATTTATGATGATAATATAAATTAGTCTTCGTTTGCGTATGGCTCCAGAAAAGCGTGGAAGTGACGCATTGGAAGGTTATGTCCCCATGTGATTCTCATATTAGGGATGTTTTCTCTGTCTTCATACAGAGCTTTTACTGCTGCGATAACATAATCCAGATGTTCCTGGCTTAACTGGCTTCTGTTGATAGCGAAACGAACAACATTACAAACTTCTGCTTGCTGTTCTGGTGTCTTCAGATCATATTCCATAGAATAATCACCTAACTCAGCTACACGGATACCATAACGACGAATCAACTCTAATGAGAAGCCTTCACCTGCGAATTTCTCATGATCTCTTTTGTGATCAAAGAATTCATCCATATTGATGTAAACGCCGTGTCCACCTGCTGGAAGAACAACGCCCTTAATACCAGCCTTGTAAAAACCTTCTGCCAGATAGTTACACTGATCAACACGCTCTTTTAAGTAGTTTACATTACAGCTCTCATATAAACCAGCTGCAAGAGCCATAATGTCACGCCCAGACATTCCGCCGTAAGAATCATTACCATAGCAGGAGATCTGTTTTACTTTTAATAATACGCCAACATCTGTTTTAACAGAACCATCAGGATTGAATTCTGAGAAGTTCTTCCAGAATAAGCCTTTGTCACGGAATGCAACCATACCACCCATATTTGCATGACCATCCTTCTTAGCTGACATACAGAAGCCATCACAATAAGAGAACATCTCGGTAGCGATTTCGGAGATAGACTTATCTGCATAGCCATCTTCATTCATTTTGATAAAGTAAGCATTTTCAGCCCAACGAGCAACATCTAAGATGTAAGGAATGCCATAGCCGTGAGTAATCTTGCTGACTTCACGCAAGTTAGCCATAGAAACTGCCTGACCACAAACTGGGTTGTTGGTAATACAGGTAAATACAAGAGGAACATTCTCAACACCAACTGAGTTGATAAGCTGTTTTAATTTAGCAATATCCATATTTCCCTTGAATGGATTCTTTTCATATTTTCCACCTTCAGGAACTTCGAATAATAATTCTTTATTGTACAGGTTACGTGGAACGGAACCCATCTGTTTGATATTACCTTCTGTAGTATCAAAATGTCCGTTTGAAGGGATGGTAAATACCTTGCCTGGCTCACGAGTTGCAAGAACTTTCTTTACGATTTCCATCAATACAGATTCAGCAGCACGACCCTGTTGGATGATGAAAGCATTTGGACGCTCCATCTGAGCAGCTCCACCATTGAACAAACCACCTTCATATTCACAAAGATACATTTCATCCATCATCTTATCGATGTCTGTACAATCTGTACGAACGAGATTAATGATCTTTTTCCAGTTTTTCTCATGGCCTCTTTCGAAGATGTCACGGAAAGTATCTAATAATACATAGTAACCTTTGTTACGCCCATAGGACTCATCGCCTAAGAACATTGCTGACCATTGCACATCAGTCATTGCTGTTGTACCAGAGTCGGACAGCATATCTACAGTCAGCATTCCAGCTGGGAATGCGAATTCATTGTAATGAGTGGACTTAAGTGCACGCTCACGCTGTTCGAATGTAACATCTGGTATGTTTCTCTTTACATAAGCAAAGGAACGAGGGGTTTTCACATTTAATGGGTATTTTTCTGACATAATTATTTTCCTCCTAATTTCGGCTTTGTTAGCCTTCTTTAATTAAGGAACCCCGGTCATTACAGCCTTTCAATTTGCAGTAACTAGCGGACAGAACCTGTGAAATAATGTAATACTAACTCCTTGGTAAGAAAAATATATCATACTAATAAAAAAATGCCAATACAATATTGTCAATATTGTATAAAAATAATAAATAAGTACTACTTAATATGTTTAAAATGCACATATTAATACAGATAACTAGCGATAAAAAATTATTATTGTATAAAAAAAATTACAAAGAAGTCTTGACAAATCATATCTATGACATTTATAATAAAAAAAGTACGAAGTGAAAAAAGTAATCGAAAGAGAGGTGGATCTATGGCAAATCCGCTGTTAATTCATTATATAAAGATAACAGAGTTTTTAGGGCAGGTGCTAGGACCAGATTATGAGGTGGTACTTCACGATTTGACAGATAAAAATCAGTCTATTGTTGCGATAGCCAATAATCACGTGAGTGGGAGAGCAATAGGTGCTCCCTTGACCAATGTGGCACTGAAATTTTTGAAAGAAAAGTGCTATGAGACCCAGAATTACAAACTTCATTATACAGGAGTTTCTGCAACAGGCAAGGCGTTACGTTCATCCACTTTGTTTATTAAGGATGAAGGGAAGCTGATTGGTATGCTGTGCGTGAATTTTGATGACAGCAGGTATTTGGATGTAAGCGATTCTATTCTGAAGCTATGTCACCCAGATACCTTTGTGGGATTTGAAGCGTTGAGCGAAGGGGAACGGAAAAAGGATTTCCATTCTTCCCTTTTAGTAGAGGAAAGCTTTCATAATTCAATTGATGCAGTGGTAAGTGAAGCAGTGGGAAAAGAGCTGGAAGAACTTGGAATTACAGCAGACAGGCTTACGGTAGAAGAGAGAATGCATATTATTGCAGCACTGGATGCAAGCGGCATCTTTCTATTAAAAGGGGTGATACCCAATGTAGCAGAAGCGTTACATTGCTCTCAGGCCAGCGTGTACCGGTATATTTCTCATATAAAGAACAATGACTGATAAATGCAGGCATTGATTGAGATGGCTTATAAGTGGAGAACAACATACAAAGATTATTTGGAAGATAATTAGTTTTTTAACCACAACAGGAGGGTTATATGGATTCCATAGATAATAAAGGCGAAGTGATTATATATCAAACAGAAGATGGACTTACGCATATTGATGTGCGTATGGAAGATGAAACTGTTTGGTTGACACAACAGCAGATGGCGGAGCTGTTCCAATCGTCACGCACTAATGTTGTGGAGCATATTAAAAACATTTACGATGAAAGGGAATTGGACGAAGAATCAACCTGTCGGAAATTCCGACAGCTCCGTTTAGAAGGAAACAGACAAGTGGAAAGAGAACTGCCATTCTATAATTTGGACATAATTATTTCCCTTGGATATAGAATCAAATCATCTGTTGCGACGAAGTTCAGAAAATGGGCAACAGAGCGATTAAAGGTGTACAAGGAAGAATTATTGACAGAAATGAAGATGGTGACATAGACATCACAGATTCACCTATTCAGTTGCAAAATATGTATAATCGGAAGAGTACAACATATGCAGAACATAAGATATTTCCTTATGTAACTGAGAATGATCTGAAGATGCAGTTGATGGATAATGAACCTATGTCAATACTTTGGATAATGTGCCAAAGTATTAAAATAAATGTCAGTCATGCAATGCTTGTGTTCATGCAAGTCCAAAAAAAGCAATTCACTTAGAAGATGAAGTATGCTTTGATAGATTTATAAATCAAAATATTACTTTGTAAGAAATAATTAGTTCTAATAATCAAAATGAGTAAGCAATGGATATAATAAAAATAGATTGCAGATCCAAACAATCAAAAAGTGCAAAGCGTAGATGCTCTAAAACAAGCTCAGTGATCTCATATAAAGCTAAGAATAAAAACAGTTGACAAATTAATCAAAAAGTAGTAAATTGATAAAAATAATTTTGACGAGGAGATATAGATGTTAAGTATAATTATGCAATATATTATTCTAATTGTAGTAGCAATCGCTATTTCATTTTATTTTAACTCTATTTCTTTAGTCTACTATAATAATATAAAAAATATTATTATATAAAATGATATATATTAATTTATATATATATTTTATAAAAGAGACTAAAAATAACAGTCTCTTTTTTATTTTACTATCAAAGGAGATATGATATGAATGAGTTAAAGGTTACATTAACTAAGAACAAAAAAGCAAAGCCTGATATGAAAAATGTGCAATTTGGTAAAGTATTCACAGACCATATGTTTGTGATGGAATATGATGCAGAGAAGGGATGGTATGATCCAAGAATAGAAGAATTTCATAATTTCTCTATCTGCCCAGGTAGCGCAGTACTTCACTACGGTTCAGAGATATTTGAAGGTATGAAAGCTTATAGAACAAGTAATGGAGAGATTAATCTATTTAGACCAAGTGAAAACTTTAAGAGAATGAACAAGTCTGCTACTAGAATGACCTTGCCTAACATTGATGAAGACTTCGCATTAGAAACACTCAAAAAATTAGTTGATATAGATAGAGACTGGGTTCCAAAAGAAGAAGGAACTTCTTTATATATTAGACCTTTTATGTTTGCTAATGATGAGAGTATTTCAGTTGCACCAATTTCAAAGGCAGAATTTGCTATCATTATGAGCCCTGTAGCAAACTACAGTAAAAATGGACTTTCTCCTCAAAAAATTCTTATAGAGGATAGTGATGTTAGGGCAGTAAGGGGCGGAACTGGAGAAGTAAAATGTGGTGGAAATTATGGTGGTGCTCATAGAGCAGAATTAAAAGCAGAAGAAAAAGGATATAACCAAGTTCTATGGCTTGATGGAGTGGAGAGAAAATATATTGAAGAAGTTGGTTGCATGAATGTAATGTTTAAGATAGCAGGAAAAGTAGTAACACCTGAATTAACTGGTTCTATACTTCCAGGTATCACTAGAAAATCTGTTCTTCATATATTAAAAGATAAAAATATTCATTGTGAGGAGACAAAAATATCTAAGGATGATCTAATAAAAGCAGTGAAGAACAATACTTTAGAAGAGGCCTTTGGTTGTGGCACTGCAGCTGTTATTTCTCCTATAGGTCATTTATTTCTTGATGGGGTAGACTATGAGATAAATAACAATAAAATTGGTGATGTGTCTCAAATGCTTTATGATACTATAGTAGGTATTCAAAGAGGAAATATAGAAGATAAATATAAGTGGATATTAAAAGTATGATTTAAAGAATATTTGTATTTATTTAATGATGTAATGAGTACAAAAACAAAAATGACAAATAAAATCGAAAAGACTCTTGACAAATGGTTTGGTTTAAGGAATAATACAATTAAAGAAGACAAAACAACACATATAAAAGACTTATTAGACAATGGAGCAAAAAAATTAGAAGAGCAATATTTACAAATGATAAAAGATAGAACAGAAAAAAGAAAAGAAGAGGAGGAAATCAATAATGATGATAGCAATGGAAGCAATGGAGCGTATGATGGAAGCTCGAGAGAAAAAGAGATTAGCACAACTGAAGAACGAACGCAACGACAATCTTTTGAAAGATTTGGAACGGTTGAAAGAAACAACAGGACTAGAGATGACACTAGAGGAACTATACGAGAAGACCGACGATTGCTGGACACCAGAGATGATGATAACACAAATGAAGCTAGATTATACAGTAACAGAAAGAGAGAAACGCTCAAGCAAAGAGATATACCCG
Source organism: Eubacteriales bacterium (assembly GCA_030539055.1). Classification (GTDB taxonomy): domain Bacteria; phylum Bacillota; class Clostridia; order Lachnospirales; family Lachnospiraceae; genus UBA3633. The sequence continues at coordinate 5,941 of JAUNSV010000004.1, read as the reverse complement.
AATATAAGAGATCCACGAGCGAAGAAAGAACAATATATGAGAGCATACGAGAAGAAGTTATACAAGAAAATGAAGCAAGAGGGAACATTGAAGAGATACCTTTGCGAACTACTCAAAATATATCAGGACGCATGGTACAGTATGGCACACTCAATGGAGAAGAGAGTAATACAGGATATAAAGAGGGAGTTGGGGATAACCAAGGAGAACTGGATACCAACAGAAAACGAGAAAGACATAATATGGAATCGGATGGATATGATAGTGACAGAGATAATGGACCACGACATATTATTTCAACCGACCGAACCATAAATAAAGGAGAAGTTGAAGAAGTAAAAGCAGAATCAAGCCAAAATAAAGGGCTTGATTTTTCTTTGGACACACAAGAAAAAATAGATTATGTAATAAAAGATAATGACATAGGACAATACACTCCAAAAGAACGATACAAATACAATATCACAGCAATAAAAACATTAAAAACAATAGAAAGCGAAAATAGACTAGCAACAAAAGAAGAACAAGAAATATTATCAAAATACACAGGCTGGGGAGCAATACAAGAAGCATTTGATAATACAAAAACAAATTGGAGTACAGAATATAAAGAATTAAAAGAAATACTAACAGAAAGTGAATATCAAGAAGCTAATCAAAGTATTAATACTGCCTTTTACACACAACCTATAATTATAAATAGTATATATAAAGCATTAGACAAAATGGGCTTTAAAGGTGGGAAAATATTAGAACCTAGCTGTGGAATAGGAAATTTTTTTGGATTAATGCCAGAAGAAATGAAGAATAAATCATTTATTCAAGGTGTAGAACTAGATGAAATATCAGGTAGAATAGCAAGACAACTATATCAAAATGCTAATATTGAAATAAAGGGGTATGAAAAAACACAATTTACTAATAAGTATTTTGATGTAGCAATAGGGAATGTACCATTTGGAAAAATAGGTTATATTGCAGATAAACAAGACCCAAAAATCAGCAATAATTTTAAAGGTTTAGGAATACATGATTATTTTTTTATAAAAACATTAGACAAGGTGCGACCAGGTGGAATAATAGCATTTATTACAGCAACAAGTACTTTAGATAATAAAGATACTAAAATAAGAAAAAAAATATCACAAGAAGCAGAATTTTTAGGTGCAATACGATTACCAAACACAGCATTTAAAAAGAATGCAGGAACTGAAACAGCAAGTGATATTATATTTTTAAAGAAAAGAGATTTTACAAGAGATGGTACATTACCAAAAGAAGCACAATGGATAAATACTGAACCTCTTAGGAGCGATTCAATGTTTATTGTGAATGAATACATAAAAAAGAAGTATGAAGAAAATTTAATTAAGGCTAGATATAATGAAATATTACCAGACAATACACTTGTTGGTATACCAAAAGTAGATATATTAAATAATAAAATTGATTGGATTTTAAATACAAGTTCTCTAGACTTAACTGAAAAAGAGGAACAAGAGTTATTAGAAAAAAAATTAGATAAAAGCATTAATTTATTAAAGATTGAAAATATATATAAAGAAATTGATAAAGAACAAAATTTATTTTTGTTACAAAGAGATGAAATATTTAATGATGGAATATTATATATAGATGAAGATGGAGAAATAAAATATAATAAAAATATATATACTATTCCAGGAAAAAATGAAACAGAAATAAAAAATAACAAAGAAGAATTAAAACAATTAATCCAAATACGAGAAAAAAGCACTCAAATACAAGAATTATTAATACATAATACAGAAAGTACAGATGTAGAAAATCAAAGAATAATATTAAATCAATTATATGACAATTATAAAAATCAATATGGTACTTTTTCAGAGAGAGAAAAACAAATAAGAAAACTATATGCAAATACAAATGATTATCAATTTTAAAAAATATTACAATTAGAAGTAATAGTAAATAAAGATGATGATACAAAAGAAATTAAAAAAGCAGGTATATTCTTTGAAGACACAATAAAAAAAGCAGAAATAATAACAAGTGTATCAAATGCACAAGACGCATATATTTGTTCATTAAATACATATGGAAATATTAATATTGAATATATGCAAAAATTATATAAGGGAAAAACTGAAGAAGAAATCGTAAAAGAATTGGAGGGAGTAATATTTTATAATCCTATATCAAATACTTATGAACCTAAAGAAGAATATCTTTCTGGAAATATTCAAGAAAAACTAACTGAGTTATATAATTATATTACTTATATGAGTGATAAACACTTTCATACAGAAGAAGAAATAGAAGAAACTAAAAAAAAGTATGCTTACAACTTGAAAAAATTAAATGAAGTTTTACCTCCCAATATACCATTTGAAGCAATAACAATAAAAATAGGGTCAAATGTAATAACTAATAAACAATATGAAAAATTTTTAACACACTTAATAAGCACAAGCTATGATATAAACTATTCAAGCGAACAAGGATATAATGTAAAACCAACATATTATAATAATACAACTGATTCTAATATAATTGAATATGGAACAAGTAGAATGCCAGCAGATAAAATATTTGAACATTTATTAAATTTTAAACCTTTAACAATATATGATAAAGTATATGATTATGTAAATAAAAAAGAGATTCGTGAATTAAATACAAAAGAAACTGAATTAGCACAAAGTAAAGCTGATAAAATAAAAGAAGAGTTTGAAAAATGGTTAAATAAAGATGAAATTTTAAAAAAAGAAATTGAAAGAAAATATAATAAAATGTACAACAACATAAGACCAAGAGAATATGATGGTAGTTATTTAACTTTTCCTTTAAAATCAAACGAAATAACATTAATGGAACATCAAAAAAATGCTATCGCACATATATTGCATGGCAATAATACTTTATTAGCACATTGTGTAGGAGCAGGTAAAACTTTTGAAATGGTAGCTTCAATAATGGAGGGTAAAAGATTAGGACTAATTACAAAAGCTATGATATGTGTTCCTAACCATTTAACAACACAAACAAGTAATGAATTTTTAGCTTTGTATCCAACTGCAAATATTTTAGTAGCAACCGAAAAAGACTTTAGCAAAGAAAACAGATTAAAATTATTACAAAATATTGCACTTAATAATTACGATGCAGTTATAATAGGTCATTCGCAATTACAATTAATCCCTTTGTCACTTGAGAAAAGAAGACAAATAATAGAAAAACAAATAGAAGAAACAGAAGAAGCAATAAGCTATGCACAATATTCTTCACCAACAACACAAAAAAAAATTACAAAAACAATTACAAAATGCAAAAGCAAAAATAGAAAAACTTAATCAAGAAGCCGAAAGAGAAGACCATACAATAGAATTTGAACAACTAGGTATTGACAAATTATATATTGATGAATCTCATCTTTTTAAAAACTTAGAATTTATTACAAAAATAAAAGATATACAAAACTCATCTAGCCAAAAAGCAACAGACTTATATGGTAAAATATTATACTTAAATGAAATAACAAATAATAAAGGGGTAGTATTTGCAAGTGGAACTCCAATTTCAAATACTATAGGTGAGTTATATACATCTGGTTCCAGCAATATGTAAATTCCAATGGTGAATGTTCAAGTAAAATGATACTTGACTATTGTATTTGCTTACCTTATAATTAAAAGAATATGAAATGTGAGAAACTAAGACAAAATATGATAAAATCTATGTATGATGAAAATGGTACAATATATTGCCACTATGTGGAGCATAAGATTGTATTTGAGGAATAATAAATGTTACCAATAAGAAATTATCTTCATAATTTAGGGGAAAATATCAAATATATTTTAAAAAATAATATGTTTGATTTAGATTATCAAAAGATGCAAGAAGTGTATGAAATATTTGAGTGGAATAAAAAAAGAGAGAATGGTTCTTTTGACAATGTAATAAAAGTATTATCTCCCATAGATAGTATAGATTATATAAAAAAGAGCAATAAGAGTTTCATTAGATTTGGCGATGGAGAGATAAAATTAATAAATGGAAAGGACTTATCATTTCAAAAATACGAAACAAAACTTTCTTCCATATTAAAAGAAGTTATTAGCAATTATCAACAAAATGTTTTAATTGGAATAAATTATATGGTATTTCATGATATGGACATTATAGATGATAGAACGAAAGCAATTAATTTTGCACACTCACAAAAAATTGGGATGAGTTATTTGAAACTGTGTAATAAACAAAATATTTATATTGATGCAGCATTTGGTCTGTTACCTGCACAAAGTTCACTTGATAATTATGACAATTTTTTTGAAAAATTGAAGCAATTATTTTTTAATAAAGATATTATTTTGTTTATAGGTGAAAATGTTAAACAATATAAGCATAATATATTTGAATATGCTAAAAGTTTTACTGTTGAATATGGACCAACTACAAATGCTTTTTCACAATATGATGAAATACTAGAAAGAGTAAAAAAATATGCAAAATCCCCAATGGGGGGGGGTCAACAAATATTTTGTTTTATCCTTGGCCCTACAGGAAAAGCACTTGTATATGAATTATCAAAATTGAATTATCTTGCATACGATATAGGTCATATGTGGAAAGCGTATTATTTTTATAAAGAAAATTTGGATTATACAAAAGACAATTTTTTTAAACCAGATTAAAAATATAGATAGTTTAAGGAGATACAATGAAGTTGGCGATTTATGGCTCAGGAGGGCTAGGTCGAGAGACTTTAGAATTAGCTAATACAATAGGAAAGCATTCTGAAATAATATTTATTGATGATACAAAAGACAACAATACTATTATTAATGGCCATAAAACACTAACTTATGAATACTTCAAGTTATATGAGGATAAAAATCTTTTTGAATGTATTATAGCAATTGGAGAACCTTATGACAGAAAATGTTTATTTGAAAAATTGGAAAAAGACGGATACAAGTTTGCAAATTTGATTCACCCATCTGTCCAAATATCGAATACTACAACAATAGGAAAAGGATGTATTATTCAAACATTTGCAATAATATCTTGCAATACTACTATTGGCAATAATGTTGTTATAGCAGATAAAGTAACTCTTAGTCATGACTCAATTGTTGGAGATAATACAATTGTATCTAGTGGTGTTCTTTTGGCAGGGCATGTTTCTGTAGGAAAAAATACATTTATAGCAATGTCAGTTCTTATTATTCAAGAGATAAAAATTGGAGATAGTTGTATAATTGGTGCAATGAGTATGGTGAATAAAGATATTGTTGAAAACTCAATTGCATATGGAATACCAGCTAAAGTGGTAAAAAAAAATATTAAAAAGAAAGTGTTTTAATATAAGTTAATCCTAGTATGTAGTAGTATAGAGGAGGGGTATGAAACCGATAGAAGTAACACGCTCATCATTGCCGACTTTTGAAGAATTTTCAGATGAAATAAAAGACATATTTGATTCGCATTGGCTAACAAATATGGGAGAGAAGCATAAAAAACTAGAACTAGAATTAAAAAAATTTTTAGGTGTAGAAAATATTACTTTATTTGTTAATGGACATTTAGCACTAGAAAATATAATTAAAGCTTTAGATTTGAAAGGCGAAGTAATCACTACTCCATTTACATTTGCATCAACTACACACGCTATAGTACAAAATGGTTTAAAACCCATTTTTTGTGATATAAATGAAGATGATTATACTATTGATGCTGATAAGATAACTAAATTAATTACCAAAGATACAAAGGCAATTGTCCCAGTGCATGTATATGGAAATGTATGTGATGTGGAAAAAATTGATTCTATATCAAAAGAATATAATTTGAAAGTAATATATGATGCAGCACACGCTTTTGGAGAAGAATATAATAATATTGGGATAGGTAATTTTGGTGATGCTTCTATGTTTTCCTTTCATGCAACAAA
>JAUNSV010000048.1 GCA_030539055.1 Eubacteriales bacterium | reverse complement strand
TATTTTAAAAATATTTAAATAAATTTTTATTATTTAAACATTAAAAAAAACAAAATAATTTGTTATAAAAAAATTATATACATAAAAAAAAATAAACAAAAGAAAAAAAAACTGTATAAATAATTTAAATAATATTTGTAATATGGCAAAATTTAATAAAATCTTAATAATTAAGGTCTTGAAAAACACAATTTTTTATATTATAATATTTATGTTTTTTAAAAAAACCTTTATATTTGTGGGAGAAAAACATTGAAAAAAAATATTATTAATATTATCAATTCAAAATTTTTCAAAAAGAAAATAGTATTCATTCTCATTTTTTGTATGATATTACAAAATGTAAGTTTTGCTTTTTCTAATAGTAATATTTCAATTGCACAAAATATCGAGAATACAAAAAGTACAAATATAAATGAAGAAATTTTAAAACCACAATTTTTTTTAGAGGAAGAAACTACAACAAAAGAAGAGGAAGAAAATTTTTTTGATGAAGAAAATTTAATAATAGAAGAAAGTTCGAATGAAGAAAATGATTTTTCAAATGAGAACATTTTACTTTTTGATGAAGAAGAAAATGATAATTCAAATTTACAAATAGAAGAAAGTACAACAAGCCAAAACAAAAACACATACGAGGATGAGCCAGAAGCAGAAGAAGAAACAGAAGCAGAATTAAAAAATGAAATAGTAAATGATGAAGAAATTGAGGAAATAGCAGAAGAAGAAACAGAAACAAAAAACTTATTAGAATTAGTAGATGAAATAGAAGATGATACATTAATTACAGGCGATGTAGCAAATGTAAATGATGAGCAAGAAAAGTATTCTTACGAAGTAAACGATGTAGTTCCAGCAGGAACCACACTTTCATTTGCTGAAAATTATGAAAACACTTGTTATGTAAATGATGTTATTGTTCATGAAAACCAAGCAAATGGTGCAGGAAGGACATTTACATATACATTCACAGATTCAGCACGATTTTTAGGAGGAGAAATAGGCTATTATTACATTATGTATAATAAGATACCGTATTACAAAATACAAAGATGGTCTACACTCCATGTAAAAATAAATGTATCAAACAATAACTCTTCAAAAGGAAGCGTAAGCCCAGCTGGTGAAAATAGTATATTAAGAGATGAAACATTCACAGCAAGTGCAACTCCAAAAAACGGTTATGAATTTTCAGGATGGACTGGCGATAAAACATCAAGTAATACTACAATCTCTTTTACTGCAGATGCCGATTATTCTATATCAGCCAATTTTACAACTAGAAACTATAGTATTTCATATTCCCTTAATGGTGGGTCAATTAATAGTGCCAGGTCAACATACACAGTTGAAAGTTCAACATACACTCTACCTACTCCTACAAAAACAGGTTACACATTTTTAGGCTGGACTGGAAGCAATGGTTCTTCTATGCAAACTAGAGTTAGTATACCTATAGGATCAACAGGCAATAAATCGTATACAGCCAACTGGTCAGAGAATCATTACAATATTAGTTTTGATGCAAATGGAGGAGTGGGAAGTTTACCAAGTGGAATATCAAATATAGCATATGAAACAGAAAGCTATACTATACCAAGCCATACATTAACAAATAGAGGATATAACTTTTTAGGTTGGTCTAGTAATAAAGGTTCTTCAAGTGCTTCTTATTATACTGGTTCAAGTGTAAACAAACTCTCTTCTACAAATGGTCAAACAGTCACTTTATATGCTATATGGCAAGTAATAAATTACAATATGAATTATAACCTTGATGGTGGTAATTGGGACAAAACTCAAGGAATAAATACATACACAGTTAATACAAAAACATATACATTGCCAGACCCAATAAAAAGAGGTTTTATTTTCAAAAATTGGGTAGAAACAACTTCTGGTACAGAAGTAAAAATTGCTTCAATTAACACAGATAATGAAGAATTACAAAATAGATCTTTTAAAGCTATATACGAAATAATTAATTATAATATAATAATGGATTATGATGGAGGAGAGCTTGTATCTGGGCTTTCTATTCCAGAAACTTATACAGTTGAAGATGAAGATATAAAAATACAAAAAGCAGAAAAAGAAAACAATACTTTTGTAGGTTATTTTAAAAATGATGAAACTACACTTATACCAATACCTATTATATTACATGACTCTATAGATGATATAAAATTCACAGCACAATATGTAGAAACGCCAGATCAAATAGCAAAAGAAGTAAAAGAGATTATACAACAAATAAGTGATTTATTAAATGAAGATACCGAAGATTTCATTATGCAAGTAGATGAACAAAGCAGTATTTTTATGAATGAACTAAGTGCTTATTTACTAGGGGTAGGGGAAGGAGTTGCAGCAAAGGGAACAGTAGATGACATAAATAATAGAATAGTACCAGAATTAGAAAAAATATATAATAAAGCATGTATTAAAGCATTAGAGAGATACGCAGAGAAAAGAACAGATTATGCAAATAATTCTACAACAATATATAATGAAGATAGAAAGCTTTTAGGCGAAGAAATAAATGTATCTGTAACTAATCAAGGTATTCCTTATATTGAAAAAGTAACAAGCAAATATGAAGACATGAATGATGCACTAGTAGTAGCAAAGGATGAACTTGATAAAGTTGTTACTTTGTTTGAAACAGTAAACACATTAAAAACTTCACTTGAGGATAATTACAATCAAGCAAAAATTACACTAAAAGGCAATAATTATTTGACAGAAGATGAAATCAATAATTTAATTGAAGATATTGATGATATTACAACCAAAGCAAAAGAGGATATAGATACAGAAAAAATAGCAAATTATAAAGACAGTAACGGTTTTTATGAATTAGATAAAATAATTCAAAAAGATACAAAAATTAAAGAAGAAGCAGATGATAAAATAAATGAAATATTAAAAGAATCAAATGCGATAGCGAAATTCAATATTTATAAAGAAGATGAAAAAGATCTTATAAAAGCAAAAGAAAAAGAAGCAAAAAATACTATTGATAATTATTTAGAAAAATATATATCAAATGATGAAAAGGAAGAGTTTTTAGATGAACTAACACAAATTGTTGATTTATACAATGAAAACATAACAGTAATTGAATTAAAAGAAGATGAATGGAAAAAAGATATTCCAAGCCCATCTTATGCAGAAGTAGACAATATAGAAAAAGAAGCTATTCAAAAAATAGATGAATTGCTACAAAAAGTAAAAGAAAGAGAAGAATTAAACAAAACAAAACTTGAAGCAAATGAACAAATAGAAACAAAAAGCAAAGAAGTATTAGATAATATAAATATCAATACAGATTTAACTAACGAACAAAAAGAAGAATTCAAAAATCAAATTGAAAGTACAGTGAGCGATGCAAAAGATGCTATAAAAATAGCAACTTCTATTGAAAATGTTACAAAAGAAAAAGATGATACATTAAAAAAACTAGAAGAAATTAATAATATTGCAAACCTAGAATTAGAAAAGAAAAAAGCAATAAAAGAATTAAATAATTATGCAACTGGTAAAGAAAATTATATACCAAAATATCCATATCTTACTACAGAGGAAAAAGAGAATTTCACTAACTTAGTTGAAGATGCAAAAGATAAAGGCATAGAAACAATAAACGATCAAACACTTATAGAAGATGTTTGGACAGAAGAAGAAAATGCAATAAAAAATATAGATACAATAATGCAAGAGCTTATATATACTAACGCATACAATAGAGAAAAATTAAATGCAATTAAAGAATTAGAAAATTATGCAAATAGTAAAATAGCTTTGATAGAAGCTGACACAAATTTGACAGAAGATGAAAAAGAAACATTTAAAACCCAAATTACTGAAGAGTATAATAATACAAAAAATGATATAGAGAGTTTGAATGAAAGAGTACCAAATGAAAGCATGACAGATTTAAATCTTCAAAACATAGCTAACAAAGTAAGTGATGCCAAAGCAGTTATAGACACAATTAAAGCTGACTCAGATTTATTATCAAGTAAGAACAAATCAAAAAAAGAATTAGAAGAAAAAAAGAATAATTTACAAAAACAAATAAACAAATTACAAAATGTATTAGATACAAATAAAGAAGAATATATAGATGAATTAACACAAATACTTACAAATTATAATTCCGAAATAGATAACAAAACAGACATAGAGTCTGTAGAGAATCAAAAAAAGTTAGGCTTAAATGAAATGGATGCTGTTTTATTAAAAGCAAACGGAAAGAAAGAATTAAACGACAAAAAAGATGAAGCAAAAGAAGAAATAGAATATAACTATTTCATGAAAATTCAATTACAAGTTTGAAAAATAATTTCATGTGAGGAAGTAAAAAAATCCAAAAAATTATTAGTATCCAAAGTACAAGTAGGAAGCCAAGTAAAACAA
>JAUNSV010000003.1 GCA_030539055.1 Eubacteriales bacterium | reverse complement strand
ATCTAAATCATAAATAAAAAAGTGATATAGCAATACTATATCACTATTTTGACACCGTGTCAATATATTTTTTATCTTATAAAATTAGTATTAATCCATTTCTCTCTCGTTGGCTTTTTAATTCCCTTTTCTAACCCTGCATTCATACTATTTAAAACCCAAGCCATATTTGTTGCAAGCGTTCTCATAGTTTGCAGACCCTCTTTATCTTGTTCAACTTCTTCTGGAGTTTGACCATGTACTTGATTCCAATATTGTGAAGAAATTACAGGCATATTATTGATTGTAAAATACATATTTAGTTGCGAAAAAGTTTCTGTAGCTCCACCTCTACGGCATGATACTACAGATGTTGCAGGTTTATCAGCTAAATATTCACCTCCACTAAAAAATACTCTATCCATAAATGATATAATAGAACCACAAGCAGAACCATAGTATACTGGAGAGCCAAAAACAAATGCATTAGCTTCTTTTGCTAATTCTAAAAATTCACCTACTTTATCATCAAACACACATTTTCCTGTTTCTTTGCATTTATAACATCCTATACAACCTTGTACAGTTGTTCCAATCCAAAATATTTCAGCATCAATTTTTTCTTTTTTTAATTGCATTTGTATTTCTTCTAATGCTCTATTTGTGCAACCATTTTTGTGTGGAGAACCATTTACTAAAATTACTTTCATATAATCACCTTATCCTTTTTTATTAATTATTTTTTCATATTATACTATCAAATTCTATTGAAATCAAGTTTTCATAATTTGATTCTCTTATTAGTAAATCTCATATTTTGTAATTTACATATTTCAACTTGCTTTATATTATTTTAAAAAATCTATACTATTTTTCTTTTGCAAAAGCAACTCCTTTTATAAGCCTACATGGCTTTTTTTCTATTTTAAATAAATCACATTCTTCTTTGTAACAAGTTTTACCAATTTGTTCTATAATATATCTTATATTATTGAAAGTTAATTCATCTCCAACACTATACTTATATAAATTTTCTACTATATAATCAGCATGAAATTTTTTTTCGCATATACCGATTGCATCCTTTTTCTTTTCTTCTTCAAGCCACAAAAAAACATCTCTATCTATTAGAGATATTCTTTTGTCAATTGATTTTTTTAAATTTTTACTCTCCATTATTATTAATCCATTTCAATCACTTCAAAATCATTATTTTCCAAATCAATAACTAACATTTTTTTTGATAAAAGTCGATTCGTTTTTCCTATTAGTACTTTTATAGTTTCAGCTACTTCTATAGATGCTACTATTGCTGGTGTGAAAGATGGATTCCCAAGTTTATCTTCTATATCAATATTATCTCCATAAAATTTACTTATAGTATTATCTCCTGGAAATATTGTTGAAGCTTGCCCTTGCCAACCACCGATTGCACCATGAATCAAAATCTTGTTACATTCTTTACATACTTTTTCTAATTCTTTTTTGTTTTTTATACTATCTAGTGCGTCTACTACCACATCAACTTTTTTAATTATAAATACTAATTTATTAACATCTTCAAACAAATTTTCACTAGTACTTTCAATACTTATCTCGCTATTTATTTCACTCACTCTTTCTTTTGCTACAAGTGCTTTTTCTCTTCCAAGATCATTTTCTTTACATAGTATTTGCCTATTCAAATTGCTTTCTTTAAAAATATCAATATCACAAACAATTAATTTCCCTATTCCTATTCTAGCTAATTCTTCTATAATATAACCACCAAGTCCACCACATCCAAAAACAACAACAGTTTTATTTTTTAATAATTTTTGTTCTTCATTAGTCAATATTTTATTTCTTATATATCTATTTTTATACATTATACTTCACTTTCACACAATTACTTTAATTTTTTAAAGCACATTCCTGCCAAACAGTGTATAGCATTTACTTTTATTTCACTCCCAATAATTACAATCAAAATTATTTTCTAGCACAATTTTTTGTATTTCCAAGTAAAATATCTAATCCATGAATCACTGCTGGCAAAACATATGATAACATTTCTTCAATTGCTTTTGGAGAACCAGGCATATTTATTATCAATGTATTATTTCTTATTCCAGCTACTCCTCTTGAAAGCATCGCTCTAGTAGTAATTTCAAGAGACTTAAGTCTCATCGCTTCTGGAATTCCTAGCACTTCTTTTTCTATAACATCTTTTGTTGCTTCTGGCATAACATCTCTATTTGAAAATCCTGTCCCACCAGTTGTAAGTATCAAATTTACATCTTCATTATCTGCTTTTTCTTTCATATATTCACATAATAAATTTTTTTCATCTGGAAGTATTTTCATCTCTGTTACTTTAAGAATGCCTTTTGCTTCATCGCTTTTTTCTAATATTTCTTTCATTTTTGGTCCAGACAAATCTTCTCTTGTTCCATTGAATGAAGAGTCAGATGAAACTAGTATTGCTACATTATACATTTTCTTCTCCTAATATCAAATTTCTAATTTATGTCTTTAATAATTTTACCAACATTTGAATAACTATATCCACCAAGATTATCTAATTTTTTTCTCAACTCATTTCCAGAAATAACCTCTATAAATGCTTTTATTTTTTCATCTTCAAGATCTTTTGTTCTTATTGCAAAATCATACTCTTCAACTCCTACTTCAATAAAATCAAGATTCATACTATCAGCAGCTGATTTTACTCCTAGTCCAAAATCAATATCATCACTTTTAACACAGGCAGCAACAGCCATATGTGTTGTAACTTCCTTGTCGTAACCTGATATCAAATTAAAATCTATCCCATTTTTCTTTAACAAATAATCAAGAAGAACTCGTGTTCCAGCTCCTCTTTGTCTATTTACAAATCTGTATTTTGTTAAATCATTGATTCCTTTTATCCCTAATGGATTACCTTTTTTAACCATTATGCCTTGAATTCTATTAAAGCCTTTTATTAATGATATACTATCATTTCTATTAAACAACTCTTTTATTATATTAATATTATATTCCCCAGTACTTTCATCAAGAAGATGTGTTGGTGCGATTATTGTTTCGCCTCTTTTTAATGCCATTAGTCCACCCATTGAACCAACATGTGTTGATGAAAGAATAATATTTTTATATTTGTATGCTAAAATATCTGCAACAATATCCATAAGCATATCATGCGAACCAATAGATACAATAATATTATCAAAATTGTTTTTATTTTTCAAGAGTTCTATTATACATTTCTCACCTGCTTCAACACCCTCGCTATTTTTTGGAATAATTAATAATCCATCTGCTCTAACCATACTCATTTGCGATGCAGCCCCACGATTTAGTGGTGAAGCTATATATTCCCCATTTACTTTTCCAACTTTGGCACGCACATACTCTTTATGTTTAAGAGAAGAAACTATTCTTTTTGCAACTTTTGCTTTTATAATATTATGATTACTAATTTTGTTATCAAGATTTACCTTGTTTTCTATTAACGGTTTTACAAAAATATCATAAGCAAGATATGCAGAAAGTGGATATCCAGGAAGTCCAATTACTGGTTTTCCTTTTACAATTGCAAGAATTACAGGTTTACCAGGTTTCATTGCAACACCATGTACGATTACTTCTCCAAGCTCTCTTAAAATATGTACTGTAAAATCTTTTGTCCCAGCAGATGAACCAGCATTCGTAATTGTAATATCATTTTCTTCAATTGATTTTTTCACTTGCTGTTTTATTAATTCATAATCATCTTTTACTATTCCATATCTTTTTCCTACGCCACCACTATTATCTACTAATGACTTAATCATATAAGAATTTGAATCAATAATATCTCCCTCCATAGGTTTTTCTTTTGGGTCAATTATTTCTGTTCCAGTAGGTATTATTCCTACCTTTATTTTTTTATAACAACTAATATTCAGATTCCCACTTGCAAGAATAGCGCCAATATCTATTGGCGAAATCTTATGATTGCTTGGAATAATCATTTCTCCAGTTACAATATCTTCGCCAACTGGTCTTACATTTTCCCACTCGGGAACAGATCCAACAATTTTTATATGAGTATCATCAATTTCAATCACATCTTCTGCCATAATAACAGCATCATAAGGCGACTTGATTGCATCTCCTGTATCAACTATCAAAAAATCTTTTCCTAAATTTAACACAATTGGATTTTCTTCACTTGCTCCTTTTGTTATTTTACTTTCCACACATATTCCATCCATTGCTGCTGCATTAAATAACGGAGAATTACTTTTGGCATAAACTGCCTCACAAGTAATTCTGCCTAGAGCATCTTCTGTTTTTACAAATTCTGCACCACCAATTTGTATTTTATTTTGCTGTAAATAATTATAATATTTTGATAATGCTTCCTCTACAGAAATTGTATGTAAATATAAATTTCTCTCTCCCATATTCATTATAAGTAATATACTTTTACTCTTTCTCCCTTATTAATTCCTTCTTGATTCTCTTCCATAATTATATATCCCATAGCCATAGACAGAGTGTGAATTAATCCCGACCTCCCATATATTGGTATTGCTTTATCATTCTCTATACTTACTAATTGGAATGTTGTTCTACCTGGAGAAGCTGGTAAATTTTCAGAAATACATAGTTCTAAATACTTTTGTAAGCTTTTGTTTTTTTCACAAGTAATTTTTTCATATAAATCTACAATAAGTAATTTAAAAAGTAAAAAAGCAGCTATAGGATGCCCTGGAAGTCCTATTAATACGGTATTTGTTTTTTTATCATAAGCAGTAATAGTAGGTTTTCCAGGTTTAATTGCAATTCCATGCGTAAGTACACCAGTTGATGAAAGTTCATAAATAACTTTTGCACTCAAATCTTTTTTCCCTTTTGAACTACCACCAGATATAACAACTACATCACTATTTTTTTTACAGTCATTAATTATTTCCCTTAGATCATTCTCATCATCTTTTATTAAAAATTTATTTACTATTTCAAAATTATTTTCTATACATAAGCCAAGTAGTAAGTTTGAATTTACATCCCTAATCTTTCCAAATTTATAATCCTTTTCATTACTTACTAGTTCATCTCCTGTAGAAATAATTGTTATTCTCCATTTTTTATATACATTAATACTTTCTACTCCTATTGATGAAAGTAATCCCATATCACCAGCAGAAATTTTTTTCCCTTTTTTTATTACTGTCTCTTCTTCTTTTATATCATCACCAATATGAACTACATTTTTCCATTCTGGAGTAGCCTCATATATCGCTATTTTTTCATTTGTCAAATTTTCTGTATGCTCAAGCATTACCATTGCATTTGCACCAATTGGAAGCATACCACCAGTTGGCACATAAACACATTCACCACTTACAATTTTTGTTTTGCACTCTTCTCCCATCTTGCTTTCTGCAACTACTTTTAAAAATGTAGGGATAGTATCACTTGATCCGTTTGTATCTTTAGCAAGAACTGCATATCCATCAACAGTTGATCTATTAAAATCTGGCACATTTACTTTTGAAATAACATTGTTTGCTATTACTCTATTAAAAGAATCAGAAACCAAAACTTCTTCAATTTCTATTCCTAATCCTTTTTTATACTCATTATATAATTTTTCTTTTGCTACTTCTAAACTATCTACTTTTAAGAGTTCCATTGTATTATTTTTCCATTATCCATTACTATTTTTTTATTAGAAAACCTTATAGCTTGCTCTTTTTCATGTGTAATTAATAATACTGTTCTTTCTTTCATATATTCTTTAATAATTTTTTCTGCAAGAATTGTAGATTTATCATCCATTGCACTTGTTGGCTCATCTAAAATCATAATGTCAAAATCTTTCATCAAAAATCTAGCAAGAGCAACTTTTTGTTGCTCTCCACCAGAGTACCCTTTTGCATTTTCTTTTCTTAAATATCCTATATTAAATGCTTGTATTAATTCTTCTACTTTTGTATCAAATTTATTTTTGTTTTTTCCATCATAAGCTATACTAATATTCCCTACTAAATTCATATCAAACATATAAGCTTTCTGTGGTAAATATCCAATTTGTAAATATTTTTTTTGAGGATCTACTTTTAATTTATTTGGTATTTTTATTAAATGCTTATTATCATCTCTTATTATTCCAGCTAATAATCTTGCAAATGTGCTTTTTCCTGAACCATTTGCACCAAGTAAAACATAATGCACATTCTCTTCAAAAGAAATGTTATGTACATCAACAACTTTTTTTCCATTATAAGATTTTTTTATACAATCAATTTTAATCATACTATTTATTTGCTAATATTTGTAATAGTGTAGCTATTATATTTACCACAAATGAAAACAAAAGAAGAATTATTCCAAGTGCCATTGCCATATTAAAATTTCCCATATTTGTATAATTCATAATTGCTGTTGTCATAACATTTGTTTTAAATATTATTGCTCCCCCAACCATTGAAACTGCTCCTACTTCTGCTATTGCTCTAGAAAATGCAATTAAATATATTGATATTATCTCATACTTGCTTTCATTTATTAACAAAAATATCTTTTTTACTCTAGCTATTTTTAATCCATATATAGTATCTCTCACATCTGGATATATTTTTTCTACAAATGGTTCTAGAGTACCAATCACTATTGGTGTAATCAAAATTACTTGTGCAATAACCATTCCTGGTATAGTATATAAAAGTTTCATATGTCTAAGTGGTCCTACACCGCAAAAGAGTAAAAAGCAAAAAAGACCGCACACTACGGGTGGCATTCCCATAAGTGTGCGATTAATAATAATTAAAAATTTACATATTTTATTTTTATGATAACCATAAACAACACCAATAGGAACACCTATTATGAGTGCAATAACAGAACTTGATATTGACATCTTAAGTGTTACTATAAGTATATCTGTAAGTGTCTTATCAAAAGTAAATATTAATTTTATAGCTTCTTGAATAATTGGCATATTTTAATTATACCAACTATTTTATTTTTCCGCCATTAGCTTTGAATGTTAAGAATGTAGCTTTGTCTGATAAAATATATGCTCCCTTTTCTGATGCTTGTAATAAACACGCTCCCATCCCAGCATTAGAAGAAATATACCAATCCTTATATGCTTCAAAAGTTGTAGCTTCGGCAGTAATTCCTAAATCTTTTGGCCAAAGAGCAAGCTCCTTTGTATGAGTTCCTGATCCATCGCCTCTTGAAACAAATAAATATTTTCCATCTGCAATTGCTTTAAATGCATCAAGTACTGTTGCAGAATTTTTTACATTTGCTTTATCCTCTTTTGGTCCACATAATACAAAAAAGTTATACATAAAAGAAAGTCTCTCCTTATCAAATCCATCAACAATACGAGCAAACTTATCTTCTACAAATTTGTCTTCTTGTGCTTTTGCGTGAACTAAAATCACATCTGCATTTCCTGCTTTTGCATTTGCAATTGCCTTTCCTGTTCCTGCTGAATATACTTCTACTTTGTATCCATACTTTTCTTCAAACTTTGGAAGAATATTTCCAAGAAGCCCTGAATCGTTTACAGATGTAGTAGTAGAAAGTTTAATCACTCTTGTATCATCAGTAGCATTTACAATCTCTCCTTTTGATTTTGGAGCATCATCTTTTATATAAAAAAGATATTCTCCATATTCATTGAATCCATATTGTCCTGAAAGATCAAGCCCTTCTGATAAAAACCAATTAATTAAAGCATTAGCACCTACAGTATAAAGTTTTACATCAGTAATTGCAGTTCCATTTGCATCTACAAAAGGTGCCTTGTCATTTACAGCAAGTATTGAGTAAGTGTTAATCATAGAATCATCTTGTTCTTTTAAGATTTCAAGATTTACTTCAACGATTTGCTTTGCTGTTTCTGATTCAATTGTTGCTATTTGTGCTTCTGTTATTGCTACTTGTGCCTCACTTGTTGCTACTTGTGCTTCAGCTTTTGGTGTAGAACACGCAAAAAGGCTTAAAGCAAGTGTTGTAGCTATTGCTACAGATAAAAATTTCTTAAACATTTTTTTCTCCTTTTAGAATTTTTTTATTTATTGTAAGTAGAATTATTTACTACTCATTTCAGTTTCAACTTCACCATATGTTGCAGCCATTACTTTAGCAATATGTAATCTTCTGCATTCATCACAATAGTTGTATGCATCTTCATCTTTAACTGGAGTCTTCTTTTTTGCATATTCTATCTCTTCAACAGTACCAATTGGTTTTTTACAATCTTTACAATATACAAGTTTAAATTCCTTGCCCCAAATTTTTCTATGCTTATCATCACTTTCAAAATTAATTGCTTGAGTAGGACAAACATGTGCACAACTTAAACAACCAATGCAAGTAATATTTGGTTCTCCATAAGGAGTAGAAATTTCTTTTGATATTCCTCTATTAATTGTTGAAATAGCCGATGACCCAAGTTCTTTACAAACAAGTGCGCACTTTCCACACATAATACATTTTCCACCATCAAGAGTTTTAAATCTCTTATATTCAGGTGCTTTATATTTCTCACATAGTTCTTGTATTTCTTTTGATTCTGGTGCACGGAGTTTAAGAAGCATAAGAATCACTCCTCTTTCTCTATCTATCTTCTCGCTATGAGTTAGTATTTCACATTCTTGTTCTATAGGATATACACAAGAAACAACTACTTGAGATCTTCCTTTTATTATTACTTCGCAAATACAAAGTCTACAACTAGCTACTTCCGCTATTGCTCCATGCTCACAAAGTGTAGGAATATTTATTCCTTTTTTTCTACAAAAATCAAGAAGTATTGTGCCTTTTTCACACTCATAATCTTTTTCGTCAATCTTAATTTTTAGCATCACAACCCTCCTTTCCTCTTGTATGAACTGAATCAAATTTACAAGTATTTCTACAAGATCCGCAAGCAATACACTTCTTCCTATCAATAGTGTAAACTTTCTTTATTTCTCCTGTGATAGCTCCAACTGGGCAAACTTTGCTACAAGCAGAACACCCCTTACAAGTATCTTTATCAATATAAAATTCAGTAAGCTTTTCGCAAACTCCTGCAGGACAATAATGCTCTTTAATATGAGCTTCATACTCATCTCTAAATAATTTAAGAGTTGATACAACTGGATTCATTGCTGATTTACCAAGAGCACAAAGTGAAGCATCACCCATTGTTTCAGCTAAGAGCATAAGTATATCAAGGTCTTCCATTGTACCTTTTCCATTGCAAATATCTGTAAGAATTTCTAGCATTCTTCTAAGACCCTCACGACATGGTGTACATTTTCCACAAGATTCACCACACAAGAATTCTACATAATATCTTGCTACTTCTACCATACAACTTGTGTCATCCATAACAATAACACCACCAGATCCCATCATTGAACCTTTTAATTTTAACTCTTCAAAGTCAAGTGGTGAATCAAGTAATTCTTTTCCAATACAACCACCAGATGGCCCACCAGTTTGCACTGCTTTAAATTCTCTATCTCCTATGACACCACCACCAATATCAAAAATAAGTTCTCGGAGTGTAGTTCCCATAGGAACTTCAACAAGTCCTGTTCTTTTAACTTTTCCAACAAGTGCAAATACCTTAGTTCCAGCACTAGCTTTTGTACCAATAGAAGCAAATTCTTTTGCACTATGTAAAAAAATATAAGGAATGTTTGCAAGAGTTTCTACATTATTTAGTACTGTTGGATGATCCCAAAGTCCCTTTTGAACTGATCTAATATATTTAGCTCTTGGCTCACCTACTTTTCCCTCTATTGATTTCATAAGGGCAGTAGACTCCCCACATACGAAAGCACCACCACCACGAACAACTTCTAGTTTTAATTTCTTTCCAGACCCTAAAATATTATCACCAAGATATCCTTTTTTTTCTGCATCAACTATTGCTTTTTTTATATGCTTAAGTGCAAGATTGTACTCATCTCTTATATATAAATATCCTTTTTCTGCACCTATAGCTATTGCACAAATTGCAAGTCCCTCAAGAACTGAATGTGGATCTCCCTCAAGAATTGACCTATCCATAAATGCACCTGGGTCACCCTCATCTCCATTACATACAACATATTTTGGAAATACATCATATCCTTGTGCTGTTCTCCATTTTCTACCAGTAGGAAATCCTGCACCACCACGACCTCTTAGTCCAGATTCTTCAACCTCTTTAATGATATCATCTTGAGTCATATTAAGAGTTTTCTTTAATGCTTCATACCCACCATTCTCTAAATAATCATCAATACTCTCTAGGTCAATAATACCTATATTTCTAAGTGCTATTTTCTTTTGTGGTTTGTAAAAAGGATTTTCCTCTTTTGTCTTAACTGGTTTTCCCTCGTTATCTTTATATAAAAGTCTTTCAACTAGTTCACCATTTTTAATAGTTTTATCAATAATTTCAATAACATCTTTAGGTTTAACATGATAGTATGCGATATCATCTGGAACTATTGTTACAAGTGGTCCATTTTCACAAAAACCATTACAGCCAGTTTTTTTAATGACACACTCAAGTTTTGCATCTTTACTACCACTAAGTTGTTTCTCAAACTCGCAAGCGACAAGAGTAGCACCATTTGCAAGACAGCCAGTACCACAACAAATACGAATAGTCTTCATTTATTTTCCCCCCTCTCTGTACTCATCCAGAATTTTTGGGAGTTGTTCCATAGTTACTTTTCCATAATATTTTTCATCAATAACTACAACAGGTGCAAGTGCACAAGAACCCATACAATTTACTGTTTCAAAACTAAAAAGTCCATCTTTAGTAGTCTCTCCTGGTTCAACACCAAGTTTTCTTTTTAACTCTCCTACTAAATTTAGACTTCCTCTAATATGGCACGCTGTACCATCACAACATTTAATTATATGTTTCCCTTTTGGTTTAAGACTTAATGCTTTATAAAAAGTTGCCATTGCATACAATTCAGATATTGGACAATCAAGATATTTTGAAAGCATTTCCATACCATTCCGTGGAACAAATTGAAATTTATTTTGCATATCTTGAAGCATAAAAAGAGCATAGCGTCTTTCACTTTTATATGAATCAAGTATTAATTTAATTTCTTTTTCATCAACATTATTACTAAGCTTTACTTCTTCCATCTTAGCCTCCTGCAACTACAGGAAATACCTGCACAATGTCAGATTCATTTATCTTCGCATTAATGCCACCTAGGTGAGCAACATGTCTACCATTAATTAAAATAATAATTCTCTCACCTAAATCATTACCATCAGGAGTAAGTGCTTCATTCTTAAATTTATCACCGTATTTGTCGGCCAAAGAATGAAGCAACTCCTTAATGGTTGGTTTGTATTCTTCTATAGATTCTTTACATTTGGTAAAGTCTCTAATATATGCGAAGTACTTAACCTGCATAATATTTTATCCTATATTTAATTCCTTTTTCTTTTTATCGCCTGGAATACCCTCTTTATCCCAACCACGAACTTCATAATACTCTTTAAGCATTACATCGAGTTGATTTACATTTCCTTTTGCTTGCCCAGATGGAAGAGCTTCTCTAAGAAGTCTTGGTGGCAATGTGTCTTTCTCTACTCCAGCTTCTATGTTATAAAGTTTCTCTAAGTTCCAAGTTCTCTCACCCTTAAGCAAAATTTCCTCATCGGATTCATTAGAACCAACTGCTGCACGATATAATTCACAAAGTTCTTTAAGACCAATTCCAAATGAAGTAAATAAACAAATACCAGCTGAATCAAATGCTGCTGTGAGGTCTTGGAATGTCTTAAGAAGTGGAGCCTTACCCTCGGTTGTAAGTGGATCAACTTTTATTGGAATACCTAAAATTTCTGGGCTTGTCATATAACCACGAACATGGCATCCACCACGGTTTGAAGTAGCATACTCAAGACCAATACCTTGCATACAACGACCATCATAAGCAGGCATTTCTTGTTTTTTAACACTCATTGAAAGTTCTGGATGTCCATATTTTGTAGCAAGTCTATATGATCCCTCACCTAAAATTTTTCCAAATCCCTCACCCTTACCAGTAATCTCAGCTGCTTTAACCATAGCTACTGCATCACCAAATCTAAGTGGAAATCCTATTTCTGATTCTTTAATTGCACCCATCTCAAAAAGTTCCATAGCACAAGCTATTGTAGAACCAAGTGTAATAGGGTCAAATCCGTATTCATTACAAATAAAGTTTGCTTTACATACTGCTGCAAGGTCTGAAACTCCACAATCTGCTCCAAATGACCAACCAGCCTCATACTCTGGTCCCTCACCAAAACTTTTGAATGGACCTTCTTTAATTTTTGTTACACGCCCGCAACCAATACAACATCCGAAGCATCCTTTGTTACGAACTAAGTATTTATCAACAAGTGCCTCTCCAGAAATATCCTCACCCTTATCAAAGTGTGAACCATCTTTCCAGTTATTTACTGGCATTGCATCTGAACCATTAATAATATTTACTAAAATTTGTGTTCCATATGCACCAAGTCCTGCTCCTGTTACAGGATGAGCTTTAAGAACTTGACGAGCATTTATGCAAGCATCCATAAACTCTTTTGGGAGAGCATGTTCAACAGAACCAGTTCCTTTTACAACTACTGCTTTAAGTTTTTTAGAACCCATAACAGCACCAAGACCACCACGACCAGCTGCTCTATGCTTATCATTCATAACACCAGAGTAAAGAACAAGTCTTTCACCAGTAGGCCCAATACAAGCAACTCTTGCAGTTTCACCATGTCTTTCATTTAATATATCTGTAGTTTCAAAAACTGTCTTACCCCATAAATCACTAGCATCACGAAGCTCGACTTTATCATCTTCAATAAGAAGATATACTGGCTTACTTGCTTGATTTTCAAAAATAATACCATCGTATCCTGCATATTTTAGTTCTGGACCAAAGTGTCCACCTGAGTTTGCTGCTCCAATAGTTCCTGTAAGTGGAGCTTTAGCTACAACTTCATAACGCCCAGAGCATGGTGAAAATGTTCCAGTAAGTGGACCTGTCATAAATATAAGTTTATTATCTGGACCAAGTGGATCTATATTTGCTTTACACTCAGTTATATGATATTTTGTTCCAAGACCTCTTGCTCCAATATAGTCTTTAGCGAACTGCATATTGAGAGGTTCCTTGCTAATTTTTCCTGTCTTAAGATCTACTCTTATGACACAATTCATAAATGATGTACTCATCTTATTTATCCTCCTCTTCGCCAAATACTTCCTTAAATGCACGAGCTACAACTCTTCTTCTATCTTGATCTTCATCTGGATCAACAAAAGTAAGTGCTCCCGATGGACAGAACTTTACACACATAGGGTCTCCCTTGCAAAGGTCACACTTATGCATTTGAAACTTTTCATGATTGATACCAATGTTTCCAAGAGGACAGGCATTCATACATAATTTACATCCAATACACTTATCTTGATTAATTATGTAAGCACTATTCTCATCACGAAAAATAGCATGAACAGGGCATACATTCATACAAGAAGCATTTTCACATTGCTGGCAAACAACAGGTACTTGTATTCCAGCTTTTTCAAATGGTAATACTTTTAAATTTGCAAATCTTGGATTGCTCTTGCCATTATGACTAAATGCGCATACAATTTCACAGGTTCTGCAACCGATACACTTATCGGGTTTTACTTGTAAAACTTTCATATAACCTCCCTTTTTTTTGTGATTAAAAAAATTATTGCATATGCTTTCCTAGCCTTGCAATAATCTCCTTCGCAAAAATGGCAAGCACAACTGTTTCCAAATGTGCTCATTGGTCCATATAGCAATGTATTTTATAAAGAATACATAAGCTAAAATAAACTCGGAGTTTTAATCCATAAATTTTTTTTATAAGTTGTATTCATTATAACAATAATTTATATCATAGTCAATCAAAACAAAAAAGTGTTTGAAAGAATAATTTTTAAAATATTTTAAATTTTTCTATAATACCCATTCATAGGTTGCTCTACTAAACCCTCTATTTGTAAACTCATTAAAGTTTGAAGACATATTTCAATTGGTAATTTGCATAATTCCATGATTTCGTCTATATGAGATGAGTTGTTTGTTAATTTTGAATATACTATTTTTTCAAAATAATCTAAATCTTTTTTCTTTATATCTTCTATTGGTATTTTTTTATTATTCTTAACTCCCAAATAATCTAAAACATCTTCTACACAAGTAAAAATATATGCGCCTTGTTTTATTAAGTCATTAGTGCCACAAGATATAGCATCACCTATTCTCCCAGGTATTGCAAAAATATCTTTTCCCTGCTTAAGCATATATTCTGCTGTAATTAATGATCCAGAATTATGTCTTGCTTCAACTATTATTAATACATCTGAAAAGCCTGCAATGATTCTATTTCTAATAGGAAAATTATAATAAAGGGGAGGAGTATCATTTGGATATTCAGAAATAATGCCACCTTTTAAATCAATAATTTTTTCATAAATATTATAATTATATGCAGGATAACAAATATTCACTCCACAACCTAGAATTGCATAATTCGCTTTGTTTACTTCTATAGCTCCAATATGTGCAGCTGAATCTATTCCGAGAGCCATTCCAGAAATTACTTGTATATTTTTTTTTGATAAAGTCATAGCTATTGATTTTGCTAATTTAATACCATATTCAGATGCTGTTCTTGAACCCACTATGCCAACTGTAGGATAATCATCTCTTGGTAAAGTGCCTTTATAATAAATTGTTTTTGGAGCATCACTTAATAATGATAATCTTTTTGGATAATTTATACTCCCATAGTTTACATTTTGAATATCAATTTTGTTATTAATTTTTTTTGTTCTTTTATTCAATTTATTCATCCTTTTATTCATTTAATATAATTCATCAAAAAGTTTTTCTTCCAAACCCCTATATGATGCAGCTTCAATTAAATGCTCTTTTTTAATGTTTTCACTTCCTCCCATATCTGCAATAGTTCGTGCTACTTTCAATAATTTATGATATGTTCTTGCAGAAAGTTTTTTTACAGTAAATATTTTTTCTAAATATTCTTTTTCTTCTTCTTCCAATATACAAAATTTATTTATTTCTTTGTTTGTCATTTCTGCATTATAATTTATTTTGGAATAATTTTTGAATCTTTCATTTTGAATTTGTCTTACTTTTTTTATTCTTTCTCTTATATCTTTTGAACACTCGCCCTTTTGATTTGATGTCATATCTTTATATTGCAAAGGTGATGCTTCTGCACAAATATCTATTCTCTCCAAAATAGGCTTAGAAATACCTCTTTGGTATCTTCTAATATCTGTGATTTTACAATTGCACCTATTTCTATCTGGATAATATCCACAAGGGCAAGGGTTCATAGCCGCAACAAGCATAAAATTCGCAGGGTACTCATATGCACCTTTAAGTCTTGTAATATTAATTTCTTTATCTTCAAGAGGTTGTCTTAATGTTTCTATACAAAATTTTGAAAAAAGAGGTATTTCATCTAAAAAAAGAACACCATTGTGTGCTAATGATATTTCGCCAGGAATAGGATAATTTCCACCACCTATAAGAGTTGTGGTTGTAATTGAATGATGTGGAGCACGAAAAGGTCTTTTCAATAATAGTGTTGCACCTTTTGAGAGTAAGCCTGCTATAGAATATATTTTTGATATTTCAATATTTTCTTTTAAACTTAAAGGAGGCATGATTGTAGGTATTCTTTTTGCAATCATAGTTTTCCCTGACCCTGCTGGTCCAGAAAATAAAATATTATGATTGCCTGACACAGCTACTTCGCATGCTCTCTTCAAAAAATTTTGACCTACGACATCTTGAAAGTCAACATTATAATTTTCTTCACTCTCTTTATATATATACTTAGGGTGAGTTTTGGCACTAAAAAAATTATCATTACTATCTAATATTTTTATTATTTCTTTTAAATGTGAAATAGCATATACATCTATTCCTCCTATAACAGAAGCTTCATTTGCATTATCCTTTGGTACAAATACTCCCTTAATACCATATTCCTTTAAAGAAGTAACCATAGGCAATATCCCTCTTGTAGCTATTATTTTGCCATCAAGCCCTATTTCTCCAAGAAAAGCATAATTTCTAATGTCCACTTCACTAAAGTAACCTAGAGATTTTAATATAGCTATAGCAAGAGGTAAATCTAAATGGGTACCATCTTTTTTTATATCAGCAGGAGTAATATTTACAGTTACTCTCTTTGGCGGTATATCTATATCATTATTATGAAGTGCCGTTCTAATTCTTTCTTCTGCTTCTTTTACATTTTGTGATAAATTCCCTACCATAACAAATGTTGGCATACCATTTGATGAATCTGCTTCAACAAAAAGTACAATACCATTTATGCCCTTAGTTACAGCACTTATTATTTTTGAATACATTTATACCTCCAAAATTCAATTATTAAAATAATATAGTAAAATAAAAATATTATCAATAAAATCATAGTGAAGGTTGTTAGTATTATATTTTATAATTATATTATAATTTATTCCAATGAAACCCATATTGCCGGGCGAACACCTATAAAATTTATAAACCCTGGAGCTTCAGAAATAGTTCCAAGCCAATTATCTAGAAATAATATTGGTGTACAATCATCATCTAAATTAGAGCTTGGAGTTCTTAACCAATATATAAAACCTTTTCCACCCCTATTATCTAAAATATAATAATGTTCTCTAGAATCCCACATAATACAAAGTAATCTCCTATTACGATCTACATAATCAGTCATTTTTGTAGTTGCATTAAATAAAGCTTGTTTAATATCATTTTCTTTTTTCTCATCATACATTCCCATATCGGAATCATAATTATTTTCATTTTCAAAATACTTTTTTATTTCTTTTTCACTTAATAAAAATACTTTATCATTTGTATCAGGATGAATCGCACCTCTATTGCTTTCATTTTTATGTATTGTTTCAATAATTCTATTTTTTTCATCATTTGAAAATGCTTTATTATAAAATTCATTATTAAGCCATTTTCTTAATGTACAATTTCTCCAGGTAAGATCTATTCTTTTTTCATCATTTGAATAAAAACAAATTTTCGAATGTGTTTTATTATGCTTTCACTATATCAATAAACTCTTCTGTAAGCGAAGCACCTCCTATTAAACCACCATCAATATTTTCTTTTGCAAATATTTCTTTTGCATTAGATGCTTTCACGGACCCACCATATAATATTCTTACATTTTCACTCACTTCTTTATCATATAGTTCCTTAATTATTTCTCTTGTATATTTGCATACTTCTTCCGCTTGGCTAGATGTTGCTGTTTTGCCTGTTCCTATAGCCCATATAGGTTCATAAGCAATAATTATTTTCATTGCATCTTCTTTGGTAACATTTATCAAATCTTTACTAAGTTGATTTTTTATAATAGATAAGGTTTCATTTTTTTCTCTTTGCTCTAATGTTTCTCCACAGCACAATATTGGATAAATATTTTTTGAAAGAGCTTTTAATACTTTTTTATTTATCATTTCATCATTTTCATTAAATATTTGTCTTCTTTCTGAATGACCTATAATAACATATTCTACTCCAAGCGATAAAAGCATACTAGATGATATTTCACCTGTGTATGCTCCTTTTTCTTCAAAATATAAATTTTCTGCTCCTATATGAATATTTGTATTTTTTGTTTCTTCTTTGCAAGTATAAATATTTGTAAAAGGAACACATAATACTACTTCTTTTGTATCAATATTAATATGGTTTTTAATTTTTTGTAATAGCTCTATACTTTCTTCAATTGTTAAATTCATTTTCCAATTTGCTGCTACTACTTTTTTTCTCATCTTAAACTCCTCTCATTTATTATTAATTGCATCTATTCCAGGCATTACTTTTCCCTCTAAAAATTCAAGTGATGCTCCTCCACCTGTAGAAATATGTGTCATTTTAGAACTAAGACCAAAATTATTGACAAAAGAAGCACTATCTCCTCCACCAATAATAGTAGTTGAATATTTTAATTCTGTTAAAGTTCTTGCTATGCAATATGTTCCTAAAGCAAACTTTTTATTTTCAAACATACCCATAGGTCCATTCCATACTACAGTCTTTGCATTTTTTAATGCTTTCATAAAAATTTTAATTGTTTCCTCTCCTATATCTAGTCCCATATAATCACTTGGTATTTCATTTGCTTTAAAACACTTTGTTGGAATATTTTCATCTATAGGATTTGGAAATCTATTTGCACATATTGCATCAATAGGTAGAAGTAATTTTTTATTTAATCTTTTTGCTTTATTCATCATTTCTTCGCAATATTGTATTTTACTATTATCACAAAGTGATTGTCCAATTTCATATCCTTTTGCTTTAAGAAAAGTATATGCCATTCCACCACCTATTATCAATGTGTCGCATTTCACAAGCAAATTACTTATTACATTTAATTTATCTTCTATTTTTGCTCCACCAAGAATTGCTACTAAAGGTCTATTTGGATTATTAATAGCATTGCCTAAAAATCTAATCTCATCTAACATTAAGTATCCTACAGCATTTTCTTTTACAAATTTTGCAACTCCCACATTTGATGCATGAGCTCTATGTGCTGTTCCAAATGCATCATTAACATATATATCACATAAACTAGCTAATTCTTTTGAGAAGTTTTCCTCACATAACTCTTCTTCTTTTCTAAATCTTGTATTTTGAAGAAGGCATATTTCTCCATTTTGCATTTGATTTATTTGTTGTTTTACATCATCATTTATTACTATATCTGAATCTAAAAATTTTACTTTTTTGTTCAATAAATTTGATAATTCTTTTGCTACTATTTCCAAAGAAAATTTTTTATTTGCTTCTCCTTTTGGTTTTCCTAAGTGAGAACACATTATTATTTTTCCACCATCATTCAACAATTTATTGATAGTTGGAAGTGCAGTTATTAAACGATTTTTATCTTTTATTGAACCATCTTGTATAGGCACATTTAAATCGAGTCTAAGTAATACTCTTTTACCAAATACATCTATATCATCAATTGTTACTTTATTAAAACTTTCCATAATTTTTTCCTCCTCAAATTAAATGAGTGAACCCAAATGGAGAATTGTTCGAACCATTTGAGATGTGTAAGAGTTTTCGTTATCATACCAAGATACTACTTGAACTTGATATAAGTCATCTGTAATTTTAGATACCATTGTTTGCGTTGCATCAAATAATGAGCCATACATCATTCCTACAACATCTTGTGATACAATCAATTCCTCTGTGTATCCAAATGATTCATTTGAATTTTTTTTCATTGCTTCATTTATTTTTTCTATTGTAATTTCTTTTCCTTTTACTACAGCAAATAAAAGTGTAGTTGAACCTGTTGGTGTTGGAACTCTTTGAGCAGAACCAATCAATTTGCCTTTTAATTCTGGAATAACTAAACCTATAGCTTTTGCTGCTCCTGTAGAATTTGGTACAATATTTATAGCTGCTGCACGAGCTCTTCGTAAATCACCTTTTCTGTGTGGACCATCTAATAGCATTTGATCTCCTGTATATGCGTGAATTGTTACCATAATTCCACTTTGAATTGGGTATGTATCTTGCAATGCTTTTGCCATTGGTGCTAAACAATTTGTAGTACAAGAAGCTGCAGAAATAATATTATCTTCTTTTGTTAAAGTATTATGATTTACATTGTATACTATCGTTTTTAAGTCATTTCCAGCAGGTGCAGAAATTACAACTTTTTTTGCTCCAGCATTTATGTGTGCCATAGACTTGTCTTTTGATGTATAAAAACCTGTGCATTCAAGTACTACATCTACACCTATATCTCCCCAAGGAAGTTTTGAAGCATCTGCCTCTTTGTATATTTTGATTTTTGTACCACAAACAACAATAAAATCTTCTCCAGCTTCCACTTCTTCCCAATGGTCATATCTTCCTTGCGATGAATCATATTTTAGAAGATGTGCCAACATTTTTGGATCAGTTAAATCATTAATTGCTACAATTTCATAACCCTCTTTCCCAAACATTTGCCTAAATGCAAGACGACCTATACGGCCAAAACCATTAATTGCTACTTTTACAGACATTACAAATTCCTCCTTAATTTATTACATTTTTTGTTGATTTTTTAATAATTTTTTAAATTATTTTTATTTTAATATTATATCATTTTTTTTATTGAGTGTCTATTAATTCTTATGTTGAAATGTATACTCTTTTTTGATAAAATACAAATATGATTAATAAACTAGGAATTGATATTGGCTCGACTACAGTAAAATTGTGTCTCTTAAATGAGGATAATAAAATAATTTTTTCTGAATACAAAAGACATCTCGCAAATATAAGCGAGTGTCTTATTTCTTTACTAGAACAAATTCATAATGAGCTTGGAGATGTAAGTGTAAAAATTGTAATCACTGGCTCTGGTGGTTTATCTCTTTCTAATGCTCTTAATACAGATTTTATGCAAGAGGTTGTATCTGTATCTACTGCTCTTAAATTTTTTGCACCTCAAACAAATTGTGCTATTGAGCTTGGCGGTGAAGATGCCAAAATAATTTATTTTGATGGTAAAAATGTTGATCAAAGAATGAATGGAATTTGTGCTGGTGGGACTGGTTCTTTTATTGATCAAATGGCTTCTCTTCTTAAAACAGACCCTAGTGGTTTAAATAATTATGCAAAAAACTATCATATGATTTATCCAATTGCAGCAAGATGTGGAGTTTTTGCAAAATCCGATATACAGCCTTTAATTAATGAGGGAGCTACTAAAGAGGATTTATCTGCTTCTATTTTTCAAGCTGTAGTTTCACAAACTATATCTGGTCTTGCTTGTGGTAAACCAATTCGTGGCAATATTGCTTTTTTGGGTGGTCCACTTCACTTTTTATCAGAACTAAAAGAATCTTTTATTCGCACTTTAAATCTTGATAAAAGTCAAGTAATAGATTTTGAGTTTTCACATCTATTTGCAGCTATTGGTAGTGCAATGCGTGCAAATAATGATACAAAAGTATATAATATTAGTTCTATTATTACATCACTAAAAACAGGTGTTAAATTAAATTATGAAATAAAAAGACTCTCTCCACTATTTGATAATAATAAGGAGTATGATGAATTTAAAGAGCGTCATAGTAAAGCAAAAATTGAAAAACAAAATTTACAAACTTATTCTGGAGATTGCTTTCTTGGTTTTGATGCTGGCTCAACTACTACAAAACTTGCACTTATTTCTTCTACAGGTAAATTACTTTACTCATTTTATGAATCTAACAAGGGTCAAACTATAGATGCTTCTATACGAGCTATAAAGAATTTAAAAGAAAATTTACCAAAAAGTGCTATTATTAAGCGTGCTTGCTCAACTGGTTACGGAGAGCATCTTTTAAAAGCTGCTTTACATTTAGACTATGGTGAAGTAGAAACTATAGCACATTTTAATGGGGCAATTTTTTTCGATAAAAATGTAGATTGCATACTTGATATTGGTGGTCAAGATATGAAATACATTAAAATAAAAGATGGGTATGTAGAAAATGTTTTATTAAATGAAGCTTGTTCATCTGGCTGTGGATCTTTTATAGAAACATTCGCTCTCTCACTAGGATATGATGTAAAAGATTTTGCTACAAAAGCTATATTTGCCAAAAACCCTATAGACCTAGGCACAAGATGTACTGTTTTTATGAATTCAAATGTAAAACAAGCACAAAAGGAAGGTGCAAATACTTCTGATATATCGGCTGGTTTATCTTACTCTGTTATTAAAAACGCTTTATATAAAGTAATCAAAATAAATGATGCTTCTTCTCTCGGAGAGCATATTGTTGTTCAAGGTGGCACTTTTTACAATGACAGTGTTCTTAGGGCTCTTGAAAAAATCTTAAATAAAAATGTTATTTGCCCAGATATAGCTGGTATTATGGGAGCTTTTGGTGCTGCTCTTATAGCAAAAAATAAATATGAAGATGAAGTTAAAAACGGAAAAGATACCAAATCAACAATGCTATCTTTAGATGAAATAATAAATTTAAAATATGATACAAAAATGACCCATTGCAAAGGATGTACAAACTCTTGTGTACTCACTATCAATACTTTTTCAAAAGGCTCTCCTTTTATATCTGGCAATAGATGTGAAAAAGGTTTAGGAAAAGAGAAAAAAAATCAAGATGTACCAAATCTATTTGAATATAAAATGAATAGAATATTTGATTATGAGCCACTTAGTATAGAAAAAGCAAGCCGTGGAATTATTGGTATTCCAAGAGTGTTAAATATGTATGAGAATTTTCCATTTTGGGCTACTTTTTTTAAAGAATTAAAATATAAGGTTCTACTTTCTCCTATATCTACTAGAAAAATATATGAAATGGGAATTGAATCCATACCATCTGAATCTGAATGTTATCCTGCAAAATTAGTGCATGGTCATATAGAGTGGTTAATAAACAATGGAGCTGATTTTATTTTTATGCCATGCATACCTTATGAAAGAAATGAAACAAAGGATGCTCAAAATCATTACAATTGTCCTATGGTAACATCGTATGCAGAAAATATAAAAAATAATGTAGAAAATTTACATATTCATAATATTAAATTTTATAATCCTTTCTTACCATTTACAGATGAAATTACTTTGATTCCTTCAATGATACAAGCTTTATCAAATAAAAAATATTTTCCCGAAATAAGTATACCAGAAATTATGGTTGCTACTCACCTAGCCTGGTCCGAATTGGAAAAAGTAAAAAAAGAAACAGAAGAAAAAGGAAAACAAACTATAGAGTGGATAGAAAAAAATAATAAAAGAGGTATAGTTCTAGCAGGTAGACCTTACCACCTAGATCCAGAAGTACACCATGGTATACCAGATTTAATTCAATCATATGGTTTTGCTGTTTTAACAGAAGATAGTATTTCTTCTTTATCTAATGTGGAAAGGCCTCTTCTTGCTACAGACCAATGGATGTATCATTCAAGATTATACAGAGCAGCAGAGTATGTAAAAAAAAGAGATGATTTAGATTTGATACAATTAAATTCTTTTGGCTGTGGATTAGATGCTGTAACATCTGACCAAGTGCAAGATATTTTAGTTGGATCTAATAAAATATATACACTATTAAAAATTGATGAAGTAAATAATATTGGGTCAGCAAGAATAAGAATAAGGTCTCTAATAAGTGCTATTAGTAATAATAGAAATAAAAATAGAAAAATTAATTCATCATCTTACAAAAGAGTTATTTTTACAGAAGAAATGAAAAAAAATTATACTCTTCTTGCTCCACAAATGTCTCCTATTCATTTTGATTTATTGGAGCCTGCACTAAATTCATGTGGGTATCATGTAGAAATATTACAAAACACAGGAAAAAAAATAATAGATACAGGGCTAAGATATGTAAATAATGATGCTTGCTATCCATCGACTATTGTTGTAGGACAATTTATGGATGCTCTTTTATCTGGAAAATATGACTTAAATAAAGTTGGTATTTTAATGTCGCAAACAGGTGGTGGATGCAGAGCTTCAAACTATGTTGGATTTATAAGGCGAGCGTTAAGAAAAGCTAATATGGATCAAATACCTGTTATATCAATTAATTTAAATGGAATGGAAAAAAACCCTGGTTTTTCTTTTTCATTTATTCTTTTTGCAAAAGCAATCCAAGCTTTACTTTATGGTGATATCTTTATGAGAATTGTATATGCAACAAGACCCTATGAAAAAGTAAAAGGTTCAACAAATGCACTTCATGAAAAATGGAAAAAAATATGTATTGATAGTTTAACTAAAGACAAAATTTCATTATTGTCTTTCAATAAAAATATCATTGGAATGATAAGAGACTTTGATAATTTGGAAAGGATAGATATTAAAAAACCTAAAGTAGGTGTAGTTGGAGAAATATTAGTCAAATTTTCTCCTCTTGCAAATAACAAAATAGTAGATTTACTTGAGAAAGAGGGTGCAGAAGCAGTTATGCCAGATTTACTTGATTTCTTCCTTTATGCTTTTTATAATCAAAACTTCCGTTACTTATATTTGGGTGGTACATTAAAAAGTAAAATTATATCAAATATAGGAATCAAATTTTTAGAGAGATTAAGATTTGTATCATCAAAAGAATTATCTAAATCAAAACATTTTAGCAAGCATTCTAATATAAAAAATTTGGCTAGCAGTGCAAAAAAATATGTATCTCTTGGTAATCAAACAGGTGAGGGGTGGTTCTTGACAGCAGAAATGCTTGAATTAATAGAAGAGGGTGTATGCAATATTGTATGCACACAGCCCTTTGGTTGTTTACCAAATCATATTGTAGGCAAGGGAGTAATAAAAGAAATAAAAAAAGATTATGAAGACGCAAATATTGTAGCAATAGATTATGATCCATCTGCATCAGAAGTGAATCAATTGAATAGAATTAAATTGATGTTACAAATGTCTAAAGAAAATTTGTAATTAAATTTATGGTAATATTTTTATATCATTTATTAAACTCTCAACCTCTTCTTCCTTAGTCATAAAATCTGTACATATTCTTATTTGATGCTTTGAATTTATGATTCCCTCGTGCTCAAAAATATATTTTTCTTTTAAAATATTATAATGATTTTCACTTAATAAAATGAATTGTTGATTTGTAGGGCTGTCATAATATAATTCAATATCTTTTTCTAAAAATGCTTTTTTAATTTTTATAGCATAATCTACGGCATCTTTTGTAATATTCATATACAAATTATTTGTAAATAAAACTTTAAATTGTAAACCAAGTAAAAAACCTTTTGCTAGTAAACCACCAGTTTGCTTTATCATTTGTCTAAAACCTGATTTTAAATTTTCATTAATTAATACAACTGCTTCTCCAAACATAGCACCGCATTTAGTGCCACCTATATAAAATGCATCGCATAATTTTGGTAAATCTTTTAATGTAATATCACATTCTTTTGCATTTAATCCATATCCAAGTCTAGCACCATCTAAATAAAAATATAATGAATGCTCTTTACAAATATTAAAAATCTCTTCTAATTCTTTTTTTGTATATATTGCTCCAAGCTCTGTAGGGAGCGATGTATATACTACTCTAGGTGTAGTAATATGCGACTTAAAATCGTTATTTTCATACTCTTCTATTTTTTTTATTAAAAGATTAGGATCTAATTTCCCATCAAAAGATTTTATTATTTCTACTTTATGACCAGTGCTTTCAATAGCACCTGTTTCATGTGCAAATATATGACCTATTTCACTACTAATAACACTTTCATAACAGCGTAAGGAAGAAGAAATAACAATACGATTTGTTTGTGTTCCACCTACCAAAAAATGTATCTTAGCTTTTTCACAATCAATAGCTTCTTTTATTTTTTCTTTTGCTTCAAGGCATATTGTGTCACGCCCATATCCCTCATATGAATTATATTTTATATTTATTAATTCTTCCATTATTTCTTTGCAACAAACATGATTGTAATCATTATTAAATCTATACATCTATAGCTCCTTTTTTCTTTTAATAAAAAATATTATACTCTTTATTTTTTGTGTTTTTTAAAAATTACATTTTATAATTCTAAGTATAACATAAATATAAAATTTTAAAAACAATAATTTTAACATTATTCCAAAATAAAACTACACTTATTATTATATTTATAAAAAAAGAAAATTAATATTAATTTTCTTTTTTATATAGCATCACATACTATAGTAATTATTTAAAAAAATTTCAAAACAAAACCTATCCTAAGTTTAATTCTATGAAGTTCAATTTAATATTTCAATAATATGTATTATTTACTAAGAACAACATTCATTGCTTTTACATAAGCATACATTTCATTTCCAACTTGAACATTCATCTCATCAAAAGATTCTGTAGTTATAAGTGAAGAAATTTTATTGCCAGCTTTTGTTTCGATTTTAACTAATGATACAATATCACCTTTTTTTGCTTCTACAACTTTGCCATAAAATTTGTTTTGAGTTCCTACATTCATTTGCTCATTAGCTACAATTACTGTAGGTGCTTTAAATAAAAGCTTTACATCTGTGCCTTGTGCTAAACCAAGTTCTTTTACAGTCTTCAAAGAAGTATTGCATGCTCCCACTTCTCCATTACCAAGGTCTACTTGCACTAAGCAATTTACACTTCCCTCAATAATATTTGATACTTTTCCACTCATATTGTTTCTTGTACTAATCATCTACTCTTTTTGTATAATACTATTTTTAATTATAATATTATACTTCTCCTTGTTTTTTTTATTGTATACATTATAATAAATTTATATTAATAAGTCAATTGTATATGTTTTATCTTATATATAAAAAATGTTTATTGCTATTTTTTTATAAAATTTTTGACATTTGACTTTTTTTATAAAAATTAATGTTTTGGAATTAATTTTTCTTTACCACCCATATACATTCTTAATGCTTCTGGAATAAAAAGTGTTCCATCCTCTCTTAAATGGTTTTCCAAAAATGCTATAAGCATACGAGGAGGAGCTACACATGTGTTATTTAATGTGTGTGCAAAATAATTTCCTTTTTCTCCCTTTATTCTTATTTTTAATCTTCTTGCTTGAGCATCGCCCAAATTAGAGCAACTCCCAACTTCAAAATATTTTTTTTGCCTTGGAGACCATGCTTCCACATCTACAGATTTCACTTTTAAATCTGCTAGATCTCCTGAGCAACATTCTAATGTACGAACAGGTATATCCATAGATCTAAAAAAATCTACAGTATTCTTCCAAAGTATATCATACCATTTTTTACTATCCTCTGGTTCACACACAACTATCATTTCTTGCTTTTCAAATTGATGTATTCTATATACTCCTCTCTCTTCTAAACCATGTGATCCTTTTTCTTTTCTAAAACAAGGAGAAAAAGAAGTCATTGTTATAGGCAGTATATCTTTAGGTATAATTTGATCTATAAATTTTCCTATCATAGAATGTTCACTTGTGCCAATTAAATATAAATCTTCTCCCTCGATTTTATACATCATTTGATCCATTTCTTTGAAGCTCATAACTCCTGTTACTACATTTGACCTAATCATATAGGGAGGTATAGCATATGTAAAACCTCTATCTATCATAAAATCTCTTGCATATGATAAAATTGCTGAATGGAGTCTTGCTATGTCACCAATTAAATAATAAAAACCCTGACCTGCTACTCTGCCTGCTGCATCCATATCCACTCCATCAAATTTCTCCATTATTTCTGTATGGTATGGAATATCAAAATTAGGGACTCTTGGTTCTCCAAATTTTTCTACTTCTACATTTTCACTGTCATCCTTACCTATAGGTACAGAATCATCAATCATATTTGGAATAACCATCATGTTTTTTAATATTTTTTCATCAAGTTCATTACATTTTTTTTCTAAATTTAAAAGCTCATTCTCTTCATTTTTTACTATTGTTTTTAATTTATTTGCTTCTTCTGTTTGTCCCTTTGCCATAAGAGAGCCTATTTCTTTTGATATTTTATTTCTATTTGCTCTTAATTCATCAGATTTTACTTGTGCCAACCTTTTTTCTTCATCTAATTCTATAACTTGATCTACTAATGATAATTTTTCATCTTGAAATTTCTTTTTTATATTCTCTTTTACTTTTTCTTTATTCTCTCTTACAAATTTTAAATCTAACATTTTTATTCTCCTTTTATTTTGAAAAATTTATAGTATAACTTTGCATTACTTGATTATTAACCAAATCTACCACTTCCACTACACCAGTAGTTACTCCCACTACTCCTTTTATGTTTGAATAATTAATGCTTATTTCAGTACCACTTTTATATATTTTGGGTAGTGCTAGATCTGTATATTTATTTGTGCCATTTATGTCTTGTCTTAATCTTATACCTACTATTACTTCTTTTATAGGGTTATTTGATGGATCTACTACACTTCCTATAGTATAACTTGTGCTAATAGAAGAATGCCAATTGTTTTCTATACTCTCTTCTATTTTATCTGCTTCTTTTTTATCTTCCTCTTTTAAGCCTTGGCTTACTATTAAATCAATACTTGAGCCTCTTTTTATTTTTTCACCATACGCTTTAGACTGATTTATTACATTCCCCACTTTTTCACTACTTGTTTGCTTGTAAACATTACCTATAGTAAAATTATTGCTAAGTATAAGTGCTTTCGCTTTTTCTAAAGTTTGACCAAGTAAGTAAGGCACTTCTTGCAAATCGCCCTCACTTCCAAGCGAGACTGTAATTTCAAGCTTTCCTCTATCTGTAGATAATTCTTTATTTGCACTTATTATATGACCCAAAGGCACATTATCATCATAGCTTTCTACAATAGAATACAATAAACCTCTTTGATCAAACATTTGTATCATCTCATTCAATGATAGAGAATGAAGCCACTCTTTATTTGTAAAATTTAATACTTTAGGTCCTTTTGATATTATAACATCTACTCTATCTCCTCTTTTGAATTCATTGCCATTTACCCATATTATTTTTCCTGCATCATAATTTTCGTTAAATTGTTGTGCTTGTATCCATATTTTAATACCGTAGGGTTCAACAATCTCTTTTGCTGTTTCTAATTTAACTCCCATAAATTCCATTTTTAATATACTAGGCATATAGTTTGTTTCATTTAAACTATCTTCTTCTATTGGAATTTTTATTGTTGTTTCATTTAAAATTTCTTCTTCACTACTTTTTATGTCTGTATTTATAATATTGCTAGCACTTGCTATTATATTGTCTTCATATTTTTTTCTATTATTCGTTATATTTATAAGTAATACCATAAATAAAATTATAAAAAGAATTGAAGTAATAATAGCTATTTTTTTATTATGTTTATGTTTAATTTTTTTAGAATACTTGTTTATTAGTATTTTAGCTTTACTCTCACTTAATGTTTCACCTTTAATTTTTGTTTCATCATCATTTTGCCAAGACTTAATTGTTGCCATATCTGTATCAGATATTCGTACTGTACCCTCTTCTTCATCAAGTATTAAACCAGAAACAAAATCTCCATTTTTTCTCTTGATTGCTTTTTTCAAATCTTTTATTAAATCATTTGCATTTTGATATCTAAGATTTACTTCTTTTGATGTGGATTTCAAAATAATTTTTTCTAAGCTTTGATATATGTCTTTATTTTCTAAACTTGGTTTTTTTATAGTATCTTTTAAATGAGAAAAAATAATGCTTAATGTATTATCGCCCTCAAATGGAGTTTTACCTGTAATCATTTCATACATTGTACAACCAAGCGAGTATATATCTGATCTTTCATCAACTTTTGACCCTCTTGATTGCTCTGGTGAAACATAATGCACAGATCCAACTACAGAAGTAGAAATTGTGGAACTTCCAACAGCTCTTGCTATTCCAAAATCAGATACTTTTGCAATATGCTTTTTTGTTAGTATTACATTTTGTGGTTTAATATCTCTATGGATTATGCCTTGTGAATGTGCTGCCTCAAGTCCTTTTGCAATTTGAATAGCTATATCTACAGTTTCTTCATTTGATAAATGACCTTTTGATTGAATGTATTTTTTTAATGTTACTCCATCTACATACTCCATAACAATACAATGCAAATCATTTTCATCTATAACATCAAAAGCAGATACAATATTAATATGTGAAAGCTTTGCAGAATTTTGTGCTTCTTTTTTGAATTTGTCTACTAATTCATAATCATCTATATAATCTGATTTTAGTATTTTGATTGCTACTTCACGCTTCATTTTTGTATCAAAAGCTTTATATACATAGCTCATACCGCCAGTGCCAATATGGTCTATGATTTTGTATCTATTTTGTAGCAATTCTTCTTTTTTGAATTCCATCAGCTTCCACTCCTTTCAATTTTATCTATTTCTATAAGTATTATGGAAATATTATCTCTTCCACCTTTTCTATTTGCTTCTTCTATAAGCCAATTTACTTTTTCATCTATTGTTTTTGTTGATCGTACTATATCAAATATTTCATTATCACTTAGCATATTTGTTAGACCGTCTGAACAAAATAATATGAAATCGCCAACCATTAATTCTACTTCGAAAAAATCTGGCCTTAATTTGCTCTCTACTCCCAAAGCTTTTGTAATAACATTTTTTCTTTCTATATATTCTTTTGAATTTCTTTTTATTTCTCCTCTTTTGACTAACTCTTCTACCAGACTATGATCATGTGTTACTTGTTTAATTAAGGACCTAATATGGTAACATCTTGAATCTCCTATATTACCAACAAACAATTTTTCATAATTTATATATCCACCTACAAATGTTGTTCCCATTCCCTCGTAATCTCTATTTGTTGTTTGTTTATTAAACAAGTCAAGATTTGCAATATTTAGTGCAAATGACAATAAATTTATATTTACATCTGTTTCTTTTCTATTCTCTAAATAATTAATTATTAATTCGCTTGCTCTTTTTGATGCATATCCACCAGCTTTTTCTCCACCCATTCCATCGCACACAAAAAATAAGTTCGGTAGTGAACCAATTTTTTCACGAGTAGCAAATAGAAAATCTTGATTAACTTGTCTTCTTTTGCCTATATTGGTATTAAAAGCTAGTTCCAATATGTCTCCTTCTTAGCATTCCACAAGAGCTTGATATATCGCTTCCAAGTTCTCTTCGTATTGTAACATTAATATTGTTATTTTCTAATATATTTTTAAATTTGTATATTGTTTTATCACTTGGTCTTTTTATATTAAACTCTTTCACTTCATTTACTGGGATTAAATTGACATTAAAATCTACATTTTTATCATTAATATTTTTATTAAAAAAGTATTGCCTCAAATGTCTACTTAACTCATGAGCTTGATCTTCTGAATCATTTATATTTTTCATAAGCGAATACTCTATAGTAATTCTTCTTTTATTTTTTAAATAATATTCTTTTATTGCATTTAATGTTTCATCATAATCATACTTGTTTGCAATAGGCATTATTTTTTGTCTTACCTCTTGATTTGGGCTGTGAAGCGAAAGTGCAAGAGTAATAGGTAATTCTAATTTAGACAAATCTTTAATTTTTGGTACTATACCACAAGTAGAAATAGTAATATTTCTAAATGAAATATTTTGTCCTCTTTCATCATTAATTATATAAAGAAATTTTACTATATTTTCATAATTCATTAAAGGCTCGCCAGAACCCATAATTACAATATTTGATATTTTTTGTTTTATGTCTTTTTGAATTACATAAATTTGAGATAATAATTCTCCTATTTGTAAATTTCTTTTTGAACCACCTATTGAAGAAGCACAAAATTTGCAAGACATATTACATCCTACTTGAGAAGAAATGCAAATTGTTAATCCAAATTTATATTTCATTAATACGCATTCAATTATATTTTGATCCTCTAATAATAACAAATACTTTTTTGTATCATCTATTTTTGACTCATATTTATTATAAATTGTAGGCATATAAATTGAATAATTTTCTTTTAATTTATCTTTCAAATCATTAGAAATATTAGTCATACTCTCATAAGAAGAAACCATTTCTTTGTGTATCCAATCAAAAATTTGATTAGCTCTGAATGGCTTCTCTCCAATAGAGATAATATATTCTTTTAATTCATCATAAGTAAGATTCCGAATATTATTCATTTAAATTCCTGTTTTTTATTTTCATTTTTAAATATGGAAATAAAAAATCCATCACATTTATTTTCATCTTTTACATTTATTTGTTTCTTGTACAATAATTTGATATTTTTAAATTTATTTAATATATATTCTACATTATCATCATTCTCTTCTTTTGTTATTGTACAAGTAGAATATATAAATAGTCCATTATTATTTATTTTATTAATATTATTATCGATTATTTGCTTTTGTAATAAAGATATTTCTTGTATTTTCTCTTTGTTGTGCATTATTATATCAGGTTTCTTTGCAATAACTCCAAGACCCGAACAAGGTGCATCACAAATAATTAAATCAAATTTACTATTTTCACTTTTTGTATCAAGTGCATTTTTTACTTCTAGAGAAAAATTATTGTCTTCTTTTATTTTTTCTCTAAATAAATTTTCTCTTATTAATTCTATTTTCTTAATATTTTTATCTCGTAAAATAAATTTGTATTTTATATTTTTGTAATCTAATATATTCTTTAATGCTATGCTTTTACCACCTGGAGCTGCACATATATCTAGTATTTTTATCTCTTTATTAATTAAATTTTCACTACATAAAAATTTAAAAATTTTTTCTACCATAAATATGCTTGATGCATCTTGAATTGTAATAAAACCATCTTTAAATAATTTTGAATTGATTATTTTTTTTATATTATTACTTTCTAATACTTTATATATATTAAAATTCAATGCTCCATCATAATATAATATATCAATATTTTCTTTTAATAATTCATTTATTATGTATTCACTGTTTTTTATATCATTAATTCTAAAATAAATATGCTTTGTATTTTTCTCTTGATTGCTTTTAAAACTATCTTCATTTTTTAATATAATAATATCATCATTTATTTTTCTAAGCAGTGCATTTACAAATGGTGCTAGTCCATATAGTTTATATTTTTTTACTAATTTTATTGCTTCATTAATAGTAGCATAAGTTGGAATTGAGTCCATATAAAACATTTCAAATATACTTTGTCTTAAAATTAATAATACTATAGGCTTTAATTTATTTATTTTATATTTTGAATATTTTTGAATTATATTATCAATTTCTTCTATATGTTCCAAAACGCCTTTTATTACTTTTTGTGCATAAGCTTTCTCTGTATTTTCTAGTGTATTAAATGTTTCTTTTATTATTTCATGAGAAAGTTTTTTTTCTACAATAATTTTATATAATGCATTTAATGTTATATATCTTAAATTTGTCATCAATCCCTTCTTCTGTTAGATAATAAAACAAATCTAAGCAATTGTAATAAAGTTGAAAATGCTGCTGCCACATAAGTCATAGCTGCCGCATTTAATACTTTTTTTGCTCCAATTATTTCTTCTTCATCTAGTATATTATAATTTTCTAATGATTCTATAGCTCTTTTTGAAGCATTGAATTCTATAGGTAATGTTAAAATTTGATATAATAATGTGATAAAAAAAAGCATTATTCCAATATTAAATAATCTCATAAGTCCCAAGAACATACTTGCAATAATAATAGGAAATGAGAGTCTAGATGCGTATGATACTATAGGTGTTACATACATAGAAAAAACAAGTGGCGCATACCTTTTATCATCTTGCAAAGCATGCCCACATTCATGTGATGCAACTCCAATAGCAGCTATTGATGTAGAATTATATGTTGAATTAGATAAGCATAATTTTTTTATTTTGGGTGCATAATGATCTGTAAGAGTTCCCTCTACAGTTCCTATACTAACATCGTAAATACCATTTTTTTGCAAAATTTCTTTTGCAACTTCATTCGCACTAATATTTCTTTTAGAATAGATTTCAGCATATTTTGAATATGTATGTTGCATTAAAGCACTTGCTATAGTACCAATTAATGCACCTACTATAACAAAAATATATGTTGGATCATAAAAATACATCATAATTTTTCTCCTTATTATTTACAATAACCATTTATAAAATCAATTGCTTTCATTTTTTGTTTGGATTCAATTTGCAATTCATTTATTTGAAGAAATCCCTCTTTACATATAGCATAAATATTTTTTTTAGTAAAAAATATATTTACTTTTAATTTGTTTTGTTTTTGTATTATTTCTTCTATATCTTCTTCGCAAGTTTTTTTAATTTCATCTGTAGATACAATTTGTGCATCCCATATTTTTGATTTTTTATCAAATAAAAATGTATATGCACCTGGCCAAGGATTCATAGCTCGTATTTGCCTTTCTATTTGTATATTTGTATTATTATCAAAATTTATTAAAGCATCTTCTTTTTTTATAGGATATACAAAAGTAGCTTTAGTTTCATCTTGCTTTATTCTTTTTTCATAATAGTAATCATAATTTTCTATTACATCTATCATAGCATCTTTAGTAAATATAGCTAATTTATCAAAAAGGGACTTACTTGTTTCTTTTTTTTCTATACTCACTTCAATACTTTTTAAAATATCTCCTGCATCCAATTTTTCTTCCATAAGCATTATGCTTACACCTGTTTTGTCATCGCCATTAAGTAAGGCACTTTGTATAGGAGATGCTCCCCTATA
The DNA here is from genome assembly GCA_030539055.1 of Eubacteriales bacterium. Classification (GTDB taxonomy): domain Bacteria; phylum Bacillota; class Clostridia; order Lachnospirales; family Lachnospiraceae; genus UBA3633. Next base: position 61,047 of record JAUNSV010000003.1, on the reverse strand, counting down.
CTTAGGTAGTAGGGATGCGTGTCCATTTAAGCAAGCTTTTTTTGGTATTTTCAAAATTGTTTGACTTAGTATTTGACCATAAGCAACTACAATAAAAAAATCAGCATTATATTGTTTTAATTTATATATACATTCATAATCTTCTTTTATATTTTTGGGTTGTAAAATAGTAATATTCTTTTGTAAAGCATATTCTTTTACTTTTGAAAATGTTACTTTTTCTCCTCTACCACTTTTTTTATCTATTTTTGTAACTACAGCTAATATTTCCGTATTTTTATTTTCATACAAAGCTTTTAGTGTTGCAACAGAAAAATCTGGAGTGCCAAAAAATATTATTTTATTTTTCATCTTTTTCTAAATCCTCATTTTTTATTAGACCCTTTTTGCATCTATCTTTATATAGTATGCCATCTAAATGATCTACTTCATGTAATATTATTCTAGCAAAAAAATCTTCATACTCTTGTTCGAATTGTACCATTTGTTCATTATATGCTTTTACAGTTATATTCTTTGGTCTACTTACTTCGCCAGACATACCAGGGATAGAAAGACAACCCTCAAAAGACTCTATCATTTCTTCAGAACTTTTTGTAATTTGTGGATTAATAAAAGTAAAAATTTCATCTTTTTCTTCATCTGGTTTTACTATTATTATTCTTTTTAGTATCCCTACTTGAGGTGAAGCTAATCCACATCCACCCTCTTTATTCATTGTTTCTTTCATATCTTTTATTAATTCTATTGTTTTTTCATTTAATTCTTTTACTTCTTTTGATCTTTTTCGTAAAATTTCATCGCCATCTTTTCTAATAACCCTAAGTGACATTTTCCTCTCCTATATACATATTCATTTATTTAATAATATCATATTTTATAATTAACCTATATATTTTACATTATTTATTATTTTTTATCAATATAAAGCTTAAATTACATTTTTGAAGTGAATTCTTTTTTTAAATTCCGTTTTTAATAAAAATATGCATTTTAGTTATGGTTTTTATAATTTGTAATAAAAAAGCGTCCTAACAATCGTTAAAACGCTTTAATTTTTTACATCTAATTCTGCACTAATATCACTATTTTCGTAACAATATGGGTCAATCATCTTTCGTGTCCTCTTTTACTTTGTATTTCTTATAAAGGACTCTGCGTATATCATCACCTGTCATTTCACCTCTTTTTTCTTTTTCAACTAGTTCCAAAAAATCATCAGAGGGCTTAATGCCATCTATTTGAACAAGGCCAATCGCAAAATTCCACGCCTCTTCATTTGTCATAGCCATTTTTTTTCCCTCCCAAAATGATTGCTTATGCATTATTGTTTTATTAAATACTCCTCGCCATATCAAATTCGTTTTTACTGAGAAACTCAATAGGTGAAGAATACTCTCTACCTTATTTTTTTTTCTACTTAAAAAATTCTTCAATTTAACAATATATGTATTAAATTTGCGAGTAATTTAACGGAGTCAGAGAGATTTGAACTCTCGCGCCGGTTTAATCCGACCTACACCCTTAGCAGGGGCGCCCCTTCGGCCTCTTGGGTATGACTCCAATACTAAAAAGTAATTTTTAGTGCCTTGAATATTATACAAACTATATCTTATTTTGTCAAATGAATTATTATTTTTGCAAATTCATCGTTCATTTTTCAATGCTATCGGCATCAAGCAAGAAATCATAAATGCTCATCGTTAGAATGCCTTCTTCGTTATAAAACATTGGTGTGATATCCTTTGTGATTATAATTTTTTTGAAAGAATCCCCTATTTTACGAAACGCTCGAAGCTCCTGCTCACGCTTTTCATCGTTCGGTAGCGAATATGCTGATTGAATATAATAGCGTTTAGAATCCCTATTACAAATAAAATCGACCTCAAGCTGTTTTCTTACTGATTTCTTATCCTCACTTTTTTCCACCACAGGAACTACACCTACATCAATATCAAAGCCACGCATAACAAGCTCATTGTAAATGACATTTTCCATTGTGTGCGTCTGCTCGAACTGACGAAAATTGATACGAGCATTCCGAAGTCCTAAGTCCGTGAAATAATACTTAAGCGGTGTTTCAATATAATTTTTTCCTTTAATATCATATCTTTGAGCTGACTTCACAAGGAATGAATCCTCCAGATATTCGAGATATTTGCGGACTGTGTTTGCTGTAATGCGTGAGTTCTTAACACTACGAAAAGTGTTCTTCAATTTTTCAGGATTGGTAAGCGAACCAATTGAGGAAGAAAGAATATTGAGAAGGTCTTCAAGTTCACCTTTCCCCTTTATTTTGTGTCTTCGGTAGATGTCCTTGATATATATTTCATCAAATAATCTGTGAAGCAGAGAGGATTTATCTAATGTGTCATCACACAACACAACCATCGGAATACCGCCATAAAGCATATACTGAACAAGACCTTCATATTTATCTCTGGTATATACTGTCATAAACTCTGAAAAACTGAGTGGAAACATATGAACCTCGTCACCTCTCCCAGCAAACTCCGTAATAATATCTTTGGATAGAAATTTTGCATTACTTCCAGTTACAAAGACATCTATATTATTTTTCCGCAGATAACCGTTTAGCACTGATTCAAAGCATCCAAGAAGCTGCACCTCATCGAGCAGAAGATAGTACATACCATTCTCTGTTGTTTTACTCCGAATATAGGTCATAAATTTTTCGGGGTCGACCTTTTTGTCTGCTTTTTCAAGTTCAATTAGACTCTCTCCAATCAAGATCAAATCGTCGGCAGAGTCAAAGGCAAACCGTATGATGTGGCTTTCTGGAACACCATCCGACAACAGATGATTGTAAAACAGTGTGTTCAATAAATACGATTTTCCGCACCTGCGAACACCTGTAATCACCTTAATGAGTCCGTTCTGCTTGCATTTGATTAGTTTATTCAAATATAAATCTCTCTTGATTTCTGTATTCATATCCACCATCCTAAAAATGATTATTGCACCTATTTGCATTTTTCATTCGTACTATAGCACAAAAAAGTAAGATAGTCAATGTTTCACAAATGATTTTTGCACCTAAAAGCAATTATCATTTCCAATTTTCACAATCCTTGCGATAGTGGTACTCGTATACCACAACAAATCAATTTATTTAGACCAAGTGAAAATTTTAAGCGAATGAATTTATCTGCAAAAAGAATGACTCTCCCCTTATTTGATGAAGATTTTATATTAGATGTATTAAAAAAATTAGTAGATATAGATAGAGACTGGGTTCCTAAAGAAGAAGGCACTTCTTTATATATTAGACCTTTTATGTTTGCAAATGATGAATGTATACATGTAGCTCCTATTAAAAAAGCAATATTTGCAATTATTATGAGTCCAGTTGGAAGCTATAGTACAAATGGGCTTTCGCCAGTAAAAATAAAAATTGAAGATGAGTTCTCTTGGATAGTGTCAGTCTAATTCACTTTTTTTTATTTAATATTTTTATTCTTTATTAAAAAAATCTTCCATTTTATCTAATAATAACTTTTTGGAAAAATGCAATAAGAAATATTCTCTTGCATTTTTTCCTTTTTTTTCTAGGACTTCACCTTTATCATTTAATGCTTTTTTTATATTATCTATAAATTTTTCATAATCTTTTGCACTGCTTACATATCCACAATTTGCTTCTTCTATAATATTTTTTGTTTCTCCACTAGCTATAGCAATTATTGGCATACCACAAGCCATATATGATTGTAATTTTGATGGAATAGTTTTGCTTAAGACTTCACTATTTGTGAAAGACACTAAGCACATATCGCAAGTGCTAATTATATTTGGTATTTCTTTTGCTTCCACTTTATCGTGCAAATCAAATAATTCTTTTACATCATTCTCTTCTATTTCTTTAATTAATTTTTCTTTGTAGCGTCCATCTCCTACCAAAACAAATTTAATTTTTTTATTGTATAAAAAATCTTTTTCATTATTACTTTTTTCTTTTATTAATTTAGCTATTATAGGTAATTCTCCAAGCCCTTGTGTGTATCCTATATTCCCTGTGAAACAAATTTTGAATGTATCATCTTTATTCATTTTTTCTTTTGGAATATAAAAGTCTTCTGCATATTGAGGCCAATAGTGTACTTTTGAATTGCTTGAATCATTTTTTTCTTTTTTATATAATCTTTTTTCAATACATTTTACAAAAGATTTTGATGTAGCAAAAATGTAATTTGTTTCTTTATATATTTTTGAAACCATCAATTCTATAGGTTTAATTATTAAAGGATTATGTATATTTAAAACTTCTTCTACATTTTCTGGCCATAAATCTTGAACATACAAATATGTTTTTATTGTTTTTTCTTTATTTATATTATTCATTTTTTTAGATAAATATGGTGCAATTAAAGCTTGTGTCATAGGTGATACTTCAAATGTAAAAATCAAATCAAATATAGGATATGTATTATTATCAAATGTGATATAATCATTGCTTTCATTATTAAAACTATTTTTCATTTTGATATTTTTTTTGTATTCACTTATATATTTTCTTACCCATTTTTTACCCTCATACACAAATGAAAAACAAAATTTTGATAAATCAATTGCACTCTTTCCTCGTGGTAGCATTGGTAATCTAATTATTTGCATTCCCTCCCACTCTTCTAAAATTACTTTTTTTGTATTTTTATATCCATCAAAATATATACCCTTTGGATAATTGGGAAGCCCTGTTAATATTGATATATTGTATCCATATTCCCTCCAAGTAAGTGCCAAATCATTTATACGGAAATTTTCTGGATAAAAATATTGAGTTATTATTAATAAATTTTTCATTATACTATTCTTTCAAAATCAATAGCTCCATGTTTACATATTGGGCAAATAAAATCCTTTGGAAGTTCATCTCCCTCATATATGTACCCACATATTTTGCATATCCAGCCTTTCTTTTTTACATTAGCACGCTTTGGTTTAATATTCTTTTGATAATAATCATAAGTAAGCGACTTAAAATTATTAAATACTCTTGATTCTACTACTTCTCCAATAAACATTCCATGTGTAGATAAATCTTTGTAGTATATTATATTTAAGCTTATTACACTATTTATATAATCATTTAAATACACTAACCCATTTGATGTTCTATTTATTTTTACATTTTTAAATTTATCTACTTCTCTTCCACTTTGAAATCCATATTGTTTTATTAAATCAAAAGGTGTATCTGTAGTTAAAATATTAATATTTACTTTTTTATTTTCTTTTATTATTTCATATGAATAATTGTTTTTATTTATGCAAATAACCATTTGATTTGGATTGGATGTTATTTGCATCGCTGTATTTAATACAAAACCATTATCTTTTTTTCCATCATTTGATGTAGCTATGTAGAGCCCGTAACCAATATTATACATCGCATTATTATCATTTTTATTTGCTTTTGAATCATCTTTAGCTATATATTCTTCACTAGCATTATATGCAAAAGTATTAATTTGCGTTTTATTTTCTTCTTTCATTGCTCCTTCAATTTGTAAATTACTTACAAATTTTAAATTATTACAAGAAGACAAAATATTTTTCATTTCACTTATAGCATTTTCACTCCATAGTCCATTACCTATCAAAAATATATTTTTGTTTTGAAAATTTTTATCTACTAATCTATATAATAAATCTTTCATAAAAGGGAAAATACTATTATTATATGTTGTAGTAGCAAAAATAATATTTTTATATTTAAAACATTCACTTACTACTTTGTTAATTTCATCAAATGATAAATTGAATATTTCTACTTTTGGAATTGAGTTTTTTTCCAATAAATCTTTAATATAATATACTATTTCTTTTGTATCATTGTATACAGAAGTGTATACAATCAAAAATCCATCTTCCTCTTTTTCATAATTACTCCATATTTTATATAAGTTAAAATAGTGATCTAAATTTTGTTTTAAAACTGGTCCATGCAATGGGGCAATAATTTGTATGTTTAAATTTTTAATTTTTTCAAATAAGGCTTTAACTTGCTCTCCATACTTTGCAACAATCCCAAAATAATATCTTCTTGCTTCATCATCCCAGGGTTCTAATATATCATTTGATCCAAATTTGCCAAAAGCATCTGCAGAAAAAAATATTTTATCTACTTCATCATATGTCATAAATACTTCTGGCCAATGAACCATTGGTGCAAAATAAAAATGTAATTTTCTATTTCCTATATCTAATGTGTCTTCATCATTTATTACTATTCTTCTACTCTCAAAATCTTCATCGAAAAGTTTTTTTGTTATTTCAAATGTTTTCTCATTTCCCACTATAATAGTGCTTTTGTATTTTTCAATAAATTTTTTTAAAGCTCCAGAATGATCTGGCTCAACATGCTGTAAAATAAGGTAGTCTGGTATTTTGTCTTTTATTATGTTTTCAATGTTTTTTAGCCATATTTCTTCATATTTTTTATCTACACAATCAAGTATTACAATTTTTTCATCTACAATTACATATGAATTAAAAGACATACCTTGTAGCAAAGGAAATTGATTTTCAAAAATGCTCGCTTCTTTATCATATATACCACATTCAAAAACATTTTCGACAATATTTTTCATACTATACCTCCTTATTATTTTTTATTGTAATAATTGGATAGTATCTATACTATCAAGCCAAGAATTTTTATTTTGTCTATGTACATTTAAATCATTAATAGATACAGAATAAATAGGTATTACATTATATTCTAAATTGTTTGAAATATTTGTTGATCCCATTTGGCTTATTACAAAATACTCGTTATTGTCTTTGCCTAAATATATCATAGCATGCCCAGAAAAAATTAATTCCACTCCAGCTGGCATAATATCAAGTATTGATTTTTTTCTGTCATTTGACATATCTGTTAAATCTATGGTATCAAAATTCATTAGCTTTTGTGTGGATGTAGTTCTTGCTAATTCAAGACCAAAACACCTATAAGCTTCCATAATGTAAGAAGAACAATCTCTTGCATCATATGACCCACCCCATCCATAATTATCTCCTAGTGATTTGAAAAGAAGTTCCAATTCATTCTTTCTTGTGTATGGAAGATAACCAAAATGTAAGCCCTCAGAATAAGGCATATATATTTCTTTATATGATAATAAACCATCCTCTTCTCTTATAGGTATTAGCACTTTAAAATTATTAAATGGTACTCTTTCAATATTAGACATTGTGGATATTGTTTTTAATTGTAATTCTTTAATATAATCATCATCTCTATATTGAAGTACAGGAAGCTTTACTCCCATAGTTAAATCTACAAATGATGGTGTAGCTGAATATGGTGTGTAATTGTAATGAACTTTGTTATTTACTACAACTACAAAATTTTCATAATTTTTTAGAAACAACCATGCCTCTTTGTTTTCTGCAAAAGCAACTTTTTCTTTTTCTACCCAGCCTCCACCATATTGCGTTATTACATAATACCAATCACCATCTTTATCTTCTGCTATTATTATTATTGGTTCATTAAGTATCATTGAAGTACTCAAAAATTCATCTGTAAAAACATTATTAGGATTAGTAAAAACTTTATCACTACTTGGAATATTTTTTAAATCTGTTTTTGCAATAGAAAAACCATATCTTAGGTGTTTGTTTTCATATTCTTCTATATTGAATTTTGAATTAAGCATATCAAAATATTCTTTATTTTTCTTTTCTCCCATCACATAATATGATTTATTTTCATCATAATTAAAAAAGCTCATTAATTTTTTCAATTGTTCTGTTGTAAGTTTTTTCTCTGTATTATCTTTTTCTATACTAAAAAAATTAATATCTTTATGTGCTTCTTTTTCTTTTCTATTAAAATTTCTTGATTCTATTTCACCATCACCCATAAGTATGTCATCTGGATTAGGAATTTTGTTTATCCAATATTGTGCATTTAAATATTTTTGATCTACATTTGGTGCTAATCTTAAATACAAATTTACTTCATTGTATGAATCGATATCACTTAAAGAATTATCATTTGTATTCTCTTCATTTTTTGATACTTCTTTATATTCTTTTATTATATTATATTGCTTTATTCTTTTTGGGAGTATATTCTTAAATTCTTCTTGTAAAAAATTATTTCTTGTTTCTAAAGGAATTTTTACAAAACAATTAGAGTCATATTTTCCATCCTCGTATTTTAAAGGAGTGGTACTATTCTCTGCAGCGTTTATTATTTCATTATCGTATATATATGATACTATTATATCATCATAAAAATCATTGTCTTTTGGTATTTGATTTATTAAGTCATATAGTAAAATATTATTTTCATTATTTGTTAAAAATATATTGTTTTTATTATTCAATTTATGAATATAATAATCAAATGCTTCTTTAGCATCAGCTAAAGTTTCACATATTGGTAAATAAACATTGTAATTATTTAATAAAGATTTTTTTTGTAAATACATAATTACACTTGTATCACTAGAATCATTTCTTAAATTTAAATAAAATAAGTTAACCTCTTTTCCTTTATATATTTCTTCACTGAATGTTGCATCCCAATTTGTACTATTTTTATATTTATTGAAAAAATAATTTTGTTTTAAAATAAATAATACTATAAATACTATGATAGTAATTGTAATAATTCGTGCTATTAATAAAATACGCTTTTCATTTTTCATTTTTTTACTCCTAATTAATTCCTAATTAATATTATAATAAATACAAAGAAAATAATCAATATAAATGTATTTTACAAATTCATCAAAAGAAAAAGTAATAAAAAAATTACTTATAAAAATTGAATATTGAAATAGCATTTGTACTATGATATAATGTGACTATTATAAAAATATGTTATGAAAAGAGGTAAAAATGTTTTTAAATTTTGAAAATTATGATGAAAAAACTCTGGCAGTGATAGGAGTAGCATTAGTTGGAATGTTAATTTTTTGGATTATCTGTGCTTTAATAGTATATATTATAAATTCAATTGCTTATATGAAAATTTTTAAAGCATACGATTATAGTCATCCTGGTTACGCATGGGTACCATTTTTGAATCTCCACATATTAGGAAATCTTTCTTTTACTGATCCAGTTGAATTTGGAAAATATTCATATAGCAAAAAGTATGTTATATGGTGGTGGGTAGTAGATATAATACTTTGTGCAATTCCACGCGTTGGTGGATTTCTTGCAATATTATTAACATTACTTTGTTTGGGTAAATGTTATAATATGGTTTATAAAAAATTAGATCCAGCTTATGATGGAAAAGCATTAGGCATTATAAGTGCACTTATACCAATAGTAATGTGGATAAAAGTATTTTCTAGCAAAACAGTATAAAAAAATCACTCATTATTTGATATTCAAAAAAAGTATATTTTATTTAAATATGTACTACATTTAATGTTGAATTGAGGTAAAGATGTATTATGGAATATTATTTTTCTTATTTTTATGTTTCCTTTTTATCCTTATATCATTACTTATAGTAGAGATGTATTATGAAATATTAATTTACATTTTTTTATTTTTCCTTATTATCCTTATATCATTTCTTATTGCAGCTTATATCCTTAATACTATCTCGTATACAAAAATATTCAAAACTTATAATTACAAGAATCTGGGATATGCATGGGTACCAATATTAAGAGTTCATATATTAGGGCTTCTAACATTTGATGACCCTGTTACAGTTTTTTCTTTTTCTATTAAAAAAGAATATGTAGTATGGTGGTGGGTATTAATATTTTTTGCTATATTAATTCATCCAATTATTGGTTGTATAATCTCACTTTTTCTTATAGCTAAATTTTTAGGAAAAATTTACAATATTGTTTTCAAAAAATTAGATCCATCTTATGATAAAGTAGCACTTGGTATTAAGAGTGCTTTAATACCTATGATTATGTGGGTAAAGGTTTTATCAAATAAAACATCATAAAAAATAATATCTTAATGTTAAAAATGTAATAATTGCTCTACAAAAAATAGGAATATAATTATATTATTAAATTGAGGGAAAGATGTTTAATGATAATAGAGGTAAGTACGAGTTATTTGATATAGTTCATGGAAGTTATGACTATGGTTGGGATTTTGTTTTCATATTGTTTTTTGGAATTTTTTGTACCATTATAGCATTAATTATAGTAACTTATTTATTTAATACTTACTCTTATAAAAAAATATTCAAAACTTATAATTACGAGCATTTGGGATGTGCATGGGTACCTATATTAAGACTTCATATCTTAGGGTGTCTATCATTTGATGACTCTGTTTCAATTTTTTCTCTTTCCCTTAATAAAAAATATTTAGTATGGTGGTGGGTGTTTTTAATTTTTGCAATATTAATTTATCCAGCGTTTGGGTTATTAATCGCAGTTTTTCTCATACCTACAATTTTAGGCAAAATTTACAATATTGTTTTCAAAAAATTAGACCCATCTTATAATGAAATAGTTCTTGGAATAGTGTGTGTATTTATACCTATAATTATGTGGGTAAAAGTATTATCAAGCAAATAATATTATTATGTAATTTTTTTTAAAGAGTCTGTGAAAGATAGACTCTTTTTTTAATATAATTTACATTTGTTCATTTTTTAGTATTCCCTTGACAATAGTCTAATAAATGAGATATAATTATTTTTTATTAAAAATTGGAGGTAATTATGAAAAAATTATTAAGTCTCCTATGTGCAACTACACTCATTTTTGGTCTTGTTGCATGTAGCGGATCAAGCACTACAAAAGAAACTAGTGCTGTTCAAGCATCAAGCGAAATAGCTTCTACAGAAACAACTGAAGCTCCTAAAGATTCATTCCACATCGGAATTGTTACTGGTTCTGTTTCTCAATCAGAAGATGACAGAAGAGGTGCCGAGGCCTTTATGGAAAAATTCGGAAAGGATAAAGTTACTTTAGCTATATACCCAGATAATTTTACAGATGAATTGGAAACTACAATTCAAACAATTGTTAATTTATCTGATGACCCTCTTATGAAAGCAATTATTGTAAACCAAGCTGTTCCTGGTACTACAGAAGCTTTTCGTAAAATTAAAGATAGACGCCCTGATATTCTCTTAATTGCTGGAGAAGCTCACGAGGATCTTCCTGAAATTGGTTCTGCTGCAGACTTAGTTTGTAATAATGACTTTGTAGCAAGAGGATATTTAATCATTAAAACAGCTCATGAATTAGGCTGTGATACTTTTGTACATATTTCTTTCCCTCGTCATATGGCTTATGAAACAATGTCTCGCCGTGTAGCTATTATGAGAGAAGCTTGCAACGAAATGGGAATGAATTTTGTTCTTGAAACAGCACCAGATCCAACAAGTGATGTAGGTGTTGCAGGTGCTCAAGCATACATATTGGAAAAAGTTCCTGAATGGGTAAACAAATATGGCAAAAACGCTGCTTACTTTTGTACAAATGATGCTCACACAGAACCACTTTTAAAACAACTATTAGAGTATGGCGGATATTTTATAGAAGCTGATCTTCCATCTCCTCTTATGGGATATCCTGGAGCTTTAGGAATTGATTTAACAAATGAAGCTGGAGACTTTGAAAAAATATTAGCAAAAGTTGAAAGTGCTGTAGTTGAAAAGAATGGTGCTGGTCGTTTTGGTACATGGGCATACTCTTATGGATATGTACAAAGTGCTGGTCTTGCTCAACATGCTGTAAATGTATTAAACAACGAAAGTGAACTTGAAAGTATGGAAGATATAGCAAAAGCTTATCAAGTTTTCACTCCTAAGGCTGAATGGAATGGTTCAAATTATACTAATGCTGAAACAGGAGTTAAATCTGCAAACACATTTTTAGTTTATCAAGATACATATATAATGGGTAACCCTGGAAGATATATGGGAGCAACAAAAGTAGAAGTACCTGAGAAATATTTTACTACAAAATAAAATTACAATTATACAAATGAGGGGTTGGGTGTTACTCTTCCCCTCTATTTTTATAGAATAGGAAAAATATGAAAAATATTCCTCTTTTGGAAATAAAAAATGTTAAAAAAAGTTTTTTTGGTAATCAAGTTTTACAAGATATAAATTTAAGCTTGCATAAGGGTGAAATTATGGGATTAGTTGGCGAAAATGGTGCTGGCAAATCTACTCTTATGAAAATACTCTTTGGTATGGGTATGATTAAAGAAACAGGCGGTTACGAGGGCGAAATTTTGTTGAATGGAAACAAAATACAATTTCAAAGCCCTTTTGATGCAATAAAAGCTGGTGTTGGTATGGTACACCAAGAGTTTTCTCTAATTCCTGGTTTTAGCGTAATTGAAAATATTCTATTGAACAGAGAGCCTGTAAATAAAAATGTATTCTCTGAGATATTTGGTGAAAGACTAAATACTCTTAATTATAAAAAAATGACTTCAAAAGCACAAAATGCAATTGATTTATTGGATATTGATTTAGATTCACATATGACTATAAATGAAATGCCTGTTGGTCATAAGCAATTTACAGAAATAGCAAGAGAATTGAGTAAGGATAATCTTAAGCTTTTAATTTTAGATGAACCTACAGCAGTTTTGACAGAAAAAGAATCTGTAGCTCTATTATCTTCCATAAAAAAAATGTCTGAATTGGGTATAGCTATAATTTTTATTACACATAGGTTGCAAGAAATTTTGGATGTGTGCGATAAGGTTGTAGTTATGCGTGATGGTTATATTGTAAGCAATGTAAATGCTAAAGATACTAATATAGAAGAAATAACCAAATCTATGATAGGTAGAAATATAGAAGTAGAAAAGAAAGTATTAAATACTCTCTCTACCAAAAACAATATTATGCAAATTAAAAATCTCTGGGTAGATATGCCTGGAGAAGTAGTAAGAGATATTACTTTAGATATAAAAGAGGGCGAGATACTTGGTATTGGTGGACTTGCTGGGCAAGGAAAGCTCGGAATACCAAATGGTATTATGGGTTTATACGAAGCAGGTGGTGAAGTAATATTTGATGGTAACTCTATTCCATTAAATAATCCACGAAAATTCCTTGATTCTCAAATTGCTTTTGTGTCTGAAGATAGGCGTGAAGTAGGGCTTCTTTTGGATGAATCTTTAGAGTGGAATATTGCTTTTAATGCAATGCAAATTCAAAATAAATTTTTGAAAACATATTTTGGTGGTTTAATTAAATGTCGAGATGAAAAAGCAATAAAAGATATTTCTAAATATTATATAAATGAATTGCAAATAAAATGTATTAGCCCATCTCAAAAAGCAAAAGAATTATCGGGTGGTAATCAACAAAAAGTTTGTCTTGCAAAATCTTTTGCTCTTCAACCAAGGTTTCTTTTTGTATCTGAACCCACAAGAGGTATAGATGTTGGTGCAAAGTCATTAGTTTTGCAAGCATTAAAAAGATTTAATAAAGAAAACAATGTTACTATCGTAATGATTTCTTCTGAGCTTGAAGAATTAAGACATACTTGTGATCGTATTGCTATTGTAACAGATGGCAAAATTTCTGGAATACTAGATAGTGCAAGTTCTTCAGAAGAATTCGGATTCCTTATGATAGGGAAGACAAAATAAGGAGATTTCATGGAAAATACAGATACATATAAAAATAAAATTTCTATAAAAAGTATGATTCATAATTTTGGACTACCTAGACTTATTATTGCTTTATTTTTATTACTACTTTTTATTGTAGCTCCTTTTGTAGGTGCAGATTTGACTACACAAATTTCTAATACTATAAATCGTTTTAGTTGGAATGCTTGCTTGGTTCTTGCTATGGTTCCTATGATCCATTCTGGATGTGGGCTTAATTTTGGATTACCACTTGGAATAATCTCTGGACTTCTTGGTGCTACAATATCAATAGAATCTGGCTTTACTGGGTTTATGAGCTTTGTTATGGCTATAGTTATTGCTACTCCATTTGCTTTAATATTTGGTGCTGGATATGGTGCACTTTTAAACAAAATAAAGGGTGGAGAAATGATGATTGCAACTTATGTAGGTTTCTCTTCTGTTTCTTTTATGTGTATGATGTGGTTGCTTCTTCCATTCAAAAGTCCTACTATGGTTTGGGGCTTAGCAGGAAAAGGGCTTAGAACTACTATTTCTCTTGATGGATTTTTTGATAAAGCTTTAGCAAACATTTTTCAAATTAATATAGGCAATTTATCTATACCTGTAGGAAGCCTTTTATTTTTTGCTTTACTTGCTTTTTTAATATGGGCCTTTTTACATACAAAAACTGGAACAGCAATGACTGCTGTAGGGTCTAATCCTGTTTTTGCTAAAGCAAGTGGTATTAATATCGATAAAACAAGAGCTCTTTCTGTAATGATATCTACATGGCTTGCAGCAATTGGAATATTGGTTTATGAGCAAGGTTTTGGTTTTATTCAATTGTATATGGCTCCTTTCAATATGGCTCTTCCTGCTGTTAGTGCAATATTAATTGGTGGTGCTTCTGTAAATAAAGCATCTATTACAAATGTTGTTATTGGAACTTTTCTTTTTCAAGGTATAGTAACTATGACACCAACAGTAATGAATTCAATGATTCATATGGATATGAGTGAAGTAATAAGAATAATAGTATCAAATGGAATGATTTTATACGCCTTAACAAGAAAATCGGAGGCAACAAAATGAAAAAATCAAAATTCTCTTTATTAAATATTTTAGAACAATACTCTGTTCCTATAATGTTTATAATTATATGTGCAATTTGTATTCCTCTATCTGGCTTTTCACCTAATTATTTGATTAGTGAAATTGTTACAAGAATAGGAAGAAATACTTTTTTAATACTTAGTTTATTAATTCCAATAATGGCTGGAATGGGACTTAATTTTGGTATGACACTAGGTGCTATGGCAGGAGAAATAGGATTAATACTTGTAGCTGATTGGCAAATATGGGGTATTCCTGGTATCATATTAGCTATGATTATTTCTATTCCTATATCAATTCTTTTAGGATATATTTGTGGCAGAATATTGAATATGGCAAAAGGCAGAGAAATGGTTACAAGTTATATCATAAGCTATTTTATCAATGGTCTTTATCAACTAGTTGTATTATATATGATGGGTTCCATAATCCCTATTAAACACGCATCAATTAAATTACCAAGAAATTATGGTATAAGAAATACTGTAAGCTTACTTAATATGAGACAACATATAGACAATTTTTTATCTATAAGTATTTTTGGAATAAAAATACCAATACTTACTTTTTTAATAATATTTTTGTTGTGCTTATTCATACTATGGTTCAAAAAAACTAAACTAGGACAAGATATGAGAGCAGTTGGGCAAGATATGGAAGTAGCAAGAGATGCAGGCATAAAAGTTGAGAGAACTCGTATAATTGCTATAATAATGTCTACAATTTTTGCTGGTTTTGGAATGGTTCTCTACTTACAAAATATGGGCAATCTTTCCACTTACTCTTCTCATTCTCAAATAGGTATGTTTTGTATTGCAGCTTTGCTAGTTGGTGGTGCATCTGTAAATAAAGCTTCTATAGGCAATGTTTTTTTAGGAGTGATTCTCTTCCACTTGATGTTTATTGTAGCGCCTCAAGCTGGAACTAAAATAACTGGTGATTCGATGATAGGTGAATATTTTAGAGTATTTATATCTTATGGCGTTATAACTGTTGCTTTGATTATGTATGAAACCAAAAAAAGAAATCTTAAAAAAAAGCAAGGCATTGCATTATCTTTAGCTCAAAAGGAGGAAGAAACAAACAATGCTTAAAAAAATATTATTTAGAATTGGCACCGTATTATTGTTAATTTCAATCGCAATATTGATGTGCATTATTGGCAGAGGGCATACAATTTATTTTGATAATAAAACTTTTGAACTAACAAAGGGTCAAATTGATTCTTTGTATAAAATAGAAGTAATAATTCCAAAAGAACCTATTATTAAATTAAATAAAAGAGAAAGAGGTATGGCAACTGTTATAGGGCAAAAGTTAAATTTTTCGCTTAATATAACAAAAGAAAAAAATGCTCCAATAGAAACTACAGATTATACTATTGAAATTCCATATAATATAGATAATATCCTAATAAACTTACCAGCTCTACTCAATGGATTAGATAAAAATGATTATATGTCTGAATTTATAATAAGAATAGAAGAAGAACCGATTGAAGAAATTATACCAAATGATGAATTACTACCACCAGAATAATCTAGGAGCAAAATATGAATGTCTTAAAAAATTTAAAACCCGAAAAAGTTTTTGAATATTTTGAAAAAATATCATCTATCCCTCATGGTAGTTTTAATACCAAAAAAATAAGTGATTATTTAGTCTCTTTTGCAAAAGAATATAATTTAAAATATATTCAAGATGAATATAATAATGTAATAATATTTAAAAATGGAAGCATCTCATATGAAAATTGTGAGCCACTCATTTTGCAAGGTCATATTGATATGGTATGTGCAAAAAAACCATTATCAAATATAAATATGGAAGAGGATCCTATAATTTTACAATATGATGATACTTTCGTTTTTGCAAAAGATACCTCACTTGGTGGAGATGATGGTATAGCTGTAGCTATGATTTTAGCTATACTTAGTGATGAAGATATTTTGCATCCACCACTAGAAGCAATTTTTACTGTTGATGAAGAAGTAGGAATGCTTGGTGCATCTAAAATAGATTTATCAAAAATTAAAGGAAGAAAGCTTATTAATCTTGATTCTGAAATTGAGGGTGTTTTTACAGTATCTTGTGCTGGAGGAGAGAGAGTCGATTGTAAAATAAATTCTCTTGTATCCTCTCCTATTAACTCAAAATCAAAATTATACTCTATTTCTATTAATAATCTTTTAGGAGGGCATTCTGGAATAGATATTACAAAAGGCAGAATAAATGCTAACATATTGATGGGTAGAGTACTTTCTAATATACTTTTAGAATTTCCATCAATAAGACTTTCATCTATTCAAGGAGGGGAATTTGATAATGTTATATCTTCTAATTGTGAATGCAAATTTTTTATAGAAAATGATAATAAAAAAATTAAAGACTTAATTTTGTCTATTGAAAAAATGATGAAAAATGAATATGAAGAATCTGATCCAAATGTAAGTATAAGTATAAAAGAAATAGAAGATTCTAAAAATGTAGCTTTTTCAAATGAATCTACAAAAAAAATAATAACTTTACTTTCTCTTCTTCCACAGGGTGTATTTGAGATGAGCCAAACTTTTAATATTCCAAAAACTTCAATGAATTTAGGAATTGTAAGTCTTAAAAATAATAGTTTTCAATTTACTTATTCTCTTAGATCAACTTTTCAAAGTCAAAAAGATTTATTATATAATAAATTAAAACAATTAATAACTCTTTTTGATGGTGAAATTAAAATTAGGAGTCCATACCCTGCTTGGGAATATAATAAAAATTCTTCTTTTAGAAAATTGATAATTGATGTATACAAAGAATTATATGATAAAGAAGCTAAAATAGAAGCAACTCATGGTGGCTTAGAATGTGGAATATTTATATCAAAAATCAGTAATTTGGATTGTATATCCTTTGGCCCAAATGTATTAAATGTTCATTCTATTAATGAAAAACTGGATATTAAATCTGTAGAAAGAACATATAATTTATTAATCAATTTATTAAAGAGATGTAAGTAGTAATACATCTCTTTTTTATTTTATATTATATACTCTTAGTGCATTATTATATAAAATTTTTGCTACTTCTTCTTTATCTACTTCTTTTATTTGAGATATAGCTTCTATTATATATTTTATATTAGAAGAATCATTTCTCTTCCCTCTAAATGGTTCTGGGCTCAAATATGGGCAATCAGTTTCTGTTACTATATTTTCTAGTGGTATAATGCTCATAGCTTCTTTAAGTTTTTTAGCATTTTTAAAAGTAATTACACCACCTATTCCAAAATAATAATTTAAATTTAAAAATTTTTTTGCTAATTCTTTATCGTATGAGTAACAATGAATAATTGTATTGTTATCTCTTCCATTGAACTTTTCTAATATATCATATGTATCATTATAAGCGTCTCTTGAATGAATAATAAGTGGTAAATTATATTGTTTTTTAATATTAATAAATTTTATAAACCATTCTTTTTGTATGTTTCTATTATTTTCATCTTTATTCTCACCATAATAATCTAAACCTACTTCTCCAATTGCAATACATTCTCTTTCTTTAATTAATTGTTCTATATTTTTATATATTTCATTTGCATAATTACTACTTGGTAAAAAATCTGGTAATACATCTGGATGTACCCCTACAGAAAAATATTCATTATACTTTTTTGCTAGTCTACAAGCTTCTATTGATTCTTTAATTGTAGCTCCTATAACAACAAAATGTTTTACATTTTCTTTTCGTATTTTTTTAATTATTTCTTCTATATCATAATCATACATTTTGTCATTGTAATGTGTATGTGTGTCAAAAATATCCATATTTTTCCTTATTTAATATTTTGTAAATTATATGGTATCCATACCATTAAATATAATATAAATAAATGGAGTGGGTAAAAAATATAAAAGAAATATTTTGGTAGTTTTGCTCCTCTTTTTCCATCGTAAAGTGCTATTGGAATAAGAGCTAAAACTGCTGCTCCATAATTATTGCCTATAAAAGATGATAAAAAGCAAATAATAAATGCAAAAACAAACATCCACATTTTATCATATCTAAATATGTAAAAAACAAAAATAAGCGCTATTCCCCAATAAGAATAATCTGCTTTAATAATAACAGATAAAATAGCACCTAAAATAAAAACCATAGCACGGAGTAAGAAATCCCCTCTCATTTTACTAGCAATCCACATACAAACTAAACCTATACAAAAAGTGAAAAGAATATTTTGATATGCTGAATAATGAATTCCATTAGACAATACTAAATTGAAAGGTATTTCTGAAATAAAAGCAAATATAAGTATTCTTAAAAAGTATTTAAAAAAATTTGAAGTATGTAAAAAGCCCTCAACTAACAAATAACAAAAAATTGGAAATGCTATTCTCCCAGCAACTCTACATACTCTATATAATATCAAATAATTTTGAACATAACTTTCCATTCTTATTACTTTTAAAATTTCTGGGTTATATCCATACAATTTTCCATTATAAATAAGCATATAACCTATGTGATCTATAAGCATAGATAGGATTGCAATTATTTTTAATTTAGTTGCTGTGATTTTAAATTTTTTTATTTGAAGAGATGAATCATAATTAGACATTTATTTCTTTTATATCCTTCCTTTGAAAGAGAATTTGAGGATTCTCGTTTATTTTTACTTTTTGTATTTTTCCAAATTCATAATTTTTTATTTTTATAAATGGTATAATATTGATATTCAATTCGTTTAAAATTGTATCTGATGTTTGTGGTAAATAAGAATTTAAAAGACTAGCAACTATAACTATAGCTTCTACCAAATTATATAAAATTGTATTTAACCTGTCTTTTTTATTTGGATCCTTTGCAACTATCCAAGGGAAAGTTTCATCAATATATTTATTTGCTCTTTTGCAAATATCAAAAATTGCATCAAAAGAATTTGCTACTTTATACTCTTCCATCAATGTGATGTTTTTTTCTATGCATTTTTTTATTGTATTTTGTAAATCTAAATCGATTATTTTTTCTTCTTCTGTAAATGAATTAGTATTTTCTACTATGCCATTATTGTATTTATTTACCATGGCAATTGTTCTTTGTACAAGATTCCCTAGTACATTTGCTAATTCACTATTATATTTTTCACAAACTAAATCCAAGCTAATTAATCCATCGTTGTCATAAGGCATTTCATGCAATAAGAAAAATCTAACTCCATCTACCCCAAATATATTAATTAAAGTGTCTGGATAAAGTACATTGCCTCTTGATTTTGACATCTTAATTCCCTCGTCACTATTTTGTTCTTTGTCTGGAGCACTAAGTAGCCAAGGGTGTCCAAATATTTTTTTTGGCAATTCTTCTCCTAATGCCATTAAAAAAATTGGCCAATATATTGAATGAAATCTCACAATATCTTTACCTATAATATGCACATCTGCAGGCCAATATTTTTTATATAAATCACTTGATCCATCTCTTCCTTTATTAGCATTGTAACCTATTCCTGTAATATAATTTGTAAGTGCATCTAGCCAAACATATACTACATGTTTTTCATCAAAAGAAACGGGAATACCCCATTTAAAACTAGACCTAGATACACATAAGTCTTTTAGCCCGGGCTTTAAAAAATTATTAATCATTTCATTTTTTCGTGATATAGGTAAAATGAACTCTCCATTTTCTTCAAAATGTTTTATAAGCTTATTTGCATATTTACTCATTTTGAAAAAGTATGCCTCTTCACTCATTTTATATACTTCTCTACCACAATCGGGGCATTTACCATCTATTAGTTGAGAATCTGTAAAAAATGACTCACAAGGTGTACAATATGAACCCTCATAAGTACCTTTATAAATATCCCCTTGGTCGTATAGTTTTTTAAAAATATTTTGGACTTGCTCTATATGATCTTGATCTGTTGTACGCATAAATTTGTTGTAACTTGTATTTAAAGAATCCCAAATTGTTTTTATCTCATTTGCAATATTATCTACATAATCCTTACAAGATACATTTTGTTCTTTCGCTTTCTTCTCTATTTTTTCACCGTGTTCATCTGTTCCTGTCATAAAAAAAACATCAAAGCCCTCATACCTTTTGAATCTTGCATAAGCATCCGATACTACAACATCATAGCAATTACCAATGTGTGGTTTTGCTGATGTGTATACTATTGCTGTAGTAATATAAAATTTTTGTTTTTTGTCCATATTTCCCTCTTATAAAAAAACTGCATCTTTTTGATGCAGTTTTTTGTTATGCTGGATTGATTGCACAATCCACTAATCCAAAATTGTCTACATATGTATTGACAACTGCATCCAAGTAAGCACTTAAGCCTCCAAAACCATCTTCTACACTAGTTGCAATATCCTTACCATCGGGGCCTACTAAGTATCCTGCTGTTAAATTCTCAATATATAAATCTCCTGTCATTTCTAATAATTCTTTACCCTCTTTTGCACCAGGACCAGCTAATTGTGGGGCTATGTTTTCATCCTTATACTCTCTATAGCTTTGAAATATACTTTCTTCATCTAATACTCCAAAATGGACTAAGCCATCAAATACTGTTTTGGGAGTAATTTCATCTACTTCAAATAATTCTTTTCTAAACTTTCCTTCTCCAAGTGGTACATATATAGTAACTAATTTCACTGCTTCTTCTACATTTGATGCACTTCCCTTTTTTTGTACGCCAAATTCTATAGAGCCACCTGTTTGAGCTATTCCATCTTCATATATTATTCTTGCTCCCTTTTTTTTACCACAAGAAACTAGTAATACTAATGTTAAAATAATCATTAAACAAAAGATAATTTTGTTGCTTTTCATATCGCTTCATCTCCTAAAATATCATAGTATGTGTTATTTTATCATTTTTATTTATAAAAGTAAAATGATATTTTTGTGTATTTTGTGTATCCTATTGCACAAAATTTTATAAATATTGTAATTATTAATAAAATATTTTATAATAAAATACATAAGGTTGAATCACAACATAATATTAAAATGATTATGTATACTAAAAATGAGTTTAATGAAGCATTGGGAAAGGTATATGATATATGAAAAATAAAATACAAATTCGAAATAGTACAGTTGATTTTTTGATATTTACTTCTGAATCAAAAGAAGATGGTATTGAAGTACGCGTGCAAGATAATTCTGTTTGGCTCACTCAAAAAGGAATCGCCCAGCTTTTTGATACCGATAGAACGGTTGTCACCAAGCATTTAAAAAATGTCTTTCAAGAGGGTGAATTAAATGAAAATACAGTATGTGCAAATTTTGCACATACTGCAGATGACGGAAAAACATATCAAACCAACTTCTATGCTTTACCTGCAATTATTGCAATAGGTTACCGTATTAATTCGGAGCGTGCAACGCAATTTCGTCAATGGGCAACAAGAGTATTAGATACTTTTACAAAGCAAGGATACATTTTGGACAAAAATCGATTGATTAACGGGCAGATTTTTGATGATGACTATTTTGAGCATCTTATTTCTGAAATACAGGAAATAAGAGCTAGCGAACAAAGATTTTATCAAAAAATAACTGATATTTATGCAACTGCATCTGATTACGATGTAGAAAGTGATATCACAAAAAACTTTTTTTCATGCGTTCAAAATAAAATGAATTTTGCTGTTCATGGAGCTACTGCAGCTAAACTGATAGTAAAGAGAGCAAATCATAAGAAAGAACATATGGGTTTAACAAACTGGAAAAATGCACCTAATGGCAAGATTGTAAAAACAGATGTTTCTATTGCAAAAAATTATTTAAAAAAAGAAGAAATGACTGAATTAAATGAGATTGTAGAAATGTACTTGGACTACGCAACTAGACAAGCTAGAAAACATATCCCAATGACAATGAAAGATTGGGTAGATAAACTAGATGCGTTTTTGCAATTCAACGATGCAGAAATCCTAACAAATAAAGGAAAAGTTACACAAGCTATTGCCAAATCATTTGCAGAAAGTGAATTTGAAAAATATAGAGTGTTACAAGATAATCATTATTTCAGTGACTTTGATAAACTAGAGATGTCTCTTCCAAATATTAAAACCAAAAAAAGAATAGTGGCAAGAAATAACGAAGAAAATGAAAGATAATAAAAGTGGCACAACACATTTTATATTTCAATTTATACTTTTCTTTTTTTAATTCCCCAAGTTAAGCGAGTATCCTCTTTATAAGCCACTTTTGATGGATTCCCTTCGCTTCTCCAAACCGTAAGGTTTGAAATATCGTACACGGATGACCAAAGTGTATCGAAATTCAACTTTTTTTCATACTGACAGATGAAACCGTATTTACCGCTTGCAAGGCTTTTTGCATATTCGCAAGTTTTTCCACTTCTTTCCATCCCTTGTTTCGCTGTTTCATATCTATCTTTCGTGTAATACCAATTTTTTTCGGGATTACTGTGTTCGTTTTTCATTGAATCATCAATAAAATGATTTGCCGATACTGCGTAATCATTAGATTTTCTAACAGATGTTCGTTCGGGTGATGCTTCAACGACAGCAAGTTTTCCAAACTTATCAGCGAGAACAAAGTTTTGTGTAGAACAAAGAGGGAATGATTGGATAAGATCAATTGCTTCATCGGTTGTTTTACAATTTTCAAGAATCGCACGGGTGGTAAAGCCCGTGTTGATTCCAGGTTTATATTTTTTTGTCATTAAAAAATTTATGCCAATTGCAAGTCCGTGTTCGTTTATTCCATCCTCCATTTGCACAAAAGAAGTAGAATTTCCAAGAAATATGTTTTTCCCATTCGCCATATACAATGCACTCTCACTTGTTTTCTTCATCTCGGGAAACATATCACTGTTTCTACATAGCACAATACAATCTCTCTCGTGAAAAGAAAAACAAGTACAGCCTTTCGTATTGCCAAAACCGTACATTGAAAATAACCACAGTGCCATTTTTTCAAAGTCCGTTTTGCTTCCATCGGCAAGTCCACGCACTTCCTCTAAAATCTCGGGAATAAACTTTTTATATATAGAAAAAGAGGCTTTTCCAAAAGCAAGTTCTTCTGCTGTCAATTTTATATACTCATTGAAATTTTGACCAGAGTTTGCAAGAATTTCTCCATAGTGGAACCCCATTTCATAATGAGTCCCTTTCAGTCTCGGATGATACATATTGCCCCCTTAATTATTTCTTTTTTCTTTTGTTGTTTTAGTTCAAACATACGCTTTTCTTCAGCCATTTTTTGATCTCGACTTCTCACTTTATG
Organism: Eubacteriales bacterium; assembly: GCA_030539055.1. GTDB lineage: Bacteria > Bacillota > Clostridia > Lachnospirales > Lachnospiraceae > UBA3633. Next base: position 37,083 of record JAUNSV010000003.1, on the reverse strand, counting down.
TCCTTGTTTGTACTGCTCCTGTTGTAACTTCAAGACTTTGTACTGAATTGATATCTGATGAAAAATACTGAGTCTCTCTCCATTGATTTCTAAAAACAAACCTTTACTGTATATTTCTCATTTATTTTAATAAACCCTATTTTTCTCTCTTTGACATCAACACCACACTCTCCACATGGCACGAGAGCTTCAGATGAATGTCAGATTATCTGGCTTCCACATTTTAGCCCTGTCCGTTTGCGGAAACATATCTATTGATTTTTACGCTCTCGGAAACATATCCACTGCCGATATTGGGAAACAGGGGAGAACAGTACATTCTCGCTGCTTCCTATATAATACCGCCTGTTGTGACCTTACCCACTCAAAAGGGTTGAGTGGGGATTACGAATATTAGGCTTACTGCTTCACCCCGGAAGATTACCGTCTCAACCTTCATGAACTTCCCAATATCCGTATCGCTTGCCGCCCTTGCGTTCTATAACACCTTTTTCACGCAAGCCTTTAACTATACGCTCAATAGTACGCTTCGTAACATTCAGCTTCTCTGCAATCTCTGCCATCGTTAGTTTGGGATTTTCTGAAACCATTCTTATGATTTCTTTTTCCAAACCGTCACCCAAACCGACATCTAAACCGCCATCATGTCGGTTTGGTGTTTTGGAATCTGGTACTTTGGCACTTTGGAGCGCAGAGAACTTCACCATGATATCTTCGCCGTGGACGATGTACTCCGGGTCTTCGCTGCCCAGATTTTTGCAGGCATCTCGAATCTTCTGGATACCACGTCCCCAGCTTTCAATATATCCGGCACGATAGAACACCCGCGCAATATCTGGATTGTACGGCTTGGATGCATGAGAACCCAAAAGCGTCTCTGCTGTCCATCCAAACGGCAGCATACTGCAGTTGCTGACAAACATGGCATCATCCTCAATACGAATCTGCACCGGAACATTGTCTGCCCAATTGCAATGAATCAATGCGTTAAAAACTGCCTCTCTAACAGCATCACGGGCAAAGGGATAAGTTTCCACTCGTGTTTCCTTATGGTAAGTAATCGCTGCTTTCAGGTACTTCAAATAAATCAAGTCAATTACTCGGTCTGCCATGATAAGCAAAGAACCGTGTATCTCATCCTGATACAGCAATTCGCTTCCTTCAAATTTTCCAATTTTCACATAGCAACCACCGATAACTTTTTCCGGTTCCCGGTAAAAGCATAATGCACCAGCACGCTTTAAATTGCCGTCCACCACTAAGTCCAGTTTCTCTAACAATTCTGCGTTTGGAATATCCAAATCTTCCTTTGTCATTCGACCACTTCGCAGTGCTTCTCTTCTAAAAATGTCGAAACTCTCCTTGTCCAAGTCATAGATTCCGATATTAGAAATCGTCGCTGCATCCCATTTCAAACCAGTCTTTGCCATCAGAAAATTGGTTAGTGCATTTCCACGCAGCAGCTGCTTTGTGCTGCCACTTCTATAATGATACTCGCCATCATAATTCACTGGGAAAGACCACGGATTAACTACAATTTCAATGTAATCAAGACCATTCTCATTCAGCAAATTCACATCCGCTACAATGCCCAGCTTGTTTTGAATTTTGTTCGGAATGTCTTCCAGCAATTTTTTGGAGTTTTTCACTCCAATGACCGTTCCGTCATCCCGTGTTCCAATATATATCTTACCGCCTTGTGCGTTGGCAAAGCCACATATCCATTTCAGATATTCGTCACGCCACGACTCTTTCCATTCTATATTTTGACTTTCTGCCATGTCAGAGCCTCCTCTCTCTCCGCAATGCGAAGTGCCTTATTTACTCAAAACGAACGCACTGCGCACGCTTTCTATATTATACTATTATCTGTCCTGTGGCTAATTTTACTCACAGCGAACTGTTGCATTTTTTGCAAGAGTTCATTTTTGCAGTCTCCGTTTTATTCCGACTCCACATCCTTCAAAGTTTTTCCAGTCTCATTTGTCCACATAATCAGCCCATTGGCACTTGCATATGTAACAAATCCTGCTGCCGCTGAAGGACTGCTGAAAAGTGTATCTTCCAGCAGCATTCCCTTAGAATCAACTCTATCTGCATACTTCTCACGTAGCACCTTGATTGGTTTCGGACAGCTCTTCGTTGGATTTAACGCCAATGAACTGTTTTTCAAAACGACAAATCCATCACTGGTAGTTCTTCCGGTGGCAGATGCCTTGGTCGTTTTCAGAAACAGAAGTGGTTCCTCCTCACCTGTCTCTTCTATCTTCTGCTGTTTTTCCTTATTCTCATCCACTGGAACAAATGCCTTATAACCCAAGGTTCCGAGAACTACCTTCACATAGGAAATGAATTTTTCCAGCTCGCTTTCCTTCTCTTCGGAAATATGTCCCTGTGACGGGTCATTTCCATTCTTTACAACGTAACGGTTGGCTTCCAATGCAAGATTACGGAAACGATTCTCAAGGTAGCTTATCTCTGTGGCACCAAAAGTGTCATCAGTGGTTGTTATGGCTACCGCCTCAGTCCAGTAATCTTTCTCTGGATTTCTTTTATGCTCTTGAAGGCGGTTCAGAAGACCTTCACCATTTTTTCTTGCACCAGCCTGTCCAATATAGATAACTTTTTCATCTGTCTGGTCATTGTTACCAAACAAAAAGTACACACCGCTCTGTTTGAGGTGAGAACGGTCTTTGCAGCTATCTAAATCCTTACGAGGTATTTTGTAAACAACGCCAGTCCACCCAGCGATAGTGCATTTAATACGACCGCTTACATCCTCATCCATAAGAAAAAGAGTTATTGTTTGTCCTTTTACTGCCATCCGATTTCACCTCTTCTTAGCCTTTTAACTTTCTAGTAGTATCTGATACAAATTTTTCAAACGCTTTTGCTTTTTTTGCTTTCTCCTTTTCCGCCAGTATGTCTGTACTGGCATCAACCGCAGTCCTCTGCTATGCCACGGTTCATACTCATACTCACGAAAGCGTTCCGGCATATGATTCAATTTCATAATCTCCGTTTCCAGACGGCCAAACTGTCCAGCTGCATTTTCGGGTGACTGCAATTCAAATGCAATATATTCATAGATACTTCTCAAGTCATTTTCAGCCTGTTCTGAAAATTCAATTTCAAAAATCATATTTTATAATCATTACGAATATCATTAAAAACTCGGTTTGCAGACTTAGTACGCCCAGCCTGAATATCCGCATATCCTTTCTCAAGTTCTGCATTTAACATCTCTACAGATGACTGGCTCATATTCACAGGCTTTGCAGATGGTATTTTCACATCAAATGGAATTCCCTTTTGTAAAATAATTTGTTTATAAAACATATTAATAGCATTTGAAGCTGGAATTCCAAGTGCAGAAAGAATATTCTCTGCCTATTCTTTGATATCCGGCTCTATTCTTGCATACAAATTTGCTGATTTCGTTGCCATAATACATCTCTCCTTTCAAAACTTCTCAATAATATTATATGCATTTGTCAGCACATTAGCAATACATTTTTGCATAAAATAGTGTATCGCAAAGTGCGATGCACTATGAGCATCTTATGATATCATTGGGGAACATAGTCAAAAACCTATTGCCTGATTTCTATGCCATAGATATTCTACAAATTTGTCTGTCATTACTTCACTGGGCAATATTTCAAGTGGTGTTATTTTATGTAGAAAATCTATATTTTTTCGGTCAATATCGTTGCGATACAGTACACTCCCATTATGAGTATCAAGCGTAATAATATTTGTATCAAATAATTTATGATGATTCTCACAAAGCCATAATCCATTTTCTCCGTCAGTCGCACACTTTAGTTTGTCTTCAAAAGACATCCGCACTTCTCTCTTAATATTTGCAACAGGCCAAATGTGTGCTCCTTGAACAAGTTCAGGTATTTCGCAGCCACACAACGCACATCTCTTCTTTCCGAATTTATTACCCAAATTGTATATATATCTTGGTGACCTCAAACTGTCATTTTCATTATATGCCTTAATTTCAAGTCTCATATCTGTAGGTACTACCTTTATAGTTCCCATAGAATAAATAACCTTGAGGCTTGACTCAGGAAGTTCCTTTAGGTCTTTTTCTAGTACCTCGTACAAAGTAATTTTCTCTTCCCTTTTTTTCAAAAGTGCAAGAGCATAGCAAATCATACTTGTCTCATATTTACTTGCCCCATATGTTTTTCCATAAATATCTATTTAAGTTGCACCATCTTTGGTAATATATGTAGAATTATTGCTTTTGTTTCTACCTGCATTTATTTTACGACTATTTACAATGTCATCTATGGACGAAAATCCGCTTATTGCATGTGATAATGCTTGATCTGCATTAATAAATTGGAAGCCAATTGTAAGCATTAAGCGGTAGATTAAAATATGATAATCTGTCTCTGGATTTCCATTTACATTTAAAAAGTAATACAACAGTCTTTTGTTTGGATATGAATTGCTATAATACAAATTGAACGCTGTCGGAACACTTTGAACGCTTGAATTTCTACCACCTATTTCTTGTTCTGAAAAAGAAATGAAATATACAATATCACGGTATTGCATAATGGCCATTCTTCCTTTGTTATAAGTACTCTCTAAAAAGTCATCTGAGTATTCATTATCCACATACTCATATGTAAATCTTCCTTGACCTGTAACTTTAATGCAAATATCTTGCATGACATCTGGAGTAACGGCATCACTAAAGTATATTCCTGTAGTAGTTGACTTTTGCAAATTTCTCTTAATTATAAAATGCGGATTATTTTGAAATTTCATAGTTTACCACCAACACTTCCTTTCTGCGACTCCCAGATATTCCTAATATGTCTCCTAATTCAATAATATGGTATTTGTTTTCTTTAACCCAATTCAATAAATTCTTATTTACTACTCCTTTATGCTCAGCAACATATGACAGCATAAATGGAATATTCTTTTTATTCAGACGATAGGCAAATTCAAACAAAGTGTTTTCTAATTCTGCATTCCAGCCATCGAATCCTCTCTTTCCATCATTATAAGCTCCTGTAGTCAATTGATATGGGGGATCAAGATAAACAAAATCATTTGCAGAGATTTTATCTTCAAGTTCCAGATAATTCTCACTCATAAAAATACACTGTTTTTCTTTACAATATCGTGAAAAACTTATCATTTTCTCAAGTACTTTATCATTCAGCCATCTCATACCAACAGGATTATTAAATTCGTGTTTTCCGTTAAAACGTATTTGTTGCTGATAACCATACATAATCAGTGTAAATAGAAAACGTGGATCCTTCTTTTCTGTGGGTAATGAATTATAAAATGCTCTTGCATTATTATATGCTTCTGCATCAGCGGCCTTAAGACCATACTGCTTGATTATCTTCTTGCTATACAGAAGGAAATCATATACCTCGTACTTTGCCAATGCTTCTACTATTTCCTTCACAAAATGATTAATATCATTATAAGTAATTTTATCTGCATTTGCATTAACCCCAACATTAAATCCACCGCCAAACAAATCAAAAAAAACATCAACATCAGCTGGAATAAATGACTTAATATCCGTCACAATCTTAGCCTTGCTGCCTATATAATTCAATGGAGATTCGTAGACTATTTTATTCTTTTCCTTCATCTCAACGAAGAATAAGTATTCATAATGTTCATCCTGATTATTTGATTTCCAATTTTGATATTTTTTATAGGCAATCTTTTTACAGGAATACGTTTCTGGTTTTCCATATCTCTTCATAACTGCTTCAATAAAGTCCTTAGACATAAATCCATCATTATTATAACTCAAAATAACGTATTTGGCTTTCGTTTTCGCTAAAACACTATCGAACAAAATGTTGGACTTATACTCTTTTGACCAATCTGATCTCATCTGCGCAGTTTTACGTGAACCTGTAATTTTACTCACTTCTGGTGAATCATCCAATATTAGTGTTTCAAGTAGATGGTATTGTGTTCCGTATTGATTTTGGGTATAAGGAGGATCCATATAAAGAATATCACAATCAACTTCGTTTATAATTTCTTCTATTTTCCCATTATACATTTTTAATGATTTCGGTGTACACATCAAAGAGTCAACCTTACTAAAAATTATTTTTTTAGTTGCTCTAGAGTCCCACTTTTTTAGAAAAGCTCCATACACACCCGCTGTATTAGATACATCAGATACAGACTCAATTAAACAAGCCAAAAGGTAACAATACTCATCTTGCGAAATTCTCTCTTTTTGCCACCATTCTTGAATAGTCTTTCTAAAGTAATCAATCCGCGATGCATTTTCCGGAGTAAAATACATACGACTTGTTTCAGTTGGTGCATATGTCTTATATATAAACCCACGCTCTGTCTCTTGATTTGTATTAAAAAAAACAAATGGATCAAATCCTAGTTTCTTGAAGGAACACTGCGAAGCACATATTCTCCCTCTTGTATATATCACGGACCACTTAAGATTATCATTTATTATTAAGTCATAATGTTTCTTAAAATAATTTGATACAGAGCCCGAACCACAAAAAGCATCAAAGAATGTTAGCCTTTTATCAATCAGATTGTTTTTTGATAACACAGCTTCTATCTCTGTGAGTATAGATTCTTTATTCCCTAAATATCTCATCTTACAACTCCAATATGTTATATTCTTTACTCTTAAGTGGGGTGGTCTGTTTGCTCATACAACTTAAGCATTCACCCTCGCTACTGTCTCTCAGAACAGCTTCACACTACCTCTGAAATCCAGTCTGATAAAACATGATAATCTGCATAAAAACGGCACTTTCGCCTACCCCTCTTTTTCGCAATTATCACTTTGTATTTTACCTTAAAACAACACTTTTGCCAAATGATTTATACCGTCAATCTATACCCTTGTCAGCAAACATACCGTCTCCACATGCATTGTCCTTGGAAACATATCAACCAATTTTATTTTTTGCAATATATACCCTCTATCATAAAATAGTTTTATATCTCTAGACAGAGTCGCACTATCACAAGACACATAAATAATATTTTTAGTGTTAATTTCACATATATTATCTATTACATTTTTTTCTAAACCTTTTCTTGGTGGATCTACTATTACTAATTCAATTTTTTCATTTTTATTTATACTATTTGTACAAATATTATTTAAATCACACAAACTTAAATCGTGTGCATAAAAGAAAGCATTATTAATCCCATTAATTCTAGCATTCTCTTTTGCATCAATAATTGCTTCTTCTACAATTTCTACTCCTACTACTTTTTCTACATATTTTGAAATAAATAAAGTAATAGTACCAATTCCACAATATAAATCTAGTGCTACATCTATTTTTTTATTATTATTTTTTTCTATTTCTTCTATATATTCAATTATAATTTCATATAATTTTTTTGCTTGACGGAAGTTTACTTGATAAAATGCTTTTGTAGAAATTTTGAAATTTAAATTAGTATTTTTAATTGTCATTTCATCGTTTATATATCCATTACCTTTTATATTAATTATTTTTTTCGATAAAATTACATTATCTCTATTCATATTCAAATTAATATCAAAAGAAGTTATATTATAACTTTTTAATTCTCTAAGTAAATTAAAAATTTTTGATACAAGTATTTTTGGATAAGTATTATCATTAATTATTAAACATATTCCTATTTCACCTGTTTTAAATCCTTTTCTTATTAATACATGACGAAGTAAGCCAATTTTTTTGTTTTCATCATATCCTTGTATTTTTTCTTCATCACACCATTTTTTTATTATATTCATTATGATACTTGCTTCATCAAAACAAATATTGCAATTATTTATTTGAATAATATTATGTGTTCTTTTAGCATAAAAACCACAAATTGTATTTCCCTCTTTATTTATAGAAAAAGGCATTTGCATTTTATTCCTATAAAAATAAGGGTTTTCCATCCCTATAATTTCTATATTGTTTTTTATTATATCTTCATTATACTCTACTTTCCCTATTCTAATTAAATTACGCTGCACTGCTTCTTTTTTTATTTGAAGCTCTTTATCATAGTCGATTTCTTGCAAGGTACAACCACCACATTGTTTACAAAACTCACATTTTGGCTCTATTCTATAAGGTGATTTTGTTATAATATTTATTGCTTTTACATATATTATATTTTTATTTACTTTAGTAATAATTCCATCGATTACATCTCCCACTATTCCATTTTTAACAAAAAAAGTCTTGAATCCTTCTTTAGCAATTCCAAGACCATCATTTGTCATATCTACTATTTTTAAAGTAATATTTGTATTTTTATTATATTCGTTCATTGTATAGCCTATTACTGGTTGCATAATCTTCAAAATATTTTATTATGTAATTTTTATTTATTTCATATTTATTGTCTAATAAAAAATAATCACATAATACTTCTTTTAAAATACATAACTCTTTAATGCACCCTATGTATTTTTTTTTATTTTCACATGCAAAATCTATTGTTATATCTAGTAGCTCTATACCTCTATCAAAAGCACTCTCTTCCCTCTTTTTATTATTTTCTTCTTTCCATTTTAATGCTCTACAAAATTCTACTCCTGCATTTGCTAGTATTTCAATAATATTTTTATTGTTATTTTGAACTATATCTTTATGTTGATATATTATATTATCCAATTTTTTACTACCTTTAATATATCATTTTTTATTTTTTCATCTTTTATTTCCATGCTATTATTATTTTGATATGGTCGTATATTTATTAGGGAATTATACTCTATAATATCTTCTATATTATCTCCATCAAAATAAAGATTGAATCCCCACAAGTTTTTATTTTCGCATCCCTCCTCAAGAAGAAATCTTTCAAGATCTGAGTGCATACTTGCATCGAGTGCAATAATATTTTGTTTTACATCTGCAACGCATTTAATCATATCTTTAAAATAATTATTCTCAAAATGTGCTAAATCTTTTATATGAATTTGTTCTTTTAAAATTTTCATATTTTTTTCCTTTTATTTTGCATTCTTCAAATTTTCTATTAATTTAATATCTGCTTGTGTTAATTTTATATTTGCACTATCTTCATTTTCATCGCTTGGTCTTTTTATTTTGATTTCGATAATTGTACCATCCTCTAATTTTTTAGATATTTGTTTTTGAAAAAATGATACTGCTTTTGGATGCCTTGTCATAAAACCTGCTAATTGTGCCATTCCTAATGGATTATTCATATTTTTCTCCTTTTTAAAAAACCTGGAATTACTATTCCAGGTTGATTTTTTTATACTAATTCAAATAATACTTCCATTGCTTGATCACCTTTTCTTTGACCAATTTTAATTATTCTTGTGTAACCGCCTTTTCTATCAGCATATTTTTGTGCATACTCATCAAATAATTTTGCTACTAAATCAACTTCTTTTTTTGATTTTTTTCTCGTTTCATTTTCATATGTAGATGCTGGATACAAAATAGCTAGCATTTGTCTTCTCGCATGTAATCTCGATGGTTTGTCTTTTTTTATGATTTTATCTACTTCATCATATACAGTAACTCGTTTACCATCTTTTTCTTCTTTTATTCTTTTGCCATCTTTATCTTTTCTTGCTACTTTTGCTTTAATTGTTACTTCTTCATAATTGTCTTTTTCTTTTATAGCTAGAGCAATCAATTTTTCAACTTGCTTTCTTGCTTCTTTTGCTCTTTCCTCTGTTGTTCTTATATGACCATACAAAAGAATATTTGTAGTAAGCGATCTTAACATTGCTTTTCTAACATTTGAACTTCTTCCCAATTTTCTAATTCTTGCCATGATTTATTGTCCTCCTATCATGCTTTTCAGTCTTATTGACAGTTTTATTTGAAATAATCCTCTGGGATATCACTCTTTAATCCCATATCTTGTAATTTAATTAATACTTCTTGCAATGATTTCTTGCCAAGATTTCTTACTTTCATCATTTCTTCTGGCGTCTTCTTGCATAATTCCTCTACTGTATTTATTCCAGCTCTCTTTAAGCAATTATAAGAGCGAACACTTAATTCTAATTCATCTATATTCATTTCTAATGATTGCTCATTTTTTACTTCTTCTTTCTCTACCATTACATCTACGCTTTTTACGTTTTCATTTAAATCAACAAATAAAGATAAATGCTCTGACATTACTTTTGCTGCTAAAGAAATAGCTTCATCTGCACCCATAGTGCCATTAGTTGTTACTTCAAGAATAAGTCGGTCATAGTCTGTTACATTCCCTACACGAGTGTTTTCTATAATCATATTTACTCTTTCTACTGGTTGATAAATTGAATCTATTGGAATGAATCCTATTCCTTGCAAATTTTCTTTATTTTTTTCTGATGGTACATAACCTCTTCCACTTGAAATAAGTAATTTCATATCTATTTTGGCATTTTTGCCAGATAAATGACATATTACTTTATCTTTGTTGATAATATCTATGTCGGGGTCTACATCTATATCTCCTGCTTTTACAACTCCCTCTTCATCTCTATAAATTGTTGCAAATTTATCTTCAACTGTATTCTGTTTATTATGAATTGCTAAATCTTTTATATTCATAATAATCTCAGTCACATCCTCTTTTACGCCTTCAATTACAGAAAATTCATGCAATACTCCCTCGATTTTTATCTGTGATACAGCATATCCAGGAAGTGAAGAAAGCATAATCCTACGAAGAGAATTACCGAGAGTAGTACCATACCCACGCTCTAGTGGTTCACATATTATTCTCGCAAATTTTTTATCTTGTGAAAGCTCAGCAATTTGTATATTAGGCTTTTCAAAGTTAAACATATTGCCTCCTTATCTTCTTTATTTAGAATACAACTCAACTATAAGCATCTCATCAACTGGTATTTGTATTTCTTCTCTTGTTGGTAATGCTTTTACTGTAGCTTGCATTCCCTCAAGATTTACATCTAACCAACTTGGAGCTATTCTTGATGATGTTTCCTCAATGATTTCTTTATATCTTTTTGTTTCTTTTGCTTTTTCAGTGATTTCTATTTTATCACCAACATTCACAAGATATGATGGGATATTGACTTTTTTGCCATTGATTAGAACATGTTTATGCCCTACAACCTGGCGAGCTTCTCTTCTTGTGCGTGCTAATCCCATACGGAAAATAACATTGTCTATTCTTCTTTCAAGAAGAATCATCAAATTTGCACCTGTTTGACCTTTCATGCGTTCTGCTTTTGCAAAATAATTTCTAAAAGGTTTTTCTAAAACTCCATATATGAATTTTGCTTTTTGTTTTTCATGAAGCTGTAATCCATACTCTGAAAGTTTTTTACCTTGTCTTTTTTGTCTGTTTGATTTTCTATCAATTCCTAAAACTGTAGGCTCTATACCCAGTGCTCTGCATCTTTTAAGAACAGGACCTCTATCTACTGCCATCTTTATTTAACCTCCATTATACTCTTCTACGTTTTGGTGGACGACATCCATTGTGTGGAACTGGTGTTATATCCATAATTGATGTAACTTTTAATCCATTTGCATCTAAAGCTCTGATAGCTGCTTCTCTACCTGTACCAGGTCCTTTTACAAATACAGCCACATACTTTAAACCATGTACCAAAGCCGCCTTTGTGGCAGTTTCAGCTGCAAGTTGTGCAGCATATGGAGTAGATTTCTTTGAACCTTTAAATCCGAGAGATCCAGCACTTGACCATGATAAAGCATTACCAGCTTCATCAGTTAATGTTACAATAGTATTATTGAATGAACATTGTATATGTGCTTGACCGCGTTCAACGTTTTTCTTTACACGCTTTTTTGTAGTTCTCTTATTAGCGCTTGTTGTTTGTTTATTAGCCATATTAAACTAACCTACTTTCCTTTCATATTTTTTTTTGGTTCTGTACATAAAACATGTACTCACTTATTGTTTAATTACTTTGTTTCTTTCTTTTTGTTTGCTACTGTTTTTCTTGGACCCTTACAAGTTCTTGCATTTGTTTTGGTTTTTTGTCCACGAACTGGAAGCCCTTTTCTATGACGAACTCCTCTGTAGCAACCTATCTCTTTTAGTCGCTTTATGTTTAGAGTAACTTCTCTACGAAGATCACCCTCAACCATAGCATGAGTTGTTATTACTTCTGCAATCTTTTTTATTTCATCATCTGTCAAATCTTTTACTCTTGTGTCTGGGTTTACTTTTGCTATTTTTAATATTTCATTTGACTTTTGAATGCCTATTCCATAAATTGATGTTAGACCAATTTCAACTCTTTTTGCATTTGGTAAATCAACACCTGCAATACGTGCCATATTCTCCTCCTATTTTTTTTATTATCCTTGACGCTGTTTGTGCTTTGGATTTTCACAAATAATATGAACAACCCCTTTTCTTTTTACTACCTTGCATTTTTCGCAGATAGGTTTTACTGAAGATCTGACTTTCATAATATCTCCTTTCTCACTTGTCTCTCCAAATTATACGACCTTTTGAAAGATCATATGGAGATAATTCTATTGTTACTTTATCTCCAGGAAGTATTTTTATATAATTCATTCTTAGTTTCCCTGAGATATGAGCAAGGACTTGATGTCCGTTCTCTAACTCAACTTGAAACATTGCATTGGGAAGTTTTTCAAGTACTATCCCTGTAATTTCTATAACATCCGTTTTAGACATTGTATCCCTCCTTTATATGGTTAATATCTCAGGTTCATTATCTGTTATTAAAATAGTATTTTCATAATGTGCAGATACTTTTCCATCATTAGTTCTTACTGTCCATCCGTCTTCTTCTGAAAAATTAACATCGCTTACACCTAAGTTAATCATTGGTTCTATTGCTAGAGTCATTCCTCTTAGTAATTTGGGACCTCTTGTATTTTGTTTGAAATTTGGAATTTCTGGATCCTCATGCACTTTTTTTCCTATTCCATGTCCCACAAGCTCTGTTACAATTCCATATCCAAAAGGTTCTATATAATTAGCTATTGCATTTGATATATCATGTAAATGGTTTCCATCTCTTGCATATTTTATTCCCTCATAAAAGGATTTTTTTGTTCTATCTACTAAATCTTTTATCTCGTTACTTACATTTCCCACAATGTGAGTTCTTGCTGCATCCGATTGATATCCTTTAAAACAAACACCACCATCTATTGAGATAATATCTCCATCTTTTAAAAATGTATGCCTATCTGGTATGCCATGAACTACTACATCATTTAATGATATACAAAATGGTTCTGGAAAATCATATAGTTTATAAAATGATGCTGTACAACCTTTTTTCTTTATTATCTTAAATCCATATTCGCTGATTTCATAAGTAGATATTCCAACTCTTATAATTGATGCCATTTCTTCATGAACATATGCTAAGATTTTTCCGGCTTCTCGCATACATTCTATTTCATTATCATTTTTTACTATTATCATTTATTTAAAATCTTCTTTATTTCAATAATTTCTGCATCTAGTGATTGAAATCCATCAATTGTATGAAGTACTTTTTCATTTTGATAATAATCGACAAGTGGTTGAGTTTGCTTATGATATACATTCAATCTGTCTTTTATTACTTCTATTGTATCATCTTTTCTTTGTATTAATTTATTATTACAATCATCACATATGCCATCTGTTTTTGGTTTCAATGTTTCTATATGATAAGGCTTACCACAATTTTCACATACCCTTCTTCCAGATAATCTTTTTATAATGTCTTCATCTTTAGTATCAAGCAAAATTGCATATTCCACTTTTGTGTTTTTTTCATTTAATTTTATTTTTAGAGCCTCTGCTTGATTGATTGTACGAGGAAAACCATCTAATATAAATCCTTCTTTTGCATCATCTTTTTCTATTCTATCAAGAAGCATATTAATAGTAATTTCATCTGGTACTAATTCACCTTTATCCATAAATGATTTTGCTTTTAAACCAAGCTCTGTGCCGTTTTTAATATTTTCTCTAAAAATATCTCCTGTTGAAATATGTGGAATTTTGTATTCCTCTTGTAATTTTTTTGCAACAGTTCCTTTTCCAGCTCCAGGAGCTCCAAGCATTACAATATTCATATTAGCCCTTTCATGAATTAATATTTATTCGCTCAAAAAACCTTTGTAATTTCTAACTACCAATTGTGATTTGATTGATTCTAATGTTTCCAATATTACACCAACTACAATCAGTAATGAAGTACCAGCAAAAGATATTCTTGATATATTGAATATTCCAGACACAGCAACAGGTACTAGTGCTACTATTGTCAAGCCTACTGCTCCTATAAATATAATATAATTCAAAATATGTTCAAGATAAGTTGATGTTTCTTTTCCAGGTCTAAGCCCAGGTATAAAACCACCTTGCTTTTTTATATTATTTGCAACTTCATTTGGGTTAAATGTAATAGATGTGTAAAAGTATGCAAAAAATATTACCAATATTGCATATATCACTACTCCTATAGAGTATATAGGGTAAGAGCTATTAAACCAAGTTCCAGAATTCAATACATTTATTATTGCTCCTGCTAAAGAAGACATATCAATATCCAAAAATTGAGAAATAATAACAGGTAGCGACATTATTGATGAAGCAAAAATAACTGGTATAACACCTGCTGTATTCACTTTTAATGGAATAATGGATCCTTGTGCTCCTACTCTACTGTTGCCAGACACTTTTGATGCATATTGAACTGGTATCTCTCTTTTTGCATCTTGAAGTAATACAGAGAAAGCTATAATAGCTAGTATTACAGCAACAATTATTATTGCATAAGTAATTCCAAATGCAGCTCTTTGTCCTTTAATAAATTTTTCATATAATACATTAAAGTCCGATGGTATAGTAGAAATAATATTAAAAAGAAGAACTACGCTTATACCATTCCCTACACCTTTTTCTGTAATGCACTCACCTGTCCACATAAGAAAAGCTGAACCTGCTGTCATACTTACTATTGCTATAACAACTGATATTGCATTATACTCAAGAAGAAGACCTTGACCTCCAAAGCCTACAGCCATTGCTGTAGATTCTATAAGAGCGAGTGCTACTGTAACATATCTTGTATACTCTGCAATTTTTTTTCTTCCCTCATCTCCCTCTTTTTGTAGATCTTCTAGTGCTGGTATTGCTATAGTAAGAAGCTCCATTATAATTGAAGATGTTATATATGGTGTAATACTTAATGCAAATACAGACATTTGCTCAAAAGAACCACCTGTCATTGAATTTAACCAGCCAACTGCATCTTGTGCAGCAAATGAGTCAAAAAGATTTTTGAAAAAGTCTGTTTTTACTCCTGGTACAGGAAGGTCTGATCCAAAACGTATTACAACAAGCATAAAAAGTGTAAATAATATTTTCTTTCTAATCTCTTTAACTTTAAATGCGTTCAAAAACATATTCCACATTAGACTACCTCACAGGTGCCGCCTAAGCTTTCTATTTTTTCCTTAGCACTTTCTGAGAATGCATTTACTTTAACATTCAATTTTTTTGTAAGTTCGCCTTGCCCAAGTATCTTAACTCCATCTGAAGATTTTGATATTACTCTTTTGTCGAGAAGAGTTTTTACATCTACTACATCTCCATCATTAAAACATTCAAGTCTTGATACATTAATTGCTATTATTTCTTTACCATTTCTATTGAAGAATCCTCTTTTTGGAAGTCTTCTATAAAGAGGCATTTGACCACCCTCAAAGCCTGGACGAGGAGCACCTGATCTCGCTTTTTGACCCTTATGTCCTTTACCAGCTGTTTTTCCATTACCAGATCCATGCCCACGGCCTTTACGGAAGTTAGATGAGAACTTTGAACCTAAAGCCGGTTTTAATGTTGATAAATCCATTTTTATATAACCTCCTTATATTTCTTCCACTGTCAATAAGTGGTTTACTTTAAATATCATACCGCGAGTTGCTTTATTGTCTGGATGCTCTACACTTTGATGCATTTTTCTTAATCCCAAAGCTTTTACTGTTGCCCTTTGCTTAGGTATACAAGCTATAGGAGATTTTGTTAAGGTAATTTTTAACATTTTTGCCATTGTATTTTCCTCCTTAGTCTATACCTAAAATATGCTCTACTTCTTTATTGCGAAGAGTGGCAAATTCTTTAGGTGATTTCATCTTTTTTAATCCCTCAATTGTAGCTAAAACAACATTTGCTTTATTTCTTGAACCAATTGATTTTGTTCTTATATTTGTAATCCCTGCCATTTCCATAACAGATCTCACAGGCCCACCTGCTATTACACCTGTTCCCTCTGGGCTTCTTTTTAATATTACATGTGAAGAACCCCACTCACCAATATAATCATGTGGTACTGAATTATGCTTGTCTCTTGGAATCTCTACCAAATTTCTAGTAGCCATTTCTTTTCCTTTTCTTATAGCCTCTGGAATTTCTGTTGATTTACCATGTCCTACTCCAATATGTCCATCTCCATCTCCGACTACAACAAGGGCAGAAAAACGCATTGTACGACCACCTTTTACAGTTTTCGATACTCTCTTGATAGAAACTACGGTGTCTTTATACTCTGATTTTGATGTATCTACTTTTTCTCTCATTATATACTCTCCCTTTTTTAAAATTCTAAGCCAGCTTTTCTTGCGGCTTCGGCCAAAGCTTCAACTTTTCCATGATAAATATATCCTGATCTATCAAAAACAATTTTTGTAATACCTAATTCTTTTGCTTTTTTTGCAATTGCTTCACCAATTGCACTTGCAGCTTCTTTATTATTTGTTTTTTTGAGTCCAAGTGATTTATCAAGTGTAGAAGTAGCACATAGTGTAACACCTTTTGTATCATCTATTACTTGTGCATACATATGCATATCCGATCTAAAAACCGTTAGACGAGGCTTCTCTGGAGTGCCAAAAAAACGGTTTCTTTCTCTTAAATGTTTCTTTTGTCTTATTTCTTTTTTATTTATTTTATTTACCATTTTTCATACCTCCTTTTTTATTTCTTACCTGTCTTTCCAACTTTTCTTCTAATATGCTCGTCTTTATACTTTATTCCCTTCCCTTTGTAAGGTTCAGGTAATCTTTTTGTTCTAATCTCTGCTGCGTATTGACCAACCTTTTCTTTAGACATACCTTTTACTGTTACTACATTTTCTGCTACAACAGTTTCTATGCCATCTGGGTCTGTCATTTCTACAGGGTGTGAATATCCCAAATTTAATACTAATTTTTTTCCTTGTTTAGCACATCTATAACCAACACCATTTACTTCAAGTGACTTTTCATAACCCTTAGTAACTCCCTCTATCATATTATGAATCAAAGTCCTTGTTAGTCCATGAAGAGATCTGTATTTCTTTAAATCATTTGGTCTTTCAACTATGATTTGATCTCCCTCTTGTTTAATTATCATTTCAGCTACAAATGTTCGCTCCAAAGAACCCTTTGGTCCTTTTACTGTGATATGATTTCCCTCGTTGATTTTTACTTCAACTTCTTTTGGAACATCCACAGGCATCTTACCTATTCGTGACATTTTTAATTTTCCTTTCTCTTAAATTGAGCAAGTTTATCTTGCTTTTCAGATTTACCAAACATAAGCTAGTACTTCACCGCCTATACCTTTTTTTCTTGCGTCCTTATCTGTCATAACGCCCTCATTAGTAGAAATAATTGCTATTCCTAATCCATTTAATACTTGAGGCATTTTGTCTTTATTGGCATATATTCTTAATCCTGGCTTTGAAATCTTTTTTATGCCTTGAATAATTTTTTCATTTTTATTTTTGCCATATTTTAATGATATTTGAATATCTTTAAAATTTCCTCTGTCTACTAATTCAAATCCTTTTATATATCCTTCATCTCTTAAAATTTCTGCTATAGAAACTTTCATTTTAGAAGAAGGAATATCTACTGTGTCAAATTTTGCAGTGTTTGCATTACGTATCCTCGTAAGCATATCTGCGATTGGATCACTCATACTCATAATTATGGATATCCTTTCTAATTATATTTTTTACCAACTTGCTTTTCTTACTCCAGGAATTTGACCTGCATAAGCTAACTCTCTAAAACATAAACGGCATACACCATACTTTTTTAATACGGCGTGAGGGCGTCCACATATCTTGCAGCGTGTATATTCTTGGGTTGAAAATTTTGCTGGTCTCTTTTGTTGCAATTTTTTAGATAATTTTGCCATCTTTTCCTCCTACTCTTATGATACCTTTTGGAAAGGCATATTGAAAAGAGTAAGTAACTCCTTTGCCTCTTCATCAGTTTTGGCTGTAGTAACGAATATTATATCCATTCCTCTAGTCTTATCTATTTTATCGAAGTCTATTTCTGGAAAAATAATTTGTTCTCTTATTCCTAGCGAATAATTACCTCTACCATCAAATGCATTAGCTGATACTCCTCTAAAATCTCTAACTCTAGGGAGTGCAAGGTTTATCAATCTATCTGCAAACTCATACATTTTTTCGCCCCTCAATGTAACTTTGCAACCTATTGGCATTCCTTGTCTTATTTTAAAATTAGCTATAGCTTTTTTTGCTTTTGTGGTTACTGCATGTTGACCTGTTATTTGTTCTAAATCACGAACAGCATTATCAAGAAGTTTGGAATTATCCTTGGCTTCTCCTACTCCCATATTGATAACGATTTTCTCCAATTTTGGTACTTCATGATCGTTAGCATATGAAAACTTCTTTTTCATTTGGGCTTTTATTTCTTTTGAATATAAATCTTTATATCTTGACAAGTTTTATTCCTCCTTCCTTATCTTATTTCTTTCTTTGTTTTTTTTGCTATACGCACTTTTTTGTCATTCTCAATTTTGAATCCTACTTTTGTTACTTTGCCATCTACTACCAACATTACATTTGATATATCAAGTGGCATTTCCTTAGTAATAATTCCAGACTCTTTTGCTCCAGGAGTCTTGCCAGCTTTTTGATGTTTTTTTACTGTGTTTACACCTTGAACCAATATTTTATGGTTTTTCATATCAACAGATATTACTTTGCCATCCTTTCCTTTGTCTTTACCAGTAATTACTCTTACTGTATCATCTTTTTTTATTTTATTCATTTACCAAGCCCCCTTATAATACTTCAGGTGCAAGAGATACAATCTTCATATACCCTCTATCTCTTAATTCTCTTGCAACTGGTCCAAATATACGTGTTCCTCTTGGTGTCAAATCATCCTTTATAATAACTGCTGCATTCTCATCGAATTTTACATAAGAACCATCTTTTCTTCTTATAGATTTTACTGTTCTTACTACTACAGCTTTTACTACTTCACCTTTTTTTACTGTGCCACCGGGTATGGCATCTTTTACTGAGGCTACTATTGTATCGCCTACTCTTGCATATCTTCTTAGAGAACCTCCCATAACACGAATGCAAAGGAGTTCTCTTGCACCAGTATTGTCAGCGACTCTAAGTCTTGTTTCTTGCTGTACCATTTCTTCTTTACCTTTCCTTTCGTATTATTATTTTGCTTTCTCTATAATTTGCACAAGTCTCCATCTTTTTGTTTTTGATAAAGGTCTTGTTTCCATTACTTCTACTTTGTCGCCTATATGTGCTTCATTATTTGAATCTTCTGCATACAATTTGACTGTTCTTTTTATTATCTTCCCAATAAGTGGATGTTTTACGTGATCTTCGATAGAAACCACGATGGTTTTATCCATTTTATCTGAAACGACTTTTCCAGTTCTTGTCTTTCTTAGATTTCTTGTCTCTTCCATCTTAACTATCTCCTCTCTCACGCATTTTCTTTCATTGTCATTACTGTTTGTATTCTTGCTATATTCTTTCTAGCTTTAGTGATTTTTGATGTGTTATCTAGTTGGTTAGTAGCATTTTTAAATCTTAAATCGAATAATTCCTTTTTTGCATTTACAAGCTCTACTTTCAATTGATCTATTGTTTTTAAATTCATTTCTTCTGTAAATTTGTTGCTCTTCATTTGCTACCTCCTTCCAACTCAGCCTTTGATACAATCTTGCACTTCAAAGGTAATTTGTGCATTGCAAGTCGAAGTGCTTCTCTTGATTGATCCTCAGGAATACCTCCTATTTCAAAAAGTACTCTACCTGGCTTAATAACTGCTACCCAAAACTCTACAGAACCTTTTCCAGAACCCATACGCACTCCTATAGGCTTTTTTGAAACAGGTTTATCTGGAAATACTTTTACCCATACTTGTCCGCCACGCTTTATATATCTTGTAAGAGCGACACGGGCTGCTTCTATTTGATTCGATTTCATCCAACAAGGTTCTAGAGCTACTAACCCATATTCTCCTCCGGTAATCTTATTACCACGAGTAGCAACTCCAGCCATAGAGCGTCTTTGTTGTTTTCTATATTTAGTCCTATTTGGCATTAACATAAGTTTACACAGCTCCTTCCTTTTTCTTCTTTTGTGGAAGAACTTCTCCCTTATAAATCCAAACTTTAACTCCTAGTTTGCCGAATGTTGTATCTGCTTCAGCAAATCCATAATCTATATCTGCTCTTAAAGTTTGAAGTGGAATAGTACCTTCACTATAATACTCTGTTCTTGCAATATCAGCTCCTTGGAGTCTACCACCAACTGCTGCTTTTATTCCCAAGGCTCCAGCTTTCATTGTTCTACTCATAGCTTGTTTCATAGCTCTTCTAAAAGATACTCTGTTTTCCAATTGACTTGCAATATTTTCTGCTACAAGTTGAGCTTCTTTATCTGGTCTTTTAATTTCTTTAATATTAATGTCTACTTTTATTTCATTCTCTTTTTTATTGATAAATTTGTATATCTCTTTTTTTAATTTTTCAATTTCTGCTCCACCTTTTCCTATAACAATACCAGGTTTTGCAGTATAAAGAACGATATTTAATTTGCCAGATGTTCTTTCTATTTCTATTTTAGAAATACCAGATTGATAAAGTTTTTTCTTTAATTTTCTTCTAATTTTATAATCTTCTACTAAGTAATCAGAATAATTTTTTTCTGCAAACCAATTTGATTCCCAACCTTTTATTATACCAACTCGAAGTCCATGCGGATTAACTTTTTGTCCCATATTATTAAATCTCCTTTATTGTCTTTCATCTAAGATAACAGTGATATGCGAATTTCTTTTTAAAATACGATACGCTCTTCCCTGTGCTCTTGGATGAATTCTCTTCATAGTTGGTGCATTTGATGCAAAACATTCTGCAACATATAATTTCTCTTCTTCCATTTCATTGTTATTTTTTGCATTTGCAATTGCTGATAAAACCAATTTTTTTATAAGTGCTGATGCATATCTATTATTATATGTAAGTAGTCCTAAAGCTTGATTTACATCCTTGCCTCTTATAGCATCTAGAACGAAGCAAGCTTTTTGAGTCGATACTCTCGCATTAGATAATTTAGCACTTGGTCTTTTATCAACTTGTTTTTCATTTCTCTCTCTTTTAATTTGAGATCTATGTCCTTTTGACATTTAAGCTTCCTCCTTCCTTATGACTTTGCAGCCGCTGGAGCTGCTGGGGCTTGCGCAGGTGCAGAACCACTTGATGCTACTCCTGCTCTTTTTTCATCTTTTGAATGACCTCTAAAAGTTCTTGTTTGAACGAACTCTCCTAACTTGTGTCCTACCATATCCTCTGTGATATATACTGGAACATGCTTACGACCATCGTGAACTGCAATTGTTAAAGAAACCATTTGAGGGAAGATAGTTGAACGTCTTGACCAGGTTTTGATTACTTGCTTTTGACCTGATGCATTCAAAGCTTCCACTTTTTTTAATAAATGTGCATCTGCAAATGGACCTTTTTTTAGTGAACGAGCCATTATTTTCTATCCTCCTTTTATTTTATTGCTCTACCATTTTTTCTTCTAATAATTAATTTATTTGATGACTTCTTAGAATTTCTTGTTTTAAGTCCTAGTGCTGGTTTACCCCAAGGTGTAGATGGACCAGGTCTTCCTATTCCACACTTACCCTCTCCACCACCATGAGGGTGGTCATTTGGGTTCATAACAGATCCTCTTACTGTAGGTCTAATACCCATATTTCTTTTTCTTCCAGCCTTACCTAGTTTTACTAATGAATGCTCTCCGTTTCCAACTATTCCTATTGTTGCTCTACATATGATTGGCACCATTCTCATCTCTGCTGATGGAAGTCTAAGAATTGCAAACTTTCCCTCTTTAGCTACTAATTGAGCAGAATTACCAGCTGAACGAACCATTTGTGCACCCTTACCAGGAAGTAATTCGATTGCATGTATTTCTGTACCAACTGGTATATTGTCTAAAGGTAAGCAATTGCCAACTTTTGCTTCTGCTGTATTCCCAGACATTACTTTCATACCATTTGTAAGCCCTTGTGGTGCTAATATGTAATTTTTTACTCCATCTGTGTATTGAATGAGAGCAATATTTGCAGTCCTATTTGGATCATACTCTATACCAATTACTTCTGCTTCCATTCCATCTCTTTCATTTCTTTTAAAATCTATAATTCTATATTTTTGCTTATTCCCTCCACCTTGATGTCTTACTGTAATTTTGCCTTGGTTATTTCTTCCAGCATTTTTCTTTTTCTTTTCAAGAAGTGATTTTTCAGGAGTCTTTTTTGTTATCGCTTGAAAATCTAGGCCTGTCATATTTCTTCTTGAAGGTGTATAAGCGGTATATTTTTTTATACCCATTGTATTTTCTCCTTAATGTTTATTGTCGTAGTTTACTCTACATATTTTTATAATTTACTATATACTTCTATGTCCTTAGAATCTTTTGTAAGTGTTACCATTGCTTTTTTCTTTTTAGCTGTCTTACCTACAATTGTTCCTCTTCTTTTTTTCTTGCCATCAATGTTCATAGTATTTACTCTAGCTACTTTTGTTCCAGGAAACATTTTTTCTACTGCTTCTTTTATTTGAATCTTATTTGCTTCTGGATGAACTAAGAAAGTATATTTTTTATTTGACATATCATTCATACTACTCTCAGTTACAATAGGTCTTAAGATAATATCATAATATTGAATATTTGCCATTATGCATACACCTCCTCAATCATTTTTATAGCTCTTTTATCAACTAGCATATTTTTATATTTTAAGATATCGTATACATTTAATTCATTTACTGCTTTTGTTTCAATATCTTCAATATTTCTTGCAGAAAAAATCACATTTTCATTGTATTCATTGAGAACAATAATACCAGATTCAACTTTTAAATTATTTAATGCTTCTTGCATTTTTTTTGTTTTAATTTCATCTAATTTTTTTTCATCTATTACTATCAGTTGATTATTGTTTACAGCATTTGTGAGTGCAGATTTTAATGCAAGTCTTCTCTCTTTTTTGTTTAATTGAACTTCATACTCTTTTGGTACAGCAGCGAACGCTATTCCACCGCCTTTCCATTGTACGGCTCTTATAGAGCCTTGTCTTGCATGACCTGTTCCTTTTTGCTTCCAAGGTTTTCTTCCGCCGCCTCTAACCTCAGCTCTTGTTTTTTGTTTTTTTGTTCCTTGTCGTTTATTTGTAAGTTGAGCTGTAACTGCTTTATGAAGGAGATTCTCATTTACTTTCACACCAAAAATTGAATCTGCTATGTCCATATTCCCAACTTCTTTGCCACTTAAGTCATAAACTTTTACATTAGCCATTTTGTC
Organism: Eubacteriales bacterium; assembly: GCA_030539055.1. Taxonomy (GTDB): domain Bacteria; phylum Bacillota; class Clostridia; order Lachnospirales; family Lachnospiraceae; genus UBA3633. The sequence goes on along the minus strand of JAUNSV010000003.1, from coordinate 13,421 downwards.
TCCTCCCCTCTCAAGCCTTCACAGACTCTTTTATTATTATAAGTGATTTTTTTGGTCCAGGTACATTGCCTTTTATTAGAAGTAAGTTCTTTTCTGCGTCCACTCTAACTACTTCCAAATTTTGAGTTGTTACTTTTACATTTCCCATATGTCCTGGCATTCCCTTACCTTTGAACACTCTACCTGGTGTAGTTGCAGCACCATTTGAACCTTGATGTCTATGGAATTTTGAACCATGCTTCATAGGTCCTCTTGATTGTCCAAGTCTTTTTATAGCTCCTTGAAAACCTTTTCCCTTACTAATTGCTTGAGCATCTATTTTGTCACCAACTTGAAATATGTCTGCTTTTATTTCTTGGTTTAATTGATACTCCTCTGCATTCTCCAAACGAAATTCTCTCAAATATCTTTTTGGGCTTGCACCCGCCTTCTTAAAATGTCCTTCTTGTGGTTTATTCACTTTCGATTCTTTAATATCTTCAAAACCAACTTGAAGTGCTTTGTAACCGTCATTTTCGATTGTTTTTACTTGCGTAACTAAGCAAGGGCCAGCTTCGAGAACAGTTACTGGTATGATAACACCGTTTTCATCCCACACTTGTGTCATACCTAATTTTTTTGCTAAAATAGCTTTCTTCATATTTTACCTTTCTTCTCATAGGAGTGATAGGCTTCTCACTCATAAGAAATATTATTTTAATTCTTTCATAACTAAATATACGCCTGCAGGCATATCCATCCCTTGCAATGTTTCAATTGTTTTTTTTGCAGGATTTACTATGTCTACTAATCTTTTGTGTGTCCTTCTTTCGAATTGCTCTCTTGAATCTTTGTCCTTATGCACTGCTCTAAGAATAGTAGTAATCTCTTTCTTAGTAGGAAGTGGTATAGGACCAGACACAGGTTGCCCTATAGATTTGCATTTCTCAACAATTCTTTGTGCACAACTATCTACCAACTCGTGGTCATAAGCTTTAAGCACAACTCTTACTATTTGTTTCTTTGCCATAAAAAAAGTCGCCTCCTTTTTGTTTACTCAAAAGATTTTTTCTTTTGATAAAGCGGTGACTGTACACGGTATCGGGTGTATCAAAGTTTAGTGAAAAAAATAAAACTACTTTAATGCCCTAATTCTTGATGTACAGTGACTTGTCGCCAATTTACTTTGACTTTCGCTCCGTGTAAAAACCCATAAAACCTTATGATTTTAGTTCTATAGCAACCTTACACATCTACGCTATCTTGTCACAGCCTTAACAATATATCATAATAAAAAAAAGTTGTCAAGAGTAAATTTTTATAATGCTTGACAGAATAAATTATTTAAAAAGCACATATTATAACTGATAATAATATACAAGGTATAAAATCTGCAGTTTTAATTTTTGTTTTAAATATAAAATTAAAAGCTATTGTAAGTAAAACTACAGATCCAACGCAATTGATTACAGGCATAGCATTGTGAGAAACAATAAAAGGAGAAATGCTTGTTGCTAAAATAGTAATAGCACCTTGAATAAGTAAAACTGGAATAGATGAAAAAAGAATAGAAATCCCATAATTCATAGACATAAATAGTGATGTAGTAAAATCAAATAATGATTTCATTAATAATAAAATATGATGTTCAATTACTAAATTATCTCCAGTATTTTGTGATGCTTGAAGAGGCCCCAAAATTACAAATGAACCAATACAAAATATTAAAGTAGCATTTATAAAACCATATAAAGAATAATCTGATTCTTTTGAATTTGATTTTGAAAATTTATTTTTAAAATAAGAAGATACTCTAAATATTTTACCATCTATATCAAGTAAATAACCAATCACATATCCAAGAGTAAGAGATATAACGCATTTCAATGATTGAACACCATCCTCTAAACCAACTAAACCAGATACACTTGCAAGAATAGTACATAAGCCAAGTGTTACTAAGATTGCACTAGATAAAGGTTCTCTGTCATCCTTTTTTGTAATATGAAATTTGGTAGATACTGTACCAATCAAACTTGCTATAATAATAGCAACTGAATTTACTATTGTTCCAAAATATTTATACATAGGTCATTATTATAATCAATTATTTTATTTTTAACAAGACTTTTTTTTATATATATAGTATAATCTTTTTATGGAGGAAAATACGAATGATTCAACATTTAAATAATTATAAAGTTTTTTATGAAGTAGCAAAATATGAAAATTTATCACACGCATCAAAAATTTTATTTATTTCCCAACCAGCTGTATCAAAATCAATTAATATTTTAGAAAAAGATTTAGGAGTAAAATTATTCACTAGGTCTGTAAAAGGTGTTGATTTAACCAATGAGGGTAAGCTTCTGTTTGAACACATACAAGCTGCTTTTAATCAAATAGATGATGCAGAAAAAAAATTATCAACTTTTTCTTCTATAGCTTTTGGTCATTTAAGAATTTCTTCTACGCAAACAATGTGTTCCCACTTGCTTATTTCTTATATTTCTGAGTATACTAAGCTTTATCCTAATATGCGCCTTTCTGTAAACACAATGCCTACATCAAAATCTTATGAAAAATTAGAGAATAAATCTATTGACTTAGCTCTCGTTAATAAACAAGAAATACTACCAAAAAATATTGAATTTTTGCAAGTATACACTTTGCACGATTGCTTTGTATGCTCAAGGGATTATTTTGATTATTATAATCATGTATTCAATTATTCAAGTGATTATTTTACAAATGGCAATATTATGCTTTTAGATAAATATCATGATACAAGAACTATTGTAGATAATTATTTTTCAAAAAATAATATTTTTCCTACTCAAATTTTAGAAGCTTCATCTATGGATTTGATAATAGAATTTGCCAAAGCAAGCGTAGGCATAGGCTCTGTCATAAGAGAGTTTGTTCAAGAAGAACTTGATAAAGGCGAATTAATAGAAATAAAATTAAAAAATCAAATGGAAAAAAGAAAAATTGGATTTGCATATAACAAATCCAATAAACCAAAAGCAGTTATTGATTTTTTGAAATTAGCAAATAAATAACTATTTTTCCATAATCTTTTTTATCGATACCAATTTTACTACTAAGCAAAATATTAATAATGCTTCTTTTAAATCATACAATTCTGGAAATGATGGAGCTATTCTTATATTGGAATCGTTAGGATCTTTGTGATAAGGATAAGTAGCTCCCGCTGGTGTAATTTTTAAACCAGCTTCTGCACAGCATTTAATAATTTCTTTTGCTGTCCCATTCATACTATTAAATGAAATAAAATATCCACCCTTAGGTTTTGTCCAAGAAGCTATCCCCAAAGAGGATAATTCTTTTTCTAGTGTATCAAAAACTAATTCAAATTTTGGTCTTAAAATATTTGCGTGCTTCATCATATGTGCTATTATATGATCTATATCTTTAAAAAATGATACATGCCGAAGTTGATTTAATTTGTCATGCCCAATAATTTGTATACGAAGTTGCTCTTCTAAGTCTTTTATATTATTTTCAGATGTAGCTATAGCAGCAAGCCCTGCACCTGGAAAAGTCATTTTTGATGTTGATGCAAATTTGTATACCATATCGGGAGATCCAACTCTCTCACACTCTGCTACTATTTCTATCAAATAGTCTTGATCCTTTTTGTTTGGATAAAGATGATGCATACAATATGCATTATCCCAAAAAATCCTAAAATCTTTTGCTTTAGGTTTCAAAAGTGCAAATTGTCTTACTGTATCATCACAATAACTATATCCAAGAGGATTAGAATATTTAGGTACACACCAAATACCTTTTATGCTGTCATCATTTTCTACATAATTTCTTATCATATCCATATCTGGCCCATTTTCATATAATGGAATATTTATCATTTCTATACCAAAATATTCGCAAATTGCAAAATGCCTATCATAACCAGGTACAGGACACAAAAATTTTACTTTTGGAATTTTGCACCAAGGAGTTTCACCTAATACACCTTTTATCATACAATGAGCTATTGTATCAAACATAATATTTAATGAAGAAGCACCATAAATAATTATATTTTTAGTTTCATTCTCCATAAATAAGCCCATAAATCTTTTTGCTTCTATAATACCATCTACAATACCATAATTTCTGCAATCTATACCTTGTTCACATCTCAAATCAGACTTAGAATTTAAAATATCCATCATTCCCATCGATAAATCAAGTTGTTCTTTGCAAGGTTTTCCTCTTGACATATCAAAAGAAAGCCCCTTAGTGCGTACATTTTCAAATTCCTTTTCTAATTTATTTTTTTCTTTTATCAATTCTTCTTTCGATAATTCAATATATTTTTTCATATTATCCTTTTTATTAATATTTTTTCCAAACAACTCTATTTACTATATTGGTATAGCTTTGAATAATATTAATTACTCTTGTAGAAACATTCTCATCAATATAATCTGGTACCACAGAACCAAAGCATTTGTCATTATATAAAGAAGTAGTAAGGTGTATAGCATTTAATAAACTATTTTCATCTATTCCAGCTAAAGCAAAAACTCCTTTATCCAGTGCTTCTGGTCTCTCTGTAGATGTTCTAATACAAACAGCCGAAAAAGGTAATTTTTTACTTAAGAAAAAACTACTCTCCTCTGGCAAGGTTCCAGAATCAGATACAGTACAAAATGAATTCATTTGAAGATTATTATAATCTGAGAATGAAAGAGGTACATGCATAATAACTCTATCATCTAATTTGAAATTCATTTCTTCTAATTTTTTTCTTGAACGAGGATGACACGAATATAAAACAGGCATATCATATTTTTTTGATAAAGAATTAATAGCATTAAATAAAGAGTGAAAATTTTCATCTTTATCTATATTTTCTTCTCTGTGAGCAGAAAGTAAAATGTATTTCTTTTTTGTTAATTTTAATTGAGTTAATATTTTTGAATTAATAATACTCTCAAAATTATTATTTAAAACCTCTGCCATAGGAGACCCAACTACATACACTCTCTCCTTTGGTAAACCACATTCATGTAAATATTTTCTTGCATGCTCTGAATAAGCCATATTTACATCTGATATAATATCAACTATTCTTCTATTTGTTTCCTCTGGCAAGCATTCATCCTTGCATCTGTTTCCTGCTTCCATATGAAATATTGGTATGTGTAATCTTTTTGCTGCTATAGTAGAAAGGCATGAATTTGTATCTCCTAGTACAAGGAGAGCATCTGGTTTGATGTCAAGCATTAGCTCATAAGATTTTTTTATTATATTTCCTATAGTGTCTCCAAGGCTATCGCTTGCTGCTTCCATATAAACATCTGGATTCTCTAAATTTAAATCTTCAAAAAATATTTGATTAAGATTATAATCATAATTTTGACCTGTATGTGCCAGTATTGTATCAAAATATTTTTTGCATTTTTTTATTATTTCACTAAGTCTAATAATTTCTGGTCGAGTGCCTACTATAATTAATAATTTTAATTTACCATTATTTTGAAATGACATAAATCATTTTCTCCTTTATTTTTATACATCCTCATTAAATGTATCTGGCTTCATCGGATTAAATACTTCATTGCTCCACATTATAGTTACTAATTTTTCTGTGTTTGATAAATTTATTATAGCGTGAGAATACCCTGGTAACATATGAATTGCTTCTATTTTATCTGATGATACTTCAAATTCTATTATTGGATATTTTTTGCCATTTTCATCTAGCCCCATTTTTCTTTCTTTAATCAATGCTCTTCCACTTACTACTATAAAATATTCCCATTTTGAATTATGAAAGTGTTCGCCCTTTTTCATATTTGGTAGTGATACATTTACAGAAAATTGACCGTGGTCATTTGTTTTCATCAATTCTGTAAAAGAACCTTTTTCATTCTCTTTCATAAGTAGTGGTACTCTTATTTTTTCTTTTGGTAAATATGATAAATATGTAGAATATAATTTTGTTTCAAATGAACCTATAGGTATTTTTGGCAAAAACAAATTTTTTGCTTGGTTTGCATATATATATATTAAATCTATAATTTCTCCAAGTGTTTTTTCATATACTTTTGATATATAATATATATGGCTTTTTTCATATACATTATTATTCTTATCCACGTTTTTTTCTAATAAATTTATCATTTCTTCTATTACATCATCTATATATATTAATGATATTTTATTATTTCTAGCGCTTACTTCTACTTGCAAATCTCTAGCAATATTATAGCACCAAGTTGCTATGCAAGAATTATAATTTGGTTTGCACCATTTACCAAATATATTGTGAAAACGATAAATATAAATATTTGCTTTTGTTTCTTTTTCATATGATAATAATGATTCTTCTGCTTTGAGTTTGGATTTCCCATATTCAGAATGTACACCATCTAATTTAGCTTGTATTGATGATGAAAGCATTATTGGGCAATTGTTTTTATACTTTTTTAAAATAGATAATAATTTATTTGTAAAATCTACATTGCCCTCATTAAATTCTTCATCATTTTTTGGTCTATTTACTCCAGCCAAATGAAAAACAAAATCACAAGATTTACAATATTCTTCTAATTCTTCATTTGTAGAATTTTTATTATATAAAAAAATATTGTCTATCTTTTCTAATAAAGATGGGTGCGTTCTGTCATTATGCTTTTTAATTTCTAAAAGAGCTAATGATAAGTTTTTACCTACAAAACCACTAGCTCCAGTTATTAAAATATTCATTTATTTTACCTTTTGTAATTCTTCTTGAATAAATGTTAATTTAAGCAATTTATGTTTTACTTCTTCAATATTTAGCATATTAGTGTTATTTGAATTAAATTCACTTAATGTACTTCTTTTTGTATTTCCCTCTTTAATATATTTATCATAATTTAAATCTCTTTTATCACATGGAACTCTGTAATAAGTGCCTAAATCTATAGCGTTTGCACACTCTTCGTTTGTTAGAAGAGTTTCATACATTTTCTCTCCATGTCGTATTCCTATAACTTTGATACTGTCTTTTGCATGAAATAATTCACACACAGCCCTTGCCAATGTTTCTATGGTACAAGCAGGTGCTTTTTGAACTAATATATCGCCAGATATTCCATTTGTAAAAGCAAAAAGTACTAAGTCTACAGCTTCTTCCAAAGACATTATGAATCTAGTCATGTTTTTTTCAGTAATAGTAATAGGCAAATTATTTTTTATTTGGTCTATCCAAAGAGGGATAACAGATCCTCTCGAACACATTACATTCCCATAGCGAGTGCAACATATTTTTGTCTTATCCTCTTTTACTGTTCTAGATTTTGCTACTATTACTTTTTCCATCATTGCTTTTGATGTTCCCATAGCATTTACAGGGTAAGCAGCTTTATCTGTAGAAAGACAAACAATATTTTTTACTCCAGCACTTATAGCCTCATTAAGCATATTTTCTGTGCCAAACACATTTGTTTTTACAGCTTCTATAGGAAAAAATTCACAAGATGGAACTTGCTTCAAAGCTGCAGCATGAAAAATATAGTCCACACCATATAATGCATTTTTTAAAGAGCTTTCATCTCTCACATCACCTATAAAAAATTTGATTTTTTCAGATGCTTTATTGTATTTAGCTTGATACTCATGTCTCATATCATCTTGCTTTTTTTCATCTCTTGAAAAAATTCTTATTTCTTTTATATTCGTATTTATAAATTTATTTAATACTACATTACCAAATGACCCTGTGCCTCCTGTAATAAGAAGCACTTTTTCATTGAATAAATCCATTTTTAGTCTCCCACTTGTTTTTTTATATTATAACATATTTTATTTTATTATCAATATTTAATAATGCTATCTTTATTTTTTTATAATTCTTTTTTTTACTTCATCAAAAATAACTTTTCTTATATTATCTAAAATTGCACTAATCAAATATATAAATATAGAAAATAGTATTATAATAATGAATAATTTTATTGGATTCGAATTTTGTAAAATAATTTGAATATTTATATTGAAAACCTTTTGTAATATCAAAACTATAGAAGTGTGTATCATATATATGCCAAGTGTTAATGGTGATAAAAATGAAATGATTTTAATTATAAAATGATTATTTATTTTTATTTTTGCAAAAATAAGCAGTATTAAAATAGAAGAAGAAAAAATTATTGGGTTATTGTGTGCTAAATATTTTGCATCAGAAAAAAAATCCAAATTGTAATTATTGATTCTCATGTGTGATAATAAAAAATAAATTTCCATAAATATTAAACTAAGTATATATAATAATATTAGCCATTTTTTTTGTATTTCTTTTTCTATATTAAACTTATGTATACCAGCACCTATTATGTACATAATCATAAGCCATATTAAAGAAGATCCGTTCGCCATATTAAAAATGTCTTTATTATAATAAGATATTATAGAAAAAAATACTAAAGATAAAACAGCAAAAATTAAAAAAGTCTTTTTATCTTCATTTTGAATACCTAAGTTTAATATAGGAATAAAAAACATAAGTGAAAAATAAGAGCTTACATACCAAAAATTTTGTGTTATAATTGGAGTAAATAATTTAATTATAAAATGTATATCTAAACTTGAAAAATTTTTTTGTTCACTTATTAATACAAATATAAAATTATAAATAAAAGCAATAATCCATATTTCTATTAATCTTTCCCATTTAAATTTTTTATCATAAAAAACATACCCAGATACAAGTGCAAAAATATTTACACTAGGGAGTGCTATGAATTCTAAAATCCAAAGAAGTATTCCCTCATAATCATTCGCTTTATAATTAAAAATAAACATCAAATTAATATGTAATAAAACTACCATAAATGATGCTATTATTTTTAATAAATCGATATTTGTTAATCTATTACTCATTTTATTCCTTTTTAAATTATTTTATAATTTTTTGAAATCAAAAATACAGGAGGTAAAATATGAAATCAAAAATTCCAACATATAATGGTATCTTACGAGGCCATTCTTTGAGTGTCCCCGAGGCTGTATACAAATGCACAGGTATTAACATTTTTGGTAAAAGAATAAAATCATTGGTTTTCTCTACAGATGTTGCTATCATAAAAAATATTAATACAGATGCTGTTCTATGCGTATATCCTTTTACTCCACAACCACTAGTAGCACAAGCTCTTATTAGTGTATCCGATGTACCAGTTTTTGTAGGCGTTGGTGGTGGTTTAACAAAAGGAATAAGAGCAGTAAGGCTTGCAGAGTATGCAGAGCATCAGGGTGCTTTTGGTGTAATAGTCAATGCTCCTATTAAGCCAGAAATAATAAGTGAAATCAAAAAGCGTGTTGAACTTCCTGTCCTAGCCACAATTGTATCTATAAAACAAGATATAAAAGAAAGAATAGAAGCAGGTGCAGATATTTTAAATATAGCTGCTTCATATAACACTCCAGAAGTTATTAAATATGTCAAATCATTTAATAAAAAAATACCTATTATTGCAACAGGCGGTCCAAGTGATGATACCATTATGCAAACTATAGAAGCAGGTGCTAATGCTATCACTTATACACCACCAAGTAATGCAGAAATATTTGCTAAATCTATGCAAGAGTACAGAGAGCGTTATTATACAAATTAAAAAGTAAAAAATTATTTTTCTTTATTAAATTTATTTTTAAATTCTTTCATTAATTTTGTAATTACTTTTTTTGTATTAAATATTTCATTGTTTTTTAATGATGACATAGTAGGATTTCTTAAAATCATACTGTATACATTTTTTGGAAATATTTTTTCATATTGATTTTTTGTTTTTATTATATCTTCCTTATAAAAAGTCAAAGTTGTATCTAGTCTTCGTTTTAATTTGTCTCCTAGTGTATCTGCTTGTACTTTAATTTTACTCATTTCACTCAAAGCATAATTTTGCACTTCTATTATGTTTTTCAAATCCAAAGCAACTTTAACAGAAATATAAGAATCATAAAATGTAATTATTATAAGAAAAAAATCTATAGTAGTCAACAAATAAGAGGGTATCATAGATATAATATTTAAAAAAAATGGATGAATAAAATGAACTAATAAAACTCCAAAAAAGCCCCAAAGAACAGATGATGATAAACAAATATAACCTTTATAATTAATTTTTTGATTTGAATAATCCCAATATTTTACTTTAAAAATATCTTCCATAATCATGCCTGTAAAAAACTCAAGCAAGGTAGCTGCTATCATAGTAGCAAAAAATTCTCCAACAATTGTATGTTTAAAAAGAGCTGCTCTAAACATAACAATTGCACCAAAACCATATAATGGTAAAAAAGGTAAGCGAAGAAAACCTCTATTTATGAGAGTATTCTCTCTTATTGAACAATAAATTGACTCAAAAACCCAACCTATAAAAGCATAAATAAAAAACCATAAAATCCACTCATTAAGCGAAACAACTACCAAACTATCCCTCCACGCATAAAAATAAATAATTTTTTACCATATTATCAAAATAAAGCATTACAAAAATTATTATCTCTACATTCTTTAATTATTATTTCTAATTACACTTTCTTCATAAATTTTAAAAATTTTCATAAATAAATTTATAAATTTATAACCACTTAATCTATTAAGTCTAATAATTTTCATAACAATTGAATCATTCCCACGATATAAGTCAATATTTTTAAATTTTAGCTCTTCATCGAATTTAATTAATTCTTCCTTAGGTTTTCCCATACTTAAATATATTTTGTATTGATGATACATAAAATATCCTATTCTATTTTTTATTATGTCTTTAGTTTTTTCGCTAAAATCATTAAAATTTTCATTATAATAATTAACAAGCCTAAATAATACTTTTTTATGCATTTCTCTTCTTTTTATTAAATTCTCAATATTTATAGATTGATTTGTATCTCCAATATAATAATTATAAATAGGATAATCAAAACTAATACAATTTTTTATATATTTTAATTGAAAAATAACATATTCCACATCTACATAGAAGCAATTCTCATCAATTTTCTCTTTTTTTTGTTTTAATATGTCAGTTCTTGTAGTTATGGAGTGAATATTAATATCATTAATATTTAATTCATCAAATTTTTGTTCTTTATTAAATATAACACTCTTTATATCTACAAATGGGTATTTAATACTTATTAAATTGTTAGTTTTAAAATCATAATAATTAAATGGATTAATAATTATATCAATATTTCTATTATTTTTTATAAAACTAATTAATTTTTCTAATCCTATTTTATCAATTGTGTCATCGCTATCTACTATTTTATAATATAAACCTTTTGCTAATTGTATACTTTTATTAATTGTAGAGCCATGCCCATTATTCTCTTGATTAATAAGTCGTATTGAGTTTGGGTATTTTCTTTCATACTCTTCCACTATTTTTTTTGTATTATCATCTGATCCATCATTTACTACTATTATATCTAAATAATCTAAAACGCAAGTATTAATATAACTATCTAATGCTCTACCAATGTACTTCTCAACATTATATGCTGCTACGCTTATAGTAAGTAATTTTTCCATAAAATTATCAAACTATAAATATATGAATTATTTTAAAGTATATATCAAATCTCCTAAAAATGATTTAAAGCTTGTATAATATTTTATCTTAAATATATTGAATAGTGATTTGATAATATTTTTTTCTTTTAATTGTTTTAATCTATATTTATTAAAATTAATCAAGCTATTCATATATTTAATGTTTGTATGCACCCCCCCCCCTATTTATTTTATCTATATTTTGTTCATACAATAATAATTCTTTTTGAATATTTATAATATTTTGAAGCCACATTACTCTATCAACTTTCTTTTTATCATTCACTTCGTTTACTCCTATTGTGTTATCTCCGTGCATTCTATAATATGTTATTTTTTTATTATAAAAATATAATCCATTTTTTCTTTGTGCTAAATATGATAATAATAAATCGTGATAATTAAATTTAATATTTTTTTCTTTTAGTAATAAAATATCATTTAACAACTCTCTTTTAAAAGCAAAAGTGTTGCCAGAAAATGCAACCGATTTTAAAAATCTCTTAAAATTAATATTTATTAAATTATTTGTATTATATTTGATAAAAAAATTTATGTCTGTAAATTTTTTAAGATTATATGCTTTTTTTAATTCTTCCTTTTTGATTGTTTCATTATTTTCATAATAATATAAAGTGTTTTCACTTTTACTTAAATTTTTTAATATTATTTTATCATTTTTATCTATAAAATAATTATTTGAGTATAATAATTTAATTTTATTATTATTAATTAATTCATTATACATTAACTCTATTTTGTTTTTATGAAATACATCATCTTGGTCTGATAAGAAAATATAATCTCCCTTACATAAAAAAATTGCTTTAAGAAAATTATCACAAAATCCAAGTTTTTCATTATTTACAATAATATTAAATGAAATATTTTTATATTTATTTTTAATTTCATTTATTATTTTAATAGTATCATCTGTGGACAAATCATCACAAATTACAATCTCTTGTGGTTTAATCGATTGATTAATAATAGATAATAATTGTTTTTTTATATATTTTTCACCATTATATGTGGCAAGTGCTATAGAAATCAAATTTTTTCCTTTTCAAAATAATATTATTTTTCACTTACTATAAAACTATTTATATTTAAAGAGCATAAATACTATTTACTTTTTGATTGATCATTTGATAATACTTCATTATTTATATATAATAATTTTGTGTTAGTAAAAAGAAATAGTATAATAATAACTTGTACATACAAACTTATATGTGAAAAATAATGCTCTGAAAAAAATTGGGTTAATAATGGAAACATTAGTTGAGTATATAATACTAAAAAGAATAGATTTTTATATTTGTATGTTAAATTATATAAAAGCCCATGTATCGATCCTATAAAAGCACTCATAAATAATCCAAACCATAAACCAAAATCTTGTACAAAACCATGATAAAATGTCCAGACATTACCCAAATCCCAATCTATATTCACATTTTTAATATAGTCATCAGATATCCACAATGTATCAAAATTTGTATGGAATAATTTATTTAGCACAACCAAAGGGAACCTAAAAGTATATATACCATTTGTATGTTCAAATCCCTGCTCCACCCATTCCACAAAAACAATCATACCAGAACACAAATAATGTCTTAAATATAAAATATTATCTAATATACTAAGAGTAAAATTACTTCTAATCATATTTAATAATACAAACAATCCCAATAAGCATACTCCTAGTATAAAAAGAAGTTTGATTTTTTCAAAAGGATTTCTTTTATCTAATAAAATATAAATAAAGAACATAGGAATAATCAAAATAAAGCTTGTTAGTTTAGCTACTGAAAATATAATAAAAATTAATGTGATACTAAGTTGAATTAAAAAC